>NZ_JBEOWM010000012.1:0-163041 GCF_040296045.1 Streptomyces sp. NPDC002490 | reverse complement strand
CCAGTCCGGCACCATCCAAGACGTCTACCGCCACCACCACATCGACACCGACAGCATCGTCACCGCCGCCCTCGACCACACCGACTGACACCCCGCGGTGACTGTGCCTGGGGGGATGAAGGTGACTGCTGGGAGGCGTCACGGGATATGCCGACACTCTGCAGGAGTGTCATCACCTGGTCCAGCGGAATCCGCGGTGGAAGATCGCCGCACCAGGCCCCGGAGGGCAGACCGGGACGGTCGGACGGGCAGGGTTCCCGTCGGGTGACACGCGCCGACGGCTCCGGGCACACGATGAGCCGGCCGGATTCGACGTCGTCCGCGCAGCGCGACCGGGCGCGGTGTGGCGCGGATCATGGTGCCGGAACCCCATTGCTGATGAGGTGGGCCGATGCGCCCCGCCACCACGCAACTGCCCCTCGCCGTCGCCCTCGTGGCGATCTCGACCCTGACCGCCTGCGACGGTGGTACGGCCTCGGACGGTGACGATTGCCGGATCGCGGTGTCCCCCTCGCCCGGGTCGGCCGGTGCCGGCGCGCCCGATGCGACAGGGGGCGTGCGGATCATCAGCACGACGGGGTTCGAGCCGGCGCCCGAGCACTGCACCGGCCGCGAGCGGACGGCTGAGTTCGAGGTGGCCAACGGGAAGCATGAGCCGTACACCTACACCGTTGCCTTCTCCGTGACGAGCGTCTCCTCCGACGTGGTGCGCAGCACCGATCAGGTGACCGTGGAAGCCGTGCCGGCGGGCCGGAGCGTGCGGCGCACCTTCACCGCACCGCCCCTCCCTCCGGAAGGGCGCGGTGCCGCCCGGGTGGAGATCGCGGAGGTCCGTTCGGTCCCCTCGGACGAGGTCGGGGCCCCGCCCGGTGCGTGCCCCCCGTCCGGCGTCCGGGTGACCGCGGACCAGGGGGACGCGGCGATGGGCCTCCGGGTCGTCGGCATCACCCTCACCAACTGCGGAACCCGCCCCTACGCGCTCGACGGCCACCCCGGGCTGACCCCGCTGGACGAGGACCACCGTCCGCTCCACGAGGTCCAAGTCCTGCCCGGCGGCGGGGACATCGCCGAGGTGGCCGGCTTCGACGCGCCGCCGCGCCCGGTGACACTGGCGCCGGGCCAGAGCGCGACGACGGGTCTGATGTGGCGCAACACCCATACCGGCACCGGCGGAGCGA
This sequence comes from Streptomyces sp. NPDC002490, assembly GCF_040296045.1. Taxonomy (NCBI): domain Bacteria; kingdom Bacillati; phylum Actinomycetota; class Actinomycetes; order Kitasatosporales; family Streptomycetaceae; genus Streptomyces; species Streptomyces sp. NPDC002490. The sequence goes on along the minus strand of NZ_JBEOWM010000012.1, from coordinate 161,863 downwards.
CGGCCGCACCGTACGTCCGGCTGCTTCCGAAGCCGGGCGGCCGGCCGGTGACGTTGGTGCCGGAGCTGGACCTGGGGACGACCGGGAAGCTGGGTGTCAGCGCCTGGAAGAAGAAGAGCGGGTGACGGACGGGCGGTCCTGACCCGACGGGTTCCCGGCCCTGCGCCCCACCCCGAGCAGTCCCGACCACTTGGCCCACCTGCCCACCGAAGGAGCCGACACAGCCGTGCTGCCGCCCCACCGCCCTGCCGTCCCGCCACCACTCGACATCAGCCGACTCGTCCCCGAGCTGGCGCCGTTGGCCCGCCGGACCACGGTCCTGCGCCCGAAGCGGGGCGCACCGACACCGCAGGAGAGTTCCCTCGGCGGCCCGCTGCTGTGGCCCCGGGACACCCCGTGGCCCTTCTGCGACCGGCGGGACCACCATGACGGGGTCGGCACCGTACCGCCCGGCCCGGTACCCATGGTCCCGGTGCTCCAGCTCTTCGCCCGGGACGTCCCCGACCTGCCCTTCCCCGAAGGCGCGGACGTCCTCCAACTGCTCTGGTGCACCCTGCTCCACCCCGACGAGCCCTCCGAGGCGGTGCGTCCCGCCCTCCACTGGCGCACGGAGTCCGCGATCGTGCCCTCCGGCCGTCCCGACGAGGTGCCGCGCCCGGCTGACGGGGAGTACGAGGCGGACTTCCTTCCCAACCCGTGCACCCTGTCCCCGGTGGAGGCCCTCGACCATCCCCACCGGGACCTGTCGGAGGAACTGCGGACGCTCGTGCTGCGGGCCGAGGAGGAGCACGGGTTCTTCCTGACGGAACTGGCCTGCGTACTGGAGTCCAAGGTCGGTGGCTACCCCGCGTGGACCCAGCTGCCGGACTGGCCGTCCTGCGCGGCCGGACACCGGATGGCCCACCTGCTGAGCGTCACGGGCGACGACGAGGTCGACATGGACATGGGCGACGCCGGAGGCGTCTACCTCTTCGTCTGCACCGAGTGCCCCGGGATGCCGCACGCGACGCGACACGACTGCCACTGAGGGCGGCGCCGCCCCGACCGCGGACGCCAGGGCGGGCGGGGACCGGGGCTCCCGGAGGCGTGAACGGCGTCTGACCGCTCGTGGTGCTCGGCTGGGGTTCCGTCGCCGTGCCGGGGGTGGTGTCAGCGGCCCAGTGCCCTCTGGAGCTGCTGCTTGTTCATGGTGGAGCGGCCGTCGATGTTCCTCTTCTTGGCCTCCGCGTAGAGCTGGTCCTTGGTGGGGCCCTGCGCGCCGCTGTGGGAGCGCTGTCCGCCGCGTCGGGCGGCTGACTTGGGGTCGTGCGTCGACGTGCGGCTCGCGGTCCTCGACTCGCCGGCGCGGGCGCGTTCCTTGTTGACGGTGCGGGCGGCGATCTCCTCGGCGCGCCGGGTGGACTCGCCGCGCTTGCGGGCGGACTCCTTGATGTGCTCGTACTGACGTTCCCTCTTGGGGCTGGAACCTCTCGGCATGGCGCGGTCCTTCCGTCGGGTGTCTTCCCCTCCATGGAGGAGGGTTCCGGCGGGGACCGCAACCGCACGTGCGGCGGGTGGCCGCTCCTCCCCGGGCTCCGCAGGCACGCGCGCTGGTCGGCCACCTCGCGGGGGGAGGGCGGGCCGCCGGGGTGCGGGGCCGGGGGCCGGCCGGCGAGCACGGCCGTCAGGCGGTGTGCAGGGAGGGGGCGGGGAGCGGGGTGAGCGAGGCGTACTCCAGAGGCGCGGACGGGTCGATGGACACGTCCAGCGGTGCGGGCTCGGCCCCCGAGCGCACCAGGAGCTCGCCGACGGCCGCGATCATGGCGCCGTTGTCGGTGCACAGGGTCATCGGCGGTACGCGCAGCTCGATGCCGTTCCCGGCGCACCGTTCCTCGGCGAGGGCCCGGACCCGTGAGTTCGCCGCCACACCGCCGACCACGATCAGCGTCTTGACGTCGTACGCCGTGCAGGCGGCGACGGCCTTGCGGGTCAGCACGTCGGCGACGGCCTCCTGGAGGGCGGCTGCCCCGTCCGCCACGGGCAGCGCTTCGCCGCGCAGCCGGTGTCCCTCGGCCCAGCGGGCGGTGGCCGTCTTCAGCCCCGAGAAGGAGAAGGCGTACGGGTCGTCGCCGGGCCGGGACAGCGGGCGCGGGAAGGCCACGGCGTGCGGGTCGCCCGTCCGGGCCGCCCGGTCGATGGCGGGGCCGCCGGGGTAGGGCAGCCCCAGGACCCGCGCCACCTTGTCGAAGCATTCGCCGGCCGCGTCGTCGAGCGTGTCACCGAGGTGCAGGATCGGCTCGCCGACCAGGTCCCGCACCAGGAGGAGGGAGGTGTGACCGCCGGAGACGATCAGCACGACGCAGGGTGCCGGCAGCGGGCCGTGTTCCAGGGTGTCGGCGGCGACGTGCCCGGCGAGGTGGTGCACCCCGTACAGCGGCACCCCGACCGCGAAGGCGAGCGACTTGGCCCCGGCCAGCCCCACCTGGAGGGCGCCGGAGAGCCCGGGGCCCGTGGTGACGGCGACGGCGTCGAGCTGGCCCGGCCGCAGCCCGGCCCGGTCAAGGGCCTCGCGCACGACCGGGGTGAACGCCTGGAGGTGCGCCCGGGCCGCGATTTCGGGCACCACACCGCCGAAGCGGGCGTGCTCGTCCATGCTCGACGCCACGACGTGGGCGAGGAGTTTCCCGTCCCGGACGATCCCGGCGCCGGTCTCGTCGCACGAGGATTCGATCCCGAGTACCACCCGTCCGCCCATCGCCATCTCCTTCTGCATGCTGTGTGCACATGCAATATATGGGCAACAAGACTCGGTGTTCACATCCGGTTCCGCGGGGCCTACAGCTCCTGGAGCACCCGGTTGATCAGCTTCACCGAGTCCCGGGGGGAGAGCGATGCGGCCTGGAGGTGGTGGTAGGACCGCAGGAACGGCAGCACCCGGGCGTCGTCCTGTTCCAGGTCCCCCCTGAGCGCGGACTCCGAGTAGGACACGAGCGAGCGGTCGGGCATCGTGAGGATGGAGATCGGGAAATCGAAGGAGCGCGCCGCCCCCATGGCGAACGGGGCGATCTGGAGCCACACGGTGGGCAGCGAGGCGATCTCGATCAGCCGCTGCAACTGCTGTTCCATGACGGCTGGTTCGCCGACGCGTTGCCGAAGGCAACTCTCGTCGAGGGCCACGAAGACCTGCGGTGGTCGCTCCCCGTCGAAGAGCGCGGATTGGCGCACCGCGACCCGGGCGACCCGCCTGGCCGCGTCGTCGATCGAGCGCATCCCGTACGTGACGGCCGCGTGTTCCACGGCGGCCGCGTACTCGGTCGTGGCCAACAGGCCGGAGATCAGCCCGATCTCGAACGTGCGGATCACCGTCGCTTCCTCTTCGACGTCCAGGTACTCGGAGAACTCCGGCTCGAACGAGATCATGCGGTTCCTTCCTGGTCAGGCGATGGCCCCTGATCCCGAGCGTCCCGTGCGGGGCCGAAGAGGGCGCCGCCGTGCCGACGGACGGCGCTCATCGCGGACTCTACGGCGAGGAGCGACGCCGTCCGGGCGGTTCGCGAGGAGGCCCGCAGCCGGGTTGACGAGTCGGGGCCGCCGCCGCGGCACCCCCGGGAACGCACCGGTCGACATCCCTCCGACATCGAGCGCAGGACGCATCCGACCCTCTCCGGAGCGAGCCGTCCCCTCCCGGGCCGAGCCGCCCCCGCCATCCGTCCCCCACGGGGGAGGGGCAGGGCCCCGGTCGGACGACCGAGGCCGCGCGGCAGGAGGAGGGCCACGACCACGGCGCCGGCGGCAGCGAGGCGGAAGGCCGGTAGTGACCGCAGCGCCGGCACGATGGGGCAAGGCGGGTCCCGGAGGTCGTCCCTCGCGTACGGGCTCCCGGTGCGGGGGCTGCGCGGGGCGAACGCCCGGACGCTCAGCGGACGTCGAGCACCCTCAGGCGATCGGGCGCCGCCGGATCCCGGTCCGCGACCTGGACCGGTGCCCCGGCCCACTGCCAGACGCCCGTGCCGGGCACACGGGAGAAGCGGATCCGCCCACGGGTTCCCTCCACCACCAGGTGCGGCCAGGACCGGGCGACGGCCGCCCGGTCCGTGCCGTGGGTGCGCAGCGCTTCGGCGAGGACGGCGATGCTGTCCCAGCCCTCGAAGGCGACGAAGGAGGGCGCTGTGCCGAGCCGCTCGTGGAGTTCCCTCCCGACGCGCTCACCGAGCGGGCCGGGGGACTCGGGGAGGTAGCGGAGGAACGGGATCCCGGCGCCGTCCCCGCCCAACTCGGCGGTCCAACCGGCGAACTCCGGCTGCCCGGCCGGCGCGCCGATCAGGACCTCGGTCAGCCTGCGGTCCCCCCGGACGGCCCTGACCAGCGGCACCGCCGGCTCCGGAACCCCGACCAGCAGCAGGAGCGCGCTCGCACGGTGCTCGGCGAGCGCGTCGCACAGGGCCCGCGGAGGGAACGCGTCCGCGTCGAACTCGACGAGGGTGCCGCCGTGGCGGGCGAGGTGCCCCCGCAGCACCCGCGTCCCCGAGGCCCAGTAGACGCTCGGCTGGGTCACCACGGCGATCCGGCGTCGGCCCGAGCGGAGCAGGAACTCCGCATACACCCGCCACCCGTGGGACTGGGGCGGAGCCAGTCGCGCCACCCACGGGGTCGGCCCCTCGGTGAGGGCGTCGAGCACCGCGGAGGAGCAGAGGAACGGCACGCCGAGGGCGTCGGCGCGGGACGCGGCGGCCCGGGCGACGACACTGTGGTACTCGCCCGCCAGGGCGACCACGCCCAGACCCGCCAACTCGTCCACGACCGCCACGGCCCGCGCCGGATCGGCAGCGGTGTCCCGCACCACCAACTCCAGGGGCCTGCCGTGGATGCCGCCACCGTCATTGACCTCCCGCACGGCGAGGTCGAGTCCTGCGAGCAGGTGGCGACCCGCCTCGACCCACCCGGGCCGGGTCAGCGGCACGAGAACGCCCAGGCGGACGGGCGACCGGTCGGTGCGCTCCGCCCCGGACGGTGCTGACGGCGTGTTCACCGGACGCGGCCTCCCTCGGCACGATGCGGTCGCCGTCCGCCCGGACCGTGCCTGCCCGGCCGGCGGTCCGCGCTCACCGGGAGTCTAGTGGTGCCGTCTCCGCGGGCGGCCGACCCGGAGAGGTAAGTCAAGCCTTACCTTCGAAGGGATGTGGCTGCATAGTGGAGGGCCGGGTCGAGGGGAAGGCGGCTTTTTGTCCCAGTCCAATGAGGTTGCCGCGGGGCAGGTCGAGGTGGAACAGGCCCGTGTGGCCGCCATGTACCGGGTGCTCGACGAGCGATTGACGGATGCACGGGTCCAGCTGGCGGACGTGCTGAGGTCATCGGTCGACAGCGCGGGCGAGGTGTACGCGCGCGATGTCGCCGCAGAGCGTCTGGCCGGTCAAATCCGTCGGCTGGAGGGTGCCGAGGAGGGGTTGGCGTTCGGCAGGGTCGACGGCGCGGACGGAACCGTCCTGCACGTCGGACGGCTCGGCCTGCACGTCGGTGACCGGGACCTGCCCCTGCTCGTCGACTGGCGGGCGGATGCGGCGCGGTCCTTCTACGAGGCGACGACCGTCCACCCCATGGGGCTGCGGCGGCGGCGACATCTGCGGGTCTACGGTCGTGCGGTACGTGCGGTGAGCGACGAGTTGCTGGATGGATCGCCGCCCGCGGCCGGCGACGTCGTCGGTGACGGTCCGCTGGCGGAGGCGCTGGAAGCACAGCGCACGGGGCGGATGCGTGCGGCGGTGGCGACCTTGCAGACGGAGCAGGACGCGATCGTGAGGTCCCCGCACCGGGGAGTGACGGTGGTGCAGGGCGGCCCCGGTACGGGGAAGACCGTGGTTGCGCTGCACCGGGCGGCATACGTGCTGTACGCGTTCCCGGGAGCGGCCGCGCGCGGTGTGCTGGTGCTCGGGCCGAACGCGCGGTTCCTCGATTACGTGTCCCAGGTGCTCCCTTCGCTGGGGGAGAACGGCGTGCTCCTGACGACGTGCGCGGAGCTGCCCGGGGCGGTGCCCGCAGCGGTGGAGTCGCTCGTCGTCGCGCGTCTGAAGGGGAGTGCCGCGCTGGCCGGGGCGCTCGCGGACCTGGTGCGTTCCCGACAGGCACCTGTCGGCGGCTTCGCGGTCCGGGTGGGCCGGCAGTCGGCCCGGCTGGAGAGCGTGGAGGTCGCAGGGGCGCGGGAGGCCGCGCTGGCGAGCGGTCTGGCGCACAACCCTGCGCGGGAGGCGTTCAAGGAGCACCTGATCGGCGCGGTCACGGACGCCCTGGAGCGCGATGCCGTCGAGACCCTCGAACGCATCGATGCCGAGCTCGCCGAGAGTACGGGCCTGGACCTCGACGCCGCGGCCGCAGCCGATCTGCGGGCCCTCGGCTTCGACGAAGCACCGACCGCGGATCCGGCCGAGGTGTTCGATGCGGACGCCGTCCGTGCGGACCTCGCGGGCGACGCCCACGTCGACCGTGCGGTGGAGGCGCTCTGGCCGCGGCTGACACCTGACGCGGTCGTACGCACCCTGTTGGCGGACGCGCGCACGTTGGCGAGGCACCTGCCCTCGCTCACCGGCGACGACCGGTCCCGGCTGGTGCGTTCGCCCGACGCCCCCTGGACGGATGCCGACGTGCCGCTGCTGGACGAGGCGGCGGCCCTGGTGGACGGTTTGCCGGAGCGGTCGTTCGGGCACGTCGTGGTCGACGAGGCCCAGGAACTGACCGCGATGCAGTGGCGGATGGTGATGCGCCGTTGTCCGGCCAGGTCGATGACGCTGGTGGGTGACTTCGCCCAGGCGGGCCCCGCGACGGCGGCGAGCGACTGGTCCCAGGTGCTGGGCCCGCATCTCGGCAGCAGGTTCTCCCTGCACACGTTGACCGTCAGCTACCGCACGACCCGGGAGATCCTCGCGAGCACGCACGGCCTGCTGGCGCGGATCGCCCCCGGTCGGACCCCGAGCCGGGCGATCCGCCACGGCGACGCTCCCCGCCACCTCGCTGCCCGCCCGCACTCCGTCGCCACCACGGTGGTCGGGGAGCTCCGGGCGCAGGCGGCAGCGCACCCGGGGGACCTGCTCGGCGTGATCTGCGCGGACGCCCGAGTCGCGGAGTTGAGGTCGGCGGACGTCGCGCGGTGGGCGCGTCTCGTGCCGGCTTCCGAATCCCGGGGCCTGGAGTTCGACGCGATCGTCGTCGTCGCCCCGGAGGAGATCGCGGCAGCCCGACCCTGCGGCGAGCGCGACCTGTACGTCGCCCTCACGCGTGCGACCAAGAGACTGTGCACCATCGCCGTCGTCACGGCGTGAACAGCTCACCCCGGGGCCGGATCAGCGAACCGGTTCGAGGCGCGCGTACACCGTCACCCGTCGCCCACGGACCTGCCGGTCCGCCACCACGGCGAAGTGCTCCTTGAGCACGGACGCCTTCGCCCTGTCCCGAGCGGTCCACGGCGGCTTCGCCACCCCCGTCGCATCCGTGACCAGCAGGACGCGCCGCTGGGCCAGGATCGCGGCCCGGATCGGGGCCTCGTCCGCCTCCCTGCCCTTCAGCGTCCCGGACTCCTCCGGCCCCTTCACCAGGGCGATGTCCCGCAGACCGCTGAAGGCGCCGGGGGAGAGCGCCTCGGTGTCGCGGCGTTCCGCCGGCATGAAGAGCACGGCGTCCCCGTTCCGCTTCAACTGCCGTACCTCCACGGCTATCGCCACGACGTCGTCCACCCGACTCGCCGGGGACCGCTTGGCCAGCGACTGCGGCAGCAGCGCCCCTGCGGTCAGGGCGACCACCACGGGCAGCAGCCAACTCGACGCCCCGGGGAACCGTGCGCCGGCCGCTCGGGCCGCCGCGTCCAGCGCGGTCCCGATCAGCAAGGCCAGACCCACCATGCTGAACAGGACGTACCGGTCCAGGAAGAGCGGCTTGACCAAGGAGAGGGAGACGAGGCCGAGTTGCGGCACGGCGAGCAGGGGGAACCCGACGGCGGCCGCCGACGGCCGGCCCGCCCGGGGCCGGTCCAGCAGGGCCCCCAGTCCGCCGATCGCCAACAGGACCGCCGGGCCGATCATCATGTGCCAGGTCAACGGCGGTATCCAGGCGACCTGCTGGGACTGGCTCCGGGAGAACAGGACCAGTGGCAGCACACCCGCCACGGCGATGGTCGAGGCGGCTGCCCAACGCTTCCACGTGCCGCGCGGTGCCCGGGTCCACACCAGGGTCACCAGGTGGGCGGGCAGCACCAGCAACGACAACCAGTTCAGCAGCCCGCACAGCAGGACCGCGGTGCCGTACGCGGCCCAGTACGGCGACCGGTCGGGCCGCTCGAATCCGGCTGCCAACAACAGGGTGGAGAGCGCGACCCCGGCCGTGACCAGGGCGTACGGTCGCCCCTCCTGGAGGTGGAACTGCACGGCCGGGAGCAGCCCGAGCACCAGTCCCGCGCCCAGTCCGGCCCGGGGTCCGACCAGCCGCTGACCGAGGACCGTGACGCACGCCGCGGCGACCGCGACGGCCAGCACGGACGGCAACCGCAGGGTCGTGGTGCCGGGCCCGAACACGTCGAAGAGCGCGTGCATCACCAGGTAGTAGAGCCCGTGCACGGCGTCGACGTGCTCCAGCGTGTGCCAGATCTCCGCGGTGGAGCGCTGGGCCACCTGCCAGGTCGCCGCCTCGTCCCGCCAGACGCTGTCCTGCCGGGAGAGTCCCCAGGCGCCGAGGACCAGGGTCCACACCGTCGGGAGCAGCCAGAGGGGTGCACGGATCCTACGGACGGCGGTGTGGGAAGTCATGAAGGTGCTGGGCCCCGTGGAAGTGGCGCGGACCGTGGTCGGCGGTCCGCGGACGTGCAGGAAACGCGGTCGGTCCGGCCGCGGATCGCGGGCGGGTGCGACGCGGACGGACGCACCCGTCCCCCTGGTGGTGGCGGCCGGTGCGCAGGAGTCTATCGACGGCGCCGGGCCGGTGTTCCCCCGCCCCGGGCAGGGGCCGCCTCCGACCTCGTTGATGGCATGATCCCGGGCATGGACCGCATGACCGCAGCCGCCGACGGATCGTCGAAGGGGAACCCCGGGAGAGCAGGATGGGCGTGGGTGATCGCCGACGAGCAGGGACGACCGGAGCGCTGGGAGGCCGGCCCGCTGGGCACCGCCACCAACAACGTCGCCGAGCTCACCGCGTTGGAGCGCCTGTTGGACGCCACCCCGGCGCGCACCCCGCTGGAGGTGCGCATGGACTCGCAGTACGCCATGAAGGCCGTGACCCAGTGGCTGCCGGGCTGGAAGCGCAACGGTTGGCGGACGGCCAGCGGCGGCCCGGTGGCCAACCGTGAACTCGTCGAACGCATCGACGCCCTGCTGGCGGGCCGTGAGGTGGAGTTCGTCCACGTCCGGGCGCACCAGCAGGGCGGTGACCTGCTGAACGCCATCGCCGACCAGGCCGCGAGCGACGCGGCCGACACCCAGCAGGCCGGGGGCACCGCGCGCGGCCACGACCTGCCCGTCCCCGATCCGCAGCGGGCGGGCGCCCCGCGCCCTGCGGCACGACGGTCCGGGACCCCGCGCAAGCGGAGCGCGCCCCCCGCGCGCACCGGCGGCGCTCGGGTCATCACCGCGAAGTTCGCCGGCCGCTGCCCGTGCGGCACCGCGTACGCGGCAGGCAGCAAGATCGCCAAGGTGGGCGGGGGCTGGGGGCATCCGGGATGCCGCACGGAGGGGCAGGAGGCGTGACCGTCCCCGGGCGCCGTCCTCACCGCCGGGCGGTGCGGACGGACCGGGGCCCGGGGGCTTGGGAACAGAGTTCGAGTTCGTCGGAACCGTGGGCCCGACAGCGTTCCAGGGCGTCCACGGCCACCACGTACCAGGGCGCGGGCCGTGCGTCGGGCGGGTCGGCGGAGACGACCAGGTGCCTGACCGTGCCGTGATGGGGCTCGCCCAGTATCCGGACCCGGGTGGCGGGGGCCAGGGCCACCCGGACCAGGTGCCGGACGGCGACGGGATCGGGCGGTGCCTCGTACCGTGCGACGGCGGCGTGGAAGCCGAAGCGGTACGTGCTCCGGCCCGTGCGCCGCAGGTGGACCAGGGCCTCCACCAGGAGGCGCCGGTGCGGGAGGGGCCCCGGCAGACCGTGGGCACGGTGCAGCAGGTGTTCCAGCTCGGCGCGGGAGAGCCCGTCGAGGGCGCGGTGGAGGCGGGTCGGGGCCGTCGCCAGCAGCACGGCGTCCCCGGGAACGGCGCTCACGTCGGTGCTCCCCGCTCAGACCGTGAGCGCGTACACGGCGCTGCGGGGGGTCTGCGCGACCCTGCGCCAGCCGGTGAAACCGGCCTGCCGGGCGAGGTCGCGCAGCCGCTCCTCCCCGGCGTGGTTGCCGAGGGCGAGGGGCCCGTTCTGGGCCGCGGCCGCGGGCAGGCAGAGCGCGGTGGACAGCGCCATGAACAACCGCCCGACGGGATGGGCGTTGGACTGCGGGTCCTCCCCGGCGTTGGGCTCGACGAGCATCACCGCCCCGCCCGGTGCGAGCAGCCTGCGGACGCCCCGCAGCGCGGCGAGCGGATCGCCCATGTCGTGCAGGCAGTTGAAGAGGGTGACCAGGTCGGCCGCCGGGAGGCCGGAGTCCAACTCCGCGGCGGCGAGCACGTGGAAGTGGGCGCGGTCGTCCAGACCGCGTTCCTCGGCGATGATCCTGGCCCGCTCGACGGACGCGTGGTGGTAGTCGTAGCCGTGGAAGGTCGAGCGGGGATACGCGTCGGCCATGAGCAGGGTGGAGTAGCCCACCCCGCACCCCACGTCCGCCACCGTCGCGCCGCGGGCGAGGCGTTCGGCCAGGCCGTCCACGGCCGGGATCCACTTCTGGACGATGTTGGCCCGGTAGGCGGGGCGGAAGAACCGGGCCACCGCCTTGAACATGCGCGGCGGGTACTCGCTCCAGTCCACTCCGCCGCCCCGCCGGAAGCAGTCCGCGAGCCGGTCCTCGACGGCGAAGAGGCTGCCCAGCGCCCCGAAGATGCCCACCGCCGCCTGCGGGGCGTCCGCTTCGGCCAGGACGAGCGCATGGGCGTCCGGGAGCGCGTAGCGCGGCGGGCCCGCCGCGTCGTGCGTCGTGCGGACGTATCCCGATCCCGCCTGGGTGTGCAGCCACTCGCGGACGTATTGCTCCTGGGTGGAGGTGCGGGCGGCGAGTTCGGCGGGGCTCAAGGGGCCGGCGCCGGCCATCGCCCGGTACAGTCCGAGCCGGTCGCCCAGGGAGACCGAGAGCGCGGTGGCGGCCGTTGCGGCGTCCGCGAGGACGGTGTCGGAGAAGGCCGCCGCGGCCTCGGCCAGCCCCCGGTCCGGCGGGGCGCCCACGGCCGTCGCGTGTGCGGACGCGGTGGCGGCGGCTGCGGGGGCCCGTTCGCTCGCCGGCCGGGCGGCGGGGGGAACGCCGGCTTTGGAGGAGGCCAGTTCGGCGAGGGCGTCGGTGAACGTGTCGACCTCCTCCTCGGTGGTGTACAGGTGGAAGGAGGCACGGGCGGTGGCGGGGAGGCCGAAGCGCACGCAGGCCGGCTTGGCGCACAGGTGGCCGACCCGGATGGCGATGCCCCTCCGGTCCAGGTGCGCACCCACCTCGTCGGGGTACAGGTCCCGCACCGCGAAGGAGATGGCAGGACCCCGGTCGAGGGTGTCCGGGGGGCCCACGATCCGCACTCCGTCCAGGGCGTGCAGTGCGTCGAGGGCCCGGGCGGTCAGCCGTCGCCCGTGCTCGGCGATCGCGTCCCGGCCCAGCCCGTCGAGATAGGTGCAGGCCGCCGCGAGCCCGACCATCTGGGCGATCACCGGAGTCCCCGCCTCGAAGCGTTGGGGCGGATCGGCGTACTCCGCGCCCGTCATGGACACGGAGTCGTTCATCTCGCCGCCGGTCAGGAAGGGCGGCATCGCGGCCAACAGTTCCGGCCGTGCCCAGAGCACGCCGATCCCGGTCGGCCCGCACATCTTGTGGCCCGAGAAGGCGAGGAAGTCCACGCCCAACTCCTGTACGTCCACGGGCATGTGGGGCACCGACTGGCAGGCGTCCAGGACCGTCAGCGCGCCCACCGCACGGGCGCGGGCCACCAGCACGTCCACCGGGTTGACCGTGCCGTACACATTGGACTGGTGGGTGAAGGCGAAGACCCGGGTGCGCTCGTCGACGGTCCTCTCCAGGCCGTCCAGGTCGAGTCGCCCGTCGGGGGTGATGGTGAGCCAGCGCAGTTCGGCCCCGGTGTGCCGGCACACCTGCTGCCAGGGCATCAGGTTGGAGTGGTGCTCCATCTCGGTGATCACCACGTTGTCCCCGGGACCCAGCGCCAAGGACCGCAACTCGCGGGGCGCGTGGGAGGCGTTCATCATCGCGTAGGCGACCAGGTTCAAGGCCTCGGACGCGTTCTTCGTCGTCACCACGGATTCGGGTGCCGCACCGATGAAGGCGGCGATCCTGGCCCGGGCCCGTTCCAGCAACTCCGTGGCCTCGTCGGCCAACGCGTGGTGACTGCGGTGCGCGTTCGCGTTGTGCAGCCGGTAGTAGTCGGCCTCCGCCTCCAACACCGCGGTGGGCTTCTGCGCGGTGGCCGCACTGTCCAGGTAGACGAGGGGCAGCCCGTCGTGGACGGTGCGCTGGAGGACGGGGAAGTCCTTCCGGATCACCGCCGCGTCCAGGGGCGCGGAGGGCCGCCCGGGGGCGGCCGGTTCCGTGACCGCCCGGTGCGCGGCGCAGGTACAGGAACGGGGGAGCGGAGCGGAAGGATTCACGGGGTGCCTCCGTGGGGGTGTCGTCCGGCAGGAAGGACGGAACTCCCCGCTCCCTCGGGTGGGGACGGGAACGGGGTTGTGCGGGGGTCGTGTCACCTTGCCCCGGCGGACGGGTGCTGTCACGGTCCGTCCGGCCCGGAAGCGGGAAGCGGCCCGGAAGCGGGAAGCGGACCTGGGCGTGAAGCGCGCTTCCTGCCGCGGGGGACCCGGCGGGCCCGCCCGGGACGACGCAACTCGGCTGGAGGGCAACGGTGTTCCTGTCGAAGGCTGATTTCCTCCTCGTTCGGATGCATGACACCGTCCTCCTGCGGAAGACGTGAACCGCCTGCGCGGTCCGTCTCTGCGTCGACCGGCGCACCGCCCTCACCGGGGGCGGAGCGCCGTGCCCGGGTGCCGGACCCGGCCGCCGCCGTCCGCGCTGGTCGCGCCGGGGACCCGCCGATCGGCGGGCGTGCAGGGGGCGTGGAGCGATGCCAGGGCTCCGCCGCCCTTCGGCATCCGTGCGGTTCCGGCCGCGGAGCAGGGCGGGCCGACCGGGCACTTGGGCTCGGACCCATGCCCTTGGCATACTTCCTGGTCCACTCGGGACGACCGTGCACACCACCGGGGGGTGGATCCGATGACACCGCCGAGGACGCCCAACGTCGCGCTCAGGGGCCTGCTGGGAACCTGCGGCTGGAGCGGGGGACGGCTCGCCCGGGAGGTCAACCGGCTCGGCGCGGAGGTCGGCCTGGGCCTGCGGTACGAACGGACCTCGGTCGCCCAGTGGCTCCGCGGGAGCCGGCCGCGCGACCCCGTGCCCGAGCTGGTCGTCGAAGCGTTCGCCCGGAGGTTGGGTCGCCGCGTCACCCCGGAGGAGGCCGGGTTCGCGCAGCCGCCCGCCCCGCAGCCGCCGCTTCCCTCCGCCGGACCCCTCGCCGCACTGGTGACCTGCGACGACCCGGCGGCCCGGTGCGGATACTCGCTGGCCGACCTGGTCGCACTGCCCCGCCGACTCAGCAGCCCCGCCTCGGCGACGGACCGCGCCGGACCGGTCCTCGTCCGCGGAAGCGTCCGATCCCTGCGCGCCATGACGGAACTCTTCGCCCGCAACGCCTACACCATCGGCTCCCGCCCGGTCCGCCAACCCCTCGTCGACTACCTCGCCGAAGCCGTCGCGCCCGACACGGACGCCTCCGCCCGCCCCGAGACCCGCCGGCAGACGATGCGGGCCGTGGCCACCCTCACCCGGATCTGCGGTTCGGTCCACTACGACGACGAACTCCACGGAGTCGCCCAGCGCGCCTATCTGACGAGTGCCGACCTGGCCGCCGGCGGCGGAGACCGCGAAGCCGTCGCCAAGGCGCTGCGCATGCTCAGCATGCAGGCGCGCTGGCTCGGCCACTACCAGGTCGCCACCGACCTGGCCCGCACGGCACTGGAGTACGGGCGGGACGCAGACGGCAAGCAACGAGCCCTGCTGATAGGTCAGTTGGCCGCGGCCAGCGCCGCCAACGGCGAGCACGAGGCAGCCCGTTCCGGCATCCGCGAGGCGCGGAGGCAGATCGCGGAGGTCGCCCGGGGGTCGGACGCGGCCGTGCACCTGGTACGGGCGCACGTCGACTACTACGAGGCGCTCACCCACTACCACGGCGGCGACGCCCCGGCGGCGATCCGGGCCCTCCGGCAGGGCGTGCACACCTGCCCGGCCGGCTTCCCGTGGCCGCGCTCCTTCATGCTGGCCCGGACCGCCGAACTCCAGGTTCGCCGGGGCCAGGTGGAAGCCGCCTGCGCCAGTTGGGCGGCGTTCCTCGACGAGAGCGCGACGCTGTCCTCCGCGACCGTCGACACGGCGGTGCGCCAACTGCACGGGCACCTGCGCCCGCACGGTCGCCACCCGGCCGCGGCCGAGGTCCTGCGGCGTGCCGCGCTGCGCTCCCGACTCGACCTGCCCTGGTCCGCCGGCACCTGAACCCGCCCGCAGAACGGGCGTTCCCCTACCGGGGGTTCGACGGTCCCGCCCGCAGCCGGGCCGTGCGGTCACTCGGTCGAGTGGTCGAGCTCCCCGCCCGGACGGTCGTGCCGTGTCGGACCCGGGAGTGCGCCGATCATGCTCGGGTGATGTTGCCCCGCCGCAGCGCCGCCCGACACGTGCTCCCCGTCGTGGCCGCCCTCAGCCTGTTGTCCTCGTCGCCCGCCCCGGCCGCGACCCCCGCCGCCCCCGCCCCCGTGGGCGGCACCCCGCTCGGCGCCGCACCGGCGCCCCGTCCGGTGACCCCCGCCGAGGTCCGGACCGACGCCTTCCTCCAGTCGGTCCGTCAGGACCCGGACCGTGCACGGGAGTTCTTCCACCGGATGCCCAAGGGCGGGGAACTGCACAACCACCTGTCCGGGGCGGTCTCCCCCGAGTACCTGATCCGGCTGGCCGCCGAGGACGGCCTGTGCATCGACACGGCCACCCTCACCGCACTCGCACCGCCCTGCGGCCGGGGCACCCGGCCGGCCGCCGACGCGCTGACGGACGGGGAGTTCCGCGAGGCCGTGGTGCGCGCCTGGTCCATGCAGGACTTCCCCCCGGACGGCAACGGCCACGACCACTTCTTCGACACCTTCGGGAAGTTCGGCGAGGTGACCTGGCGACACCGCGGCAAGCTCCTCGCCGAGTACGCGGACGTCGTCGCACGCCAGAACCAGTCGTACCTGGAGACGATGGTCAGCCCGGCCTCGGAGGAGGCGAAGGAGCTCGCCGCCGAGGTCGGTTGGGACGCAGACCCCGCCGCCCTCCACCGCAAGCTGCTGCGGGAGGGCAAGCTCGACGCGGTGGTGGCACGTGCCCGCCAGGAGGCGGACGACGCCGACGCCGAGTTCCGCACCGAGGCGCGCTGCGGCACCGACCGGGCCCGCCCGGGCTGCGGGGTGACGGTGCGGTGGATCTCCCAGGTGTCCCGGGCCAGTGCCCCGGAGCGGGTCTTCACCCAGATCGCCCTCGGGATGCGGTTGGCCGAACGGGACCGGCGGTTCGTGGCGATCAACCTGGTCCAGCCCGAGGACTGGGAGACCTCCCTGCGGGACTACCGCCTCCAGATGCGGATGATCGGATACCTGCGCGGGGTCTACCCGCGGGCCCACGTCACCCTGCACGCCGGCGAACTCCGGCCCGGCCTGGTGAAGCCGGCCGACCTCGCCTTCCACGTCAAGGAGGCCGTCGACGTGGCCCGCGCGGAGCGGATCGGACACGGGGTGGACCTCGTCCACGAGGACGACTGGCAGGGCACCGTGCGCACGATGGCCGCCCGGGAGGTCGCCGTGGAGGTGCCCTTCACCAGCAACGCGCAGATCCTCGGGGTCCGGGGCGCCGAGCACCCCTTCGAGACGTACCGCGCCCACGGCGTGCCGGTGGTGCTGGCCACCGACGACCCGGGGGTGTCCCGCATCGACATCAGCCACGAGTACCGGTACGCCGCCGACACCTACCGGTTGGCCTACCGGGACCTGAAGGACCTGGCCCGCGCCTCCCTGGAGTACGCGTTCCTGCCCGGGGCCAGCCTGTGGCGGGGCAACCCGACCACCGGCGGATACCGGCCGGTCGACGCCTGCCGGGGCGAACGCCCGGGCACCTGGGCCCGCTCGGGGGAGTGCCGCCGACTGATCGAGGAGAGCGCGAAGGCCCGGCTGCAATGGCGGCTGGAGACCTCCTTCGCCGCCTTCGAACGGGCCCACGCCACCCCGAGCCGCTGACCGCCGCCCGGCCCTGCGGGGCCGGGCCCACGAGGCCGGGCCCCGGTCCGCGGCGCCCCGCGGACCGGGGCCCGGCGTCCGCCCGGGGGATCAGCGGGCCGGGGCGGAGGCGAGCGCGGCGAGCCGGTCGCCCCGCGCGGTGTCCCCGCGGAGGTTCGACGGGAACGCGGCGGGTCACCCGAGCGCGTCCGCGCCCCCCTCGACCCACACCGTCAGGTGCGAGGGGCGGTCCGCGTCCATGTGCACGGTGTTGGTGGCGACGACGGTGCGACGGGCCGCCGCTTCCGGCTCCCCGGTGTTGGTGTTCACGTCGAAGCGCGGGAAGTTGCTGGAGGACACGTCGAGCCGGATGCGGTGGCCGGCGGCGAACCGGTTGGCCGTGTCCGGAGCCGTCACCTCGATCTCGTACACCTCGCCCGGGGCGAGCGGTTCCGGCTTCTCGAAGGAGCGGCGGAACCGGCAGCGCAGGATGCCGTCGGTCAGGTTCACCGCGAACCCGTGGGGGTAGTCGGCGTTGGGCGGATGGACGTCGACCAGCTTGATCGTGAAGTCCGTGTCCGGCGCCGTCGACGAGATGTGGAGCCTCGCCGTCACGGGACCGGCCAGCACCACGTCGCGCGTCAGGGGCCCGGTGCTGAGGCTGATCACGTCGGGCCGCGAGTCCAACGGCAGGTACGGTGCCGTGGCCCCGTGCACCCGGGCGTCCGGGGCGTTCTGGTCGTAGGCGCCGCCCGTCATCACGGGTTCGCCCGAGGTGACCTGGCCGCCCATGGTCGGCACCGGACGGCGCGGGTCGAAGTCGTAGCTCACCGACGCGGCGGGCGCCGTTGGCGGGACGGGGGTCAGTCCGCCCCCGGGGGTGAGGTACAGGGCCACGGGGCTCGTCGTGGAGGGCGGCCACTGGACGTCGGTGCGCCAGGCGCCGCCGTGCCGCATCCGGCCGGCGGAGTCCCGACGGCCGTCGCCGCCCCCCATCAGGAAGTACTGGACGGCGGGCAGGTCGCCCTCCGCGGCGTGGCTCCGACCGAGCGCCCGGTCGAACCAGCGGCGCCGGAACTCCAGGTAGGACGGGGCGAGGTTGCCGTCCAGGGTGGCGGCCGGGCCGAAGTCCACGTCCCCGGCGAACGTGTCGCAGCGGTGCCCGTGCGTCCACGGGCCCATCACCAGGTACGAGGGCGCCGCCTTCAGCTCCTGGAGGGCGGTGAAGTTCTCGATGGTGGAGCGCACGTAGGGGTCGTACCAACTGCCCAGGTGCAGGCTGGGCGCGTCGGGGAACCGGTCGTAGTGGCCCCGCCCGTACAGCGCGGGGTTGCGGTAGTAGTCCCCGAACGCGTCCTGGCGCCACTGCTCCAGCAGGAAGTCCTCGTACGCGGGGAGGTGCCGCAGGGGGGTGCAGCCCGGGCGCCAGGGCATCGCCCCGAACCAGCCCGCCACGTCGACCCGCCGCAGGGCCTCCGCCAGCACCGGGTCCGCCGCCGCCTCCGGGCTCCGCACCGCCTGGCGCAGCGCCCAGGTCGCCTGTTTCAGCTCGAAGGCGCCGCCCATCCGCATCCCCGCGTCGTACGCGGAGGAGAACCCGCCCGAGTCCTGGAACATGGCGACCAGCCCCTCCGCCCCCTCGGCGGCAGCGGCGGCCTGGCAGTGGGCGGAGTAGGACACGCCCGTCATCACGACCCGACCGTCGCACCAGGGCTGCCGGACGATCCAGTCGATGGTGTCCACTCCGTCCGGACCCTCCCCGAGGTACTTGACGAACGTCCCCTCGGAGTCGCCCCGGCCCCGGCAGTCCTGGCGCACCACGTGGTAGCGGGCGTCGGTGAAGTGGCGCGCGATGTCCTCGGGCGACGGAAGCACCCCGGCCCGGTCCTGGTCCGAGCCGCGCTGGGCGCGCCGACCGTACGGGGTGCGCTCCAACAGCACCGGCAGGGCCACTCGTTCCGGCTCGGGGGAGGCCGAGTACAGGTCGGCGGCGAGGCGGACGCCGTCCCGCAGGGGCACGCGCAGCGCGCGCCGCCACAGGGCGCCCCCCATCAGGGGCTCGGTGCGGTCGGCTGCGGGGGAGTCGTTCGAGGTCACGCCGGTGACGCTAGACAGTGGCCCAGGTCATGGCGATCACTTGACCTCATCAGGTCAACTGTTCCGCCGGACGGTGACGGGACCGGACGCGGGACCTACTGTGCAGCGCAGCCCAGGAAAGCCCCGCGAGCCGTCACGACGGTGTGTGCGCGGCACTGGGACCCCGATGCGCATCGCTTGCGGCGTGGCCGCGCCATGTCCCGTTTCGCCGTTGTCTAGGAGCCCCGCCATGAGCAGTCCCGCCCCCAGCACCTCACCGGTGCCACCCGCCGAACCCGAGAAGGGCGGCCGTGGCTCCCGGATGCTCGACCTGGTCGAGCGCGCGGGCAACGCGCTGCCGCACCCGTTCTGGCTGTTCTGGATACTCTTCGCCGTCGTGGCCGTCGCCAGCTGGGCGCTGAACGCCAGCGGCCTGGAGGTGAAGGACCCGTCCTCCGGCGACATGGTCGGCGTGCGCAGCGCGCTCTCCTCGGAGGCCGTCCGGGACCTGATCACCGGGTCCAAGGAGTCCTTCGTCACCTTCGGCCCGCTGGGCACCGTGCTGCTGGTGATGCTCGGCGTCGCGGTCGCCGAGCGCTCGGGCCTCTTCGAGGCGATGGCCCGCCGGATGCTGTCGGGCCTCTCCCCGCGCACCGTGGTGCTGGGCGTCGCCCTCGGCGGTGTGCTCGGCAAGTTCCTCTCCGACTCCGCCTACGTGGTCCTCATCCCGCTCGGCGCGGTGGCGTTCCGGGCCGTGGGGCGCTCCCCGATGCTCGGCATGATCGTCGCGTTCGTCTCCATCAACGCCGCGGGCGACGCCAACCCGCTGATCGCCCCCGGTGACGCGCTCTTCGCCGAGGTGGCCACCGAGGCCGCGCAGATCATCGACAAGGACATGGTGGTCCGCCCGACGGACAACATGTACTTCACCACCGTCTCGGCCTTCGTCCTGGCCGGCACCATCGCCCTGGTCGTGGACAAGATCCTCGCCAAGCGCGAGCACCACCTGGTCCCCGACGCCGACCTGGAGGCCGCCGCGGCCCGTCAGGTGGTCGCCGCCAAGGTGGACGACGCGACCGAGCTGCGCGCCCTGAAGCTGACCGGTGCCGCCGTGATCGGCTACGCCCTGCTGATCGTCCTCGCGATGTGGCCCGCCTCCTCCCCGCTGCGCGGCGAGGGCGGCGCGATCGTCGAGTCCACCTTCATGGACTCCATCGCGGTCTTCCTCACCCTCTTCTTCCTGGTCATCGGTACCGTGTACGGCTGGTTGACCGGGCAGATCAAGGACAGCCAGGCGATCCCCGCCTTCATGGCGGAGGGCGTGCGCTCCATCGCGCCGCTGCTGGTGCTGTTCTTCGCGGTGTCCCAGTTCCTGGCCCTGTTCAAGTGGACCGGCATCGCCACGGTCGTCGCCGTCGAGGGCGCGGACTTCCTCAAGGAACTGGGTGCGCCCACCCTGGTGCTGTTCTCCGTGCTGATCGTCGCGATCGCCCTGCTGAACCTGGTCATCACCTCCGGCTCGGCCCTGTGGACCCTGGTCGCCCCGGCCCTGGTCCCGATGCTGATGCTGATCGGCACCAACCCGGCCACCACCATGGCGCTGTACCGCATCGCCGACTCCTGCACCAACTCCATCACCCCGATGAGCACCTCGTTCATGCTCTGCGTCGGCTACCTCCAGACCCTGCGCCGCAAGGCCGGCATCGGCACCCTGGTCTCCTTCACCCTGCCCGTCGCCATGATCATGCTGGCGGTCTGGACGGTGCTCTTCTTCGTCTGGTACGCCCTGGGCATCCCGCTGGGCCCGGGTGCGCCGGTGCGCTGAGGCGCCGTCGTACGCTGACCGTGTGAGCATCGTCCTCGACCTCGGAGGGCTCGGCCCCGCAGACCTGGCGGCCGGGCCCTCCGCGCTGTCGGAACTGATGGCGAGCCTGCACGTGCTCGCCGAACCGGAACACCACCCGGAGGCCGCCGACTGGACGGCGCGCGCCACCGCGGCGGGCCCCGGGCTGCGGGACGAGCTCTCCCTCTTCGCCCCGCTGTGGGCCCGCTTCCGCTGCCGGCTGTTCTTCCCCCGGACCCTGCCCCTTGCGGGCGACCTGGACGAGGAACTCGCGGAGATCGGGGCGCTGTCGGCCGAGGAGTTCCTGGAGCTGGTGGCGCCCGGCGTCCTGGGCACCACCGCCGAGCCCGCCCCGGCCCCCGGTGAACTGCGGGCCGGCACCACGACGGGCGAGGCGTACGTGCGTCGCTGCCTGCGCCGTTCCTACGCCCGCGGCGAGCTGGCGCGGCAGCTGCTGGCGGCCCCGCTGGACCTGCGGGACCGGTTGCTGGAGGTGCTGCGGGCGGCCGATGCGGCGTTCTTCGCGGAGGACTGGCGCTCGCTGCGGCCCGCCCTGGAGGACCATGCGCGGGAGGTGCGCCGGCGGTTGGCGACCCGGCCGCCGGCGCAGGTGCTCGCCGAGCTGCTGCCGACGGCGGTCAAGGTCGGCCCGGGGGAGCGGGTGCGGTTGGACAAGCTCCAGATCGACGAGGTGAAGGTGGCCCCGCGCCCCCTGGTCCTGGTGCCGTCCGCCCGGGTCTGGCCGCACCTGACGGTCAAGGACGAGCACCCGTCGTGCGTGGTGGTCCAGTACGCGGTGCGCGGGTCCGCCCCGGACGAACAGCTGACCCTGCGCGATCTGCACCAGCGGCTGATGGCGTTGACCTCGCCGGCCCGGATGGAGCTCTGCCGCCACCTGCTGGGCGAACCCATCACCACCTCGGAGCTCGCCGCCCGCCTGGGGTCCTCCGAACCCCAGGTCTCCCGGGCGCTGCGCACCCTGCGCGAGGCGGGCCTGGTGCGCTCGACCCGGGACGGGAAGCTGGTCCGGCACCGGCTGGCGACGGACGTGATCCGGCGGCTCGGCCAGGACGTCCTCGCCACCGTGGCGCGCTGAACCGGTGGGGCGGACGCGTCCGCCCCACCGACCTCACGCGGGCACGGGCAGGGCCACCTCCGGCCCGTCGGCCCGGGTGCCCCACCGGGTGCGGGCACAGGTGAGGACCGCGTACCAGCGCACGCAGCGCAGGACGGTCGCGGCCCACAGCAGGGCCACCGGAGTCAGCAACCAGGTGCCGACCTGGTGGGCCGTCGTCTCGTCGTCGCGTCGAACGGTGAGGTAGCGCAGGGCCTGGGCGTAGCCGAGGGCCAAGGGCACGGCGAGGACCCAGGGGGAGGGGGCGCTGCCGTGCAGGGCGTGCAGGACGGCCAGCCAGACGATCGCCCCGGTGCACACCAACTGGAGGAACCAGCGCAGCAGTTGGGCGATGTACGCGGGGTGGGTGAGGGGGAGGTAGCGGCTGCGCCACAGGGAGCGGATCGTGGAGCCGCGCATCCACCGCAGGTACTGGCGGAGGTGGTGGCCGGTGCGCTCGGGCATGGCGGTGAGGGCGATCGCGCTGGACTGCTGCACCACGCGTCCCTTGAGCAGGGCGAAGAGGGTCAACAGGGAGTCGTCGGAGAACTGCACGGGACGGCCGAGGAAGCGTTCGGTGAGGTAGGCGTCGAGGTTGTCCCGGAGCACGGGGGTCCGGTAGGCGGCGAGGCTGCCGGGGGCGACCATGACCGCGCCCAGCGGCGAGAGCGCGGAGCGGTCGACGAGTTGGTTGGCGACGAAGTACAGGTCGGTGACGCGGGACAGGAAGGTGGCCCGGTGATTGGCGGCGAGGACCAGTCCTGCGCAGCCCTGCACCCGGGGGTCGGCGAAGGGCTGGAGCACCTCGTGGATCGCCTCGCGCACCAGGGTGGCGTCGGAGTCGACCGTGACGATGACGTCCGGGTTCCCCGCCTCCGTGAGGGCCAGGGCCTGGGCGTGGCGCTTGCCCCGGTTGGGGGTGCGCTGCCAGGTGGTGCGGATGCCGGCCTCGCGCGCGTGAGCGGTCCACCACGTCCGCAGGTCGGCGTAGTCGTGGGCCGAGCCGTCGTCGACGAGGTGGACGGCGTCGGGTCGGCGGGTCTGGGCCGCGAGCGCGGTGAGGGTGGCGCGCAGATAGGCGGGGTCCTCGTTGTAGACGGGGACGAGCACCGCCACCCGGAGCGAGGCGGTGGCCGAGGCCGCGGCCCGGTGGGGGCGCTCGCAGGCGTACAGGACGCTCTGGAGCAGCAGGATGCCGCCGACCGGCCCCCACAGCCAGGCGTGCGACCAGCCGGGTCCGTCGATCACCGCGGCGGCTTCCAGGCTCCGCACCGCCGCCCACACGCCGGCGACGACCAGGGGGAGGGCCGCGGCGGCCAGGAGGGCGCCCGAGCGCCTGCCGACCTCCGGCGCCGGCGTCATGACGGGGGACGTTCTCTGTGGAAGGCCCAACGGATGAGGACGGCACCGGAGACGACCAGCAGCGCGGAGACGGCGACCAGCCACTCCACGGCCAGGGAGAGGCCGCCGATTGCCACCGTGCCCATGCCGGTGTGGGCGAGTTTGTGTCCGTACATGAGGGGATGCTCCCAACCGATGGTGTGATGATCCGATGGACATCCTCGTGCGGTGGGGTCGACGGACCCGGTCGCCGTGCTGTGCGGCCTCGGAAAATCGAGCCGCGATCACCCGGACGGGCGTCGGGGGGCGGTGCCCGGTGCCGCCGTCGGATCGAGCGGAGCATCCCGGTATGGTCCCGTCGCATGACGGAAAAGCGACACCGGGAGCCCCCCGTCCGCCTCTGGGGGGCGCCCGTCCTGGAGCCCCAGGAGTGGATACCGTACGTTCCCTCCACGGGGCACTGGGTGGAGTCCCCGTGGCTCCTGACCACCAGCACCTTCGTGGCGGACGACGCGACGGAGTGGGGGTGGACGTCCCATCCGGAACCCGAACTGCTCTGGTCGGCCACGGGCAACGTGACCGTCGAAGCAGCCGATCACGTCTGGCTGGTGCCGCCCGCGCTGGGCATCTGGCTCCCCGCGGGCATGCCGCACCGGGTCAAGGCCAGCGCGGGTGCGGTGACGTACGCCACCTACCTCAACCCCGAGTTGACCCGGACGTTCTGGCACACCGTGACCGGAATCCCGTTGAGCCGACTGCTGCGGGAGATCCTCCTCCACAACCAGCGGGAGGCCATGCCGGACGAGGAGCGACTACGGCTCCAGCAGGTCGGGGTGGACCTCATCCGCCCGGTGCAGGCAGCGTCCCTGGACATCCCCCTCCCCAAGACCCCGGGGCTGCGGATCATCGCCGAGCGGATCATCGCCGACCCCGCCGACGACCGGACGACCGAGGAGTGGGCGCGGGAGTTGGGGGCGAGCGGTCGCACCCTGATGCGTTGGTTCCAGCGGGACACCGGGATCAGCCTCACGCAGTGGCGCATCCTGGTCCGGGTGCGGTCCGCGCTCATCGACATCGCGGCGGGCACACCGGTCGTGGCGGTCTCCCGGCGTCTCGGGTACGCCAATCCGAGCACCTTCATCGACCTCTTCCGCCAGGTGACCGGACACACTCCCGCCGCCTACTTCCGGTCGGTGAGCGGGACGGACGAGAGCGCCCCGTTACCCCGGGTCCCTCCGGGTCCGTCCGTCATGTCGTGAAACCGGAACAAAGTGTCGCCATACCCTCATGGGATCGGGGTTACCTTACTTAGGTAAGCCTGCCCTAAGCCCCGCACGGCTCCTTCTTCGTGCCTCCGGGGTCTCGAAGGAGAACGATGACACGCCGTACCACCCGCGGACTCCGCCCCAAGGGGTTCCGGTTCCTCACCCTGACCGTGGCGAGCGCAGCCGTGCTGCTCACGAGCGCCTGCTCCAGCGACGGCACCCCCGCGTCCTCGAAGAGCGCGGAGGCCGGGACCCGCACGGTCACCGACATCGCCGGCAAGGTCGAGGTCCCGGCCGAGCCCCAGCGCATCGTCTCCGTCGACTTCTACTCGCCCGCCACCCTGGTGGACCTCGGGATCAAGCCGGTCGGGGTCGTCGAGGGCTTCGACGACCCCGACCCCAACCTGCGTCCCGAGCGCTACCACGAGGCTCTCAAGAAGACCCCCACCATCGGCACCTACTACGAGCTCAACGTCGAAGCCGTGGCGCGGCAGAACCCCGACATGATCTTCGCCGAGACCCGGTTCCTCCGGAAGGGCGAACTGAAGCGGCTCCAGGGCATCGCCCCCGTCGTCCAACTCGACGCCTCGGGCGTCGGTGCGTGGGAGGAGCGGACCCTGATGATCGCCTCCGCCGTCGGCAAGGCGGACGAGGGCAAGAAGCAGCAGGCCGCGTTCCGCGAGCGGGCGGACGAGGTGAAGAAGGAGTACGCGGACGTCCTGGCGAAGCACACCATCGCGGTGTTCGCCCACGGCCAGGACCGCACGACCTGGGGCACCTACCCCACCGGACACTTCTACGTCGCCGCCTGGGACGCCGTGGGAGCCAAGTTCCGTCCCTTCACCGAAGGCGAGCACAAGGGCGAGGCCGGCACGGTGAGCGAGTGGCTGTCCCTGGAACGGATGGGGAAGCTGTCGAACGCGGACGTCCTCCTCCACGGGTACGGCCTCGGTGACTTCGTCACCTCCCTCGACAAGAACGAGGTGTGGAAGAAGCTGCCGGCGGTCAAGAACGGCCTCGTCTTCGAGAGCACCCCCGCCGCGGTCGTCTCCTCCTTCGACTGGGGCCGGGAGACCCTGGACCAGGTGGAAGGCATCCTCGCGAAGATCGACGCCAAGGACGGGGAGTGACCGCCCCCGGCTACGTCCTGGCGGAGGTGTCCGCGGTGCGGCGCCTGTCCCCGGGAATGACCCGGATCACGCTCCGCAGCGAGACCCTGGGCAACTACCCCTCGACCCGGGTCGGTGACGAGTACGTCCGCGTCCACTTCCCCGAGGAGGGCGCCCAGCCCCTCCTCCCGGAGGTCGACGAGGACGGCAACTGGCACTATCCGGAAGGCCGCCATCCCCATGCGGCCCCCTACACGATCCGCCGCTTCGCACCGTCCGCCGGCGAAGTGGACATCGACTTCGTCCTGCACGGGCACGGCCGAGCGGCGGGGTGGGCCACCGGTGCCCGGCCCGGCGACCGGATCGTCTTCGGCGCCCCGCGGCGCCTGTACCGGCCACCCGCCGAGGCGCACCGACAGGTCTTCGTCACCGATGCCACCGGACTCCCCGCACTGGGCCGGCTGCTCGAACAACTGGACCCCTCCGTGGAGGCGACCGCCGTCGTCGAGGTCGCCGAGCCCTCGCACGCGATGACGCTCACCAGCCCCGCCCGCCGGCTCGACGTGCGATGGGTCCCCGGCCGGGGCAACGGGGTCGGCCCCAGCGCCATCACCGAGACGCTGCGGTCGCTGCCCCTGGCACCCGGCACCTATGTGTGGGTGGCGGGCGAGTCCAGGGAACTGCGCACGGCGCGGCGGTACCTGCGCCACGAACTCCGGCTGCCGGCCGAGTGGTACCAGGTGATCGGCTACTGGACGGACCGACAGGAGGAGTGGCTCGCCCGCCGTGCGGCCCTGGACGCGGAGTCCCGGGCCCGACTGCGGGATGTGTGGGAAGGCGTCGAGGACGAGGAGGTCGGACGCGACCTCTACGACATGCAGTTGGAGCGTCTCGGGCTATGAGCACCCAAGCCACCGCCGCCCCGGCGGGGCGGCCCGACCGGCTCCAGGCCCCGCCGGCCGGGCCGTCCCACCGGGGCGGCGGACAGGACGACCGGCACCGATCGGGGCTGGTGCACACCCACGCCGCCCGTGCGCTCGGGCTCGCCGTCTGCCTCGCCGTGCTCGTCGTCTGCCTGGTGACGAGCCTGACCTTCGGCGCCAAGTCGATTCCCGTGGCGGACGTGTGGAGCGCGTTGACCGCCTACGACGGATCGGAGGACGCCTACATCGTGCGGGACATGCGGGTGCCGCGCGCCCTGCTGGGCCTGTTGGTGGGAGCGGCCCTCGGGGTCTCCGGAGCGCTGATCCAGGCCCTCACCCGCAATCCGTTGGCCGACCCCGGCATCCTCGGCGTCAACGCGGGCTCGGGGTTCGCCGTCGTCCTGGGCGTCGCCTTCCTCGGTCTGACCACCACCGAGCAGTACCTGGGCATGGCCTTCGCGGGTGCCGTCACCACCACCACGTTGGTGTACGTCCTCGGGTCGGCCGGTCGGGCGGGCGCCACCCCGATCCAGCTGACGCTCGTCGGGGTGGCGCTCAGCGCGGTGCTGGCCGGCGTCTCCGCCGCCGTGACCCTGCTGTACCCCGAGGTCTTCGACGACCTGCGGGGTTGGGCGGCGGGATCGCTCGGGGCCGGCGGATGGGACGTGTTGTGGACCGTGCTGCCCTTCATCGGAGCCGGTCTGCTGCTGTCCCTGGTCGCCGCTCGGTCGTTGAACGCCGTCGCCCTCGGCGACGACCTCGCCCGTTCGCTGGGCGCCGGCATCGGCCGCACCCGGGTGACCGTGGTCGTCGCCGTCACCCTGCTGGCCGGTGCCGCCACCGGGGCGGCCGGACCCATCGGCTTCGTGGGGCTGATGATCCCCCACGTCGTCCGCTGGTTCGTGGGCCCCGACCAGCGGTGGATCATGCCGTACACCATGGTCTGCGCGCCGATCCTGCTGACGCTCTCCGACGTCGTCGGCAGGGTCGTCCTCAGCCCGCAGGAACTCCAGGTCGGCATCGTGACCGCGTTCATCGGCGCCCCCGTGTTGATCCTCCTCGTCCGGCGCAGGAAGGCGAGCGAACTGTGAGCCCCCCGTCCGTGGACTTCGGCCGGGCCGTGCTGGTGACCCGCGGCCCGCGCTGGTCGTTGCGGTGCGATGTGCGCACCCTCGTCGTCTGCGCGGTCTTCGCCGCGCTCGCCGCGATCACCGTGCTGGCCACCGTCACGTACGGCACCTTCGAGATCCCCCTGGGCGAGGTCCTCCGCGTACTGACCGGGGGCGGCATGGAGGGCAACCGGAAGATCGTCCTGGAGTGGCGGCTGCCGCGCGCGCTGCTGGCGGTCCTCCTCGGCGCGGCCCTGGCCGTCGCCGGTGCGATCTTCCAGTCGGTGAGCAGGAACCCCCTCGGCTCGCCGGACGTCATCGGCTTCTCCTCCGGCTCCTACACCGGTGCGCTGGTCGTCATGCTGCTGACCGGAGGCGGCTACTACCAGGTGGCGATGGGGTCCCTGCTCGGCGGCATCGTCACGGCGTTCCTGGTGTTCGTCCTCGCCTACCGGCAGGGGACGCGGGCCTTCCAACTGATCATCGTCGGCATCGCGATCTCCGCCATGCTCGGCGCGTTCAACACCTGGCTGGTGTTGCGGGCCGACATCGAGGAGGCCATGCTGGCCGCGGTCTGGGGCGGCGGTTCCCTGAACAGCCTGGGGTACGAGCAACTCTGGCCCGTCGCGGGGGTCCTGGCAGTCCTCCTCCCGCTGACCCTGGCCGCAGGTCCCGCCATGCGGCAACTGGAACTCGGCGACGACGCGGCGACCGCGCTGGGCACCCGCACCCACGCGGTGCGGCTCACCGTCGTGGTCCTCGGAGTGGCGCTCACCGCACTGGTGACCGCAGCGGCCGGGCCCATCGCCTTCGTGTCCCTCGTGGCCCCGCAGATCGCCCGCCGTCTGGCCCGCGCGTCCACCGTCGCCCTCCTGCCCTCGGCGATGGTGGGGGCGTTCCTGTTGGCCCTGGCCGATCTCGTCGGTCAGCGTCTGTTCGCCCCGGTCCAGCTCCCGGTCGGCATCGTCACCGTGTCGATCGGTGGCCTGTACTTCGTCTGGTTGCTGGTGCACCAGGCCCGGCGCACCGGCTGAACGGGCGGGGCCCGTGCGGCCCCGCCCGTTCAGCCGGGCACCCGGCGGGTCAGACGCCGTTCGGCGCCGGACCGGCCGCACCGTCCGCGGCCGACGGCGCGTCGAGTCGGGCGAGCAACTCCCGCAGGCGCCGGGTCTCCTCGTCCGGCAGGGGTTGCAGCGGTGGACGCGGCCGGCCCAGCCCGCGTCGTTGGATCTCCCGTCCTGCCTTGACCGCGCGCGGCAGCCCGTGGCCGACGATGAACCGGAGGAAGGGCAGCAGCTCGGCGAGGAGCGCATCGGCGCGTTCCCGCTCGTCGAGCCGGGCCGCCTCGTAGAGGTCGAGGCACCAGCGGGGCACCAGACAGGGGGCGGCCGTGCACCAGCCGACCGCACCGGACCGGAACGCTTCGAGCGCGACCGGGTTGTTCCCGTTGTAGACCGAGAGGGTTCCCTCGGAGAGTTCGGGAATGGCCCGGAACCGGGCGACGTCCCCGGAACTCTCCTTGACCATGGTGAGGTTGGGGATCCCCCGGGCGAGCGCCACCACCGTCTCGGGGAGGAGGTCCACCCCGCTGGTGCCGGGGTTGTTGTAGAGCATCACGGGGAGGTCCACGGCGCCGGCGACGGTGGCGAAGTGCTGCCGGAGTTCGTCCTCGGTCAGCTTCCAGTAGACCTGGGGGAGCACCATGATCGCGGTGGCTCCGTGCCGGGCGGCGACCCGGGCGCGCCGCACCGTCCCCTCGGTGCTCCAGTGCGAGACCCCGACCAGTGTGGGCACCCGGCCGCCCACGGCCTGGAGGGTCGTTTCGCAGACCGCGTCCCACTCGACCTCCCGCAGGTAGGCGCTCTCGCCCGTGCTGCCCAGCGGGGCGACGGCGTGACTGCCCGCCGCCACCAGTTCATGGGTGAGCCGGTCGAGCGCGGCCAGGTCGAGGTCACCGGTGTCGGGGTCGAAGGGGGTGACGGGATAGGAGATGACGCCCTGGAGCGGCGGCTGTGACATCAGAGGTCCACCGTGCCCTTCACGCAGTCGGGGTGGTTGCGCAGCGCCCTGCGCGCGTAGTAGGCGAAGTTCGCTCGGCTGCGCCGGTCCGTGGAGGTCCAGTCGTGGGCCTCGCGGGCGAGGGCGGGGTCCAAGGGCTGCACGGTTCCGGCGGCCATCGCCAGCAGTTGGAGACGGGCGGCGCGTTCGATGAGCACCGCCAGGTTGCACGCTTCCTCGACGGTGGCTCCGGTGACGAGCTGGCCGTGGTGGGCGAGCAGGATGGCCCGCTTGTCGCCCAGCGCCGCGGAGATGATCTCCCCCTCCTCGTTGCCCACCGGCACGCCGGGCCACTCCTTGAGGAAGGCGCAGTCGTCGTACAGGGGTGTGGTGTCCATCTGGGAGACGACCAGCGGCACTTCCAGCATGGCGAGCGCGGCGGTGTGCAGGGAGTGGGTGTGGATGATGCAGTTGACGTCCGCGCGCGCCCGGTAGATCCAGCTGTGGAACCGGTTCGCGGGGTTGGGCATGCCCTCGCCTTCGAGGACCCGGAGGTCCTCGTCGACGACGAGGAGGAGGTTGTCCTCGGTGATCTCGTCGAAGCCCAGCCCGAGGCGCTGGGTGTAGTAGGTGCCGGGCTGCTGTCCACGGGCGCTGATCTGGCCGGCGAGCCCCGAGTCGTGTCCGCCGTCGAAGGCGATGCGACAGGTCAGGGCCAGCTTCTGGCGCGTGGTCAGCCCCGAGTCGGGGAAGTGGTCGCGCATCTGCTGTTGGGCGCGGTCGACGAGGACGTCCTTCGTGTCCGCGAGGGTGTCTGCCATGTCTCTGCTCCAGTTCCTGGGCGTGTCCTCGGGCCGCCCCGCCGACGGGGCGGTGGTGGTGCGGGGCACCACCGTAAGGAAACAAGGTGGACTATAAGACACAAGGTGTCATGCGGCAAGGAGGCGGGGGCGGCCTGCCGGGGCGTGGAGCGGTTCGGGACATACTGGGGTTCGGTCGACCTCCTGTCCGGGGGTGCGGGAAGGGAGGCGAGCGGTGATCAACCGGGTGCGACAGTTGCGCAAGGAGCGACTGCTGACGCTGGAGGTGCTCGCCGCGCGGGCCGGCGTCACCAAGAGCTACCTGTCCAAGGTCGAGCGGGGGCGGAGCGTGCCGTCGATCGCGGTCAGCGTCTCGCTGGCGAAGGCGTTGGACGTACCGCTCGACAGCCTCTTCGTCGATGCCGGAGAGCTGGTCGAGGTCACGGTCACCCGGGCCGGCGAGCGGCAGGCGCTCACCCCGGACGACGAGCCGGGGTCCCGCTACGAGGGCATCGCGCTCCAGGCCGGCACCAAGCGGATGACGCCCTTCGTGCTCCACCCGCCGCACGACGCCGACCCGGTCCCCTTCCGGGACCACCCGGGCGAGGAGTTCCTCTTCGTCCACCAGGGGCGGGTCGAACTCATCACCCCCTCCCGGGTCTTCCCGCTCGAACCGGGCGACAGCGCCTACTTCAAGGCCACCACGCCCCACAAGGTCCGTTCGGTGGGCGAGGAGCGGGCCGCCGTCCTGCTGCTGGTGTGCGACGACCGGCCCGAGGGCGAGAGCGCGCACCCCCACCAGCTGCCCTGACCCCGCCCCCTCCTCGGCGTGGCGCCGGGCGCCGGCGCCGGCCCCGTCAGGGGTTGCCTTCGCAGGGATTCCGCATGCGCGCAAGAGGGCCCAACAAGCCGCCCGTGCGGGCGATTCGGCGTGATTTCGCGGATGTGGGAAGGCCGTTCGCAATCCTAAGATCATCGCGAAAATGTGCATGGGTATCCCGATGTGAGGATGTGAGTGGTGACCCACGGCCTGGCGCTTGACACCCCTACGGCTGCCGTCCTGCAAGAAGCCCTCCTCGGGCGCGACGATCGTCGGGCGCGGACCGTCGTGGCCGAAACGACCGTTCCGGGCGGCACGGAGCGGTCGTACCAGGAGCGGGCCCGCGCCGGCTACGAACAGCTGCGGCAGGTGGTGGCCCGGCTGGGCCCGTCGAGCCGGGTCGCCGAGGACCTCCCCCTGCTCTTCGACCTGTTCGACTGGTCCCTGGTCGCCTCCCCCGACCTGTTCTCCGTCCTCAGCGGCCACTTCACCCTGACGGTCGGGGCCATCCAGAGCCTCGGCACCGACACGGCCGAGCAGCGGGAGACCCTGGCCCTCCTGGACGACGCCGGGTACGCGGGCGTCTTCCTGCTGACCGAACTCGGGTACGGCAGCAACGTGCTGGAGTTGCGCACCGAGGCCCGCTGGGACTCCGCCCGGCGGCGGTTCACCCTGCACACCCCGGAGCCGGCGGCCGTGAAGTTCATGCCCAACGTGGCCGACGACCAGGTGCCGAAGGTGACCGTGATCGCGGCCCGGCTCATCGCCGACGGGCGCGACGAAGGGGTGTTCCCCTTCCTGCTGACGCTGCGCGGCCCCGACGGCCTCGCCCCCGGGGTCGAGGTGCAGCGGATGCCGGACAAGGGGTACTGCCCGATGGACAACGCCCTCATCCGCTTCGACGGAGCGGTGGTCCCCGAGGGCGGCTGGCTCTCGGGCGGGATCGCCGACTTCGACGAGCACGGCCGCTTCCGCAGCGAAGTGGCCACCCTGCGCGAGCGGTTCCACCGCACCGTCGCCCAGTTGCAGACCGGTCGGGTCGCGCTGTCGTCGGCCGCCGTCGCCGCGGCCCGCGCCGGGCTGTGGCTGACCGTCCACTACGCACGGCAGCGCCGCACCGCCGGCGGGACCCCGATGATCGCCCGGGACAACGTCCACCGCCCGCTCGTCCTCGCCACCGCCCGGGTCTGCGCCGCCACCGCGCTCTCCCGGGTGGCCCGGGAGACCTTCACCGACCCCGAACGCCGGCGCTCCGAGGGCCCGGTGCTGGCCATGCTGGCGAAACCCCTGCTGT
This sequence comes from Streptomyces sp. NPDC002490, assembly GCF_040296045.1. Taxonomy (NCBI): domain Bacteria; kingdom Bacillati; phylum Actinomycetota; class Actinomycetes; order Kitasatosporales; family Streptomycetaceae; genus Streptomyces; species Streptomyces sp. NPDC002490. The sequence goes on along the minus strand of NZ_JBEOWM010000012.1, from coordinate 129,740 downwards.
CCGACATCGCCCTGGAGACCCTCCAGGAGTGCCGCGAGCGCCTCGGTGCCCAGGGCATGTTCCGGGCCAACATGATCACCGAGTACCTCGGGAGCACCCAGGGCGTGGTCACCGCCGAGGGCGACAACCAGGTCCTCCAGGTCGCGGCGGGCCGGGCCCTCGGTCACGCCCGCCGCACCCCCTTGCCCGCGCCGGCGCCCGGCGCACCCCGGTGGCAGGGCGTCCTCGACCGGCACGCCCGTGCCCTGGTCGAGCGGAGCGACCCCGACAGCGGCTGGGAGGCCCTGCGCACCGCCCAGGCCAACGCCGTCGCCTGGGCGGCCCACGCCCTGCTGGACACCGCCCGGCGCACCGAGCACCCCGGGGCCCGAGGCCTCCTCGAAGACCTCGCCGAGCTCTACGCCCTGGACACCGTCCTCGACCACGCCGCCGAGTACCTGCACCACAAGGCGCTCGAATCCACCGAGCTCCCCGCGCTGGAGGAGCGGCGCGAGGAGCTGGCCACCGCGTTGGCCCCCCGGCTTCCGCTGATCACCCGGGCGTTCGGCGTCAGCGCCGACGCCCTGCCCACGGCCTTCATCGCCGGCGACTACCAGGACACCTGGATCCGCTCCACCGGGTGGACCTGGCCGATCGGCGACCACGCGCCCGCCGCCGGCTGAACCGGCCGAGCGGCCGCGGGGCCGGCCCGCCGTCGTCACTCCCGACCACGGAGTGACGGCGGCGCGGAAGCCGATCGCCGGCGCGGACCGGTGGCCTCCCGGCGCCCGGCGGGGCGGGTCGTAGACTCACCGGATGGCCAAGTACTTCGACGTGCACCCCGACAATCCCCAGCGGCGCATGATCAGCACCATCACCGACAGCGTCCGCTCCGGCGCCCTCATCGCCTATCCCACGGACTCCTGTTACGCCCTGGGCTGTCAGGTGGGCAACCGCGACGGACTGGCCCGCATCCGTGCGATCCGTCAGCTCGACGACCGGCACCACTTCACGCTGATGTGCGAGAACTTCGCCCAACTGGGCCAGTTCGTGCACATCGACAACGACGTGTTCCGGGCGATCAAGGCCGCGACGCCGGGAAGCTACACCTTCATCCTGCCCGCGACCCGGGAAGTCCCCCGGCAGTTGCTGCACCCCAAGAAGAAGACCGTGGGCGTGCGCATCCCGGACCACAAGGTCACCCAGGCGCTCCTCGCCGAACTCGGCGAACCGCTGCTCTCCAGCACCCTGCTGCTGCCCGACGAGGACGAGCCGCTGACCCAGGGCTGGGAGATCAAGGAACGGCTCGACCACGTCGTGGACGCGGTCGTGGACTCCGGGGACTGCGGCACCGAACCGACCACGGTCGTCGACTTCTCCGACGGCGAGCCCGAGGTCGTGCGGTACGGCGCGGGGGACCCGAGCCGTTTCGAGTAGCCCGCCGGGAGGTCAGGAGGGGCGGGGGACGCCGGGCAGCGGCAACCGGTACCCGCCCCGTTCGAGCACCAGCATGCCGCCGACCCCGGCCGCGATCCACAGCCCGAGGACGAGCACGCCCGCGAGCACGCCGTCACCGTGGAAGTAGGCCAGGCCGTTGACGGCCCGCACCCCCACCCCGACCGGGAGGACCTCGGAGAAGGGCGCGAGCCACGGGGGCAGGAACTCGGCCGGCAGGCTGCCGCCGCTGGTCGCGTTGCCGACCGTCATGAAGACCACGGCGGCGGCGCTGGACCCCAGCACCCCCAGCGCCCGCACCAACACCATGGTGGCCGCGCCCACCGCGAGGGCGACCAGCGCCACCAACGCCGCCACTCCGGCGAACGGTGCGGGCAACGCCCCGAACGCGGAGACCACGAGGGCCACCGTCACCCCGCCGACCGCCCCGAAGGCGGCCAGCCCGGCCAGCCTCCGGCGCACCGACACCCCGGGTGAGAGCTGGTACGTCATGATCCCGAACAGGTACCCCGCCAACACCAGCCCGAAGGTGGTGTAGAAGACCGCGAGGCCACGGGTGTCCTGGGGCGAGGCGGGCACCGCGTCGACCACCTCCAGCCGTTGGCCGTCCGCCGCGGCCAGCGGTGCCAGCCCCTCGGTCACCAGCGCGGTGACCGCAGGTCCGTGCGCCCCCGCGTACCACAGCTCCGCACGGTCGGGCCCGGGCGAGTAGGCCGCGAACACCTCTCCGTGCTCGACGGCCGTCCGGGCCGCCCGCTCGTCCGCGACGGCCGTCACCCGGAACGTGTCCGCCGGCGGGCCCGGCAGACGGTCCGCCACCTGACGGGCCGTTCCGGCGTCCCCGACGACGGCCACCGGGAGGTCGCGCGCCACCGGGGCGTGGAAGGCGGAGAGGTAGACGCTGATGAAGATGGCGCCGATGGCCACGGCCACGGAGACCGGGAGCAGCACCGGGCGGGCGGCGGCCCCGGTCCGGTGGAGGAGCGTGCGCCGCGCCACGGGCGGGGCGGTCGCGGCCTTCTCGGTCCGGAGCGGCGCGGGAGGTGTCTGGGGCATGGGTCCGTTCCTCGAAACGGGTCAGGCGGAAGGGGTCGGGGCGGTGGTCGGTTCGGCTGCCGCGGCGAGCGCCCGGGCGACGGGCACCACGTCCCCGACCGCCATCTCGATCCGCTCGTAGACCTCCGGGTTGAGGACGGTCGTCCCGTCGAAGTCCCCGGCGCTGAGGTAGATCCCGGCCGGCGCGGTCCACGCCTGGAGGAATCCGAACAGGGGGCGCATCGCGTGCTCGATCACCAGTGCGTGGCGGTCGCTGCCCCCGGTCGCGGCGAGCATCACCGGCGTGGCGGCGAGCCCGTAGGGGTCCACCAGGTCGAAGAAGTGCTTGAACAACCCGGTGTAGGAGCCACGGAAGACCGGGGTGGCCGCGATCACCAGATCGGCCTCCTCCACCGCCCGCAGCGCCTCCTCCACCTCGGCGCCCACCTCGTCCCGTGCCGCTGCTCCGGTGAACGCCCCCTTCAGGGCGTGCAGTTCGACGAGCCGGGACTCGATCGGGGTCCGGTCGGCCAGGGTCCGCAGGATCAACTCGACCAGGGCCGTCGTCTTCGAGGGGGTGCTCAGGGAGCCGACCACGGCGGTCACCCGCAGCGGGCGGTTCACGAGGCCACCGCCGCGTCGGCCGCGGTGCGGGAGGCGATCTCCTTGCGGACCACCGGCGCCACCTCGGAGCCGATCAGTTCGATGGACTTGAGCGCTTCGCGCTGGGGCAGGTTGCCGAATCCGAGCTGGATCATCATGCGGTCGTGCGCGAAGAGCTCGTGCTGCGCCATGATCTTGTCGACGACCTCCTGCGCACTGCCCAGGAAGAAGGCTCCGGCCTCGGTGGCCTGGGCCTCGTAGGCGGCCTTCGGCATCGGCACGCCCTGGCCGCGCTGGTGGTGGTTGGCCATCCAGCCCGCCTGGAAGTAGGGGTGCGACACCTCGATCGCCTCCCGGTGGGTCGGGGCGACGAAGCCCGGCGAGTTCACCGACACCTTCAGCGTCTTCGGGTCGTGCCCCGCCTCGGCCGCGGCCCTGCGGTACAGGTCGACGAACGGCGCGAACTGCCGGTAGCTGCCGCCGATGATCGCCAGGGAGAGCGGGAGTCCGAGCCGACCGGCCCGCACCACCGACGCGGGGGTGCCGCCCACGGCCACCCACACCGGCAGTTCGCGGTCGGGCCGCGGGGTGATGTCGGCGTCCACCAGCGGGGCCCGCAGCGCCCCGCGCCAACTGATCGGGTTCTCCTCGCGGAGCTTGAGCAGCAGGTCCAGCTTCTGCGCGAACAACTCGGAGTAGTCGCCGAGGTCGTAGCCGAAGACGGGGAAGGACTCGATGTACGAGCCGCGCCCCGCGATGATCTCCGCCCGTCCGCCGGACAGCAGGTCGACCGTGGCGAACTGCTGGAACACCCGGACCGGGTCGTCGGAGCTGAGGACGGTGACCGCGCTGGAGAGCTTGATGGAGCGGGTGTTCTCCGCCATGGCGGCCAGGACCACGGCGGGGGAGGAGACGACGAAGTCGGTGCGGTGGTGCTCGCCGACCGCGAAGACGTCCAGGCCCGCCTCGTCCGCGACCTTCGCCTGTTCGACCAGCTCCCGCAGCCGTGGCCCGGGCGCCGGCGTCTTCCCCGTGACCGGGTCGGGCGTCAGTTCGCCGAAGTGGTAGATGCCGAGTTCAAAAGCCATGGGGTTGCTCCGGGAGAGGGTCTATTGGTTAGTTGCGCAACGAACAACATGGGGAGTGTGCGGCAGTATTCCCCCGGGTTCGGCCGGGTGGCTTGCCCCCTGGTCAGACGTGGATGCCCAGCCGGTCCAGCGGCTCCAGGAGCTCGTCCTCCTCGTAGCGCAGATGGGAGGAGAGCACCCGGTCGAGCCGGGCGGTGAGGGCCCGTACGCGGTCCAGCCGCGCAGCGGAGCCGGCCTGGTCGCCTTCGACGAGGGCGACCAGGGCCGTGTCGAGGTTCGCCAGCGTCTCGGCGATGACCTCGTGTTCCTGCTCCAGGCGCTCGACGACGGGGCCCAGTGACGGCTGCCGGTCGCGGAGCTCGGGGAACATCAACTGGTCCTCGATGGTGTGGTGCACCGTGAGCGTGCGGTGGTAGGCGGTGCAGAAGGCACCCAGGGTGCGGTAGCCCTGCCGCGAGCTGAGCTGGTTGACGGCCCGGCGGGCGCCGGCGGGGTCCAGCCGTCCGGCCGCGACCTGCTCCACAGCCGTGCGGATCTGTCGCATCTCGCGGCGCAGTCCGTCGTGGATGAGCTTGAGGCGCAGCCCGGTGCCGCCGCGGCGCGGCGGCCCGGCGGCAGGGTGCTTCGGCGCCCGCGGGCGGGTCGCCTCGTCGAGGGGGTCGGCCGCGTCCACGGGGGGACGGGCGTGCGGGAGGGAGGTCGCGGCGGGGCGTGCCCGCCGCTCGCGTTCGGTCATGGGTGGTGTGCCTCGTCGTCTCGGGTGGCGCACCGCCGTCCCGGGGGACGGCGGCGGAACGCTCCGGCGCGGCTCAGCAGGCGTCGGCGCCGTCGTCGAAGCCGAGCGTGCGCCAGATGTCCGCGAGGGAGGCGAGCTGCTCCTCGCTGAGCCGGTCCAGGAACTCGCGCCGCAGATTGGTCAGGTGCACCTTCCGCGCCCGCCGGTACGCCTTCTTGCCCGCTTCGGTCAGGACGGCGTCGAATCCGCGTGCGTCGGTGGGGCACTTCTCCCGGATGGCCAGGCCCTGTCGCTCCAGGTCGTCCACGATCCGGGTGAGGCCGCTGCGGCTGATCAGCAGCGATGCGGCGATGTCCTTCATCCGCAGCCGCCCCCCGGGCGCCTCGGCCAGGGTGAGCAGCACCTCGAAGGAGGACATCGGCAACCGCTCGGCGGACACCAGCTCCGCGTCGAGCGTGCGCAGCAGCCGCAGGTGGGTGGAGAGCAGGCCCAGCCACACCGCGCGCTCGGTGCGGTTGAGGGGGCGCGTGGGCGAGCCCTGGCGCGGTGCCTGCGGGTCCTCGCGCTCGGCGTGGGTCTCGGTGGTCAGATCCATGGCCCCTCCCGGCTGGTCGGCTGTCCGTTCGTTCCCCAACGAATCGGTCTCGGATGGAATGATAGGACGGTCGTAGCGGGGACGGCCCGGCCCGCGGGGGCGGGGCCGGGCCGTCCGGCGGTGGCTCCGGTCAGCCGCGGGGCTGCGGCAGGATGAGCTTCTCGAAGGCGGTGACCATGCCGTACTCCAGGCGCAGGGCCTCCAGGATCGAGTAGGCGTGGTACTTGGTCATGACGTCCGCGCCGGCGAGCCGCTGGGCCCAGGTCTGGCCGTTGTCGGTGACCTTCTCCAGGGTCTTCTTGGTGACGTAGTTGGTCATCTCGTTGAAGTAGTTCTCCCAGAGGACCCACGCGTTGCTGAAGCCGATGCGCTCGATGTACTCCAGCTCCTGGCCGTTGTCGAGGGCCTCCTTGGCGAAGGTGAGGATGTCGTTGGTGTAGTCGCGCGACGCCCTGGCGTCCTCGGGGGTGCCGTAGCGGTTGACGTGGCCGGAGACCACGCCCTTAAAGTCGTAGTCGAGGATCCAGTCGTGGGCCTCGGCCCAGCCGCGGATGTTCTCGGAGGCGTCGCAGTGCTTGAAGGCGCTCCATCCGGGACTGATGATGTCGATCGCGGCCAGGGCCTTCTGCTGGGGCGCGTAGATGAAGATGTTGCCCGGGGTGTGGTTCACCCCGTGGTAGTCGAGGTCGAAGCGGACCCCGTTGACGACCAGACTGTCGCTGCTGGTGATCGTCTCGGTGGGTACCGGGATGCCGCGCTCGCCGCCGAGGTCCGGCCAGCGCTGGATCATCTCGCGGGTGTAGTCGTGCGCGATGACCTTCGGCTTGGCGTCGGCGAAGATCCCGGCGGCGCCGATGTGGTCGGAGTGCCAGTGGCTGTAGATCAGATGGGTGACCGGCTCGTCGGTGACCTCCGCGATGGCGCGGTTCAGGTTCTCGCCGAGCAGCGGCGGGGCGTCCACCACCACCACGCCGTTCCCGGTGCGGACGAACATGGTGTCGTAGGCCCCCGAGGTCACGTAGTAGGCGCCGTCGTGGATCTCCTCGACGTGGTAGCCCTTGTCGAGCCGCTCGGGGAGGAACAGGGCCCCGTAGCCGTTCGCGGGGATCGGGCGGTAGTCGGCGAGGGTGTTGAGCGGCATGCCGGCCGCACCCAGCTGGTGGCGGTCGGTCGGGGTGCCGGGCTTCTGGTGATCGGTCATGATCGTGATGTCCTTGCTCTGGTGTGCGTGAGGAGTGGTGGGGGCGGGGCCGTGGTCAGGCCCCGATGCGGAGCACGGGCTTGATGGCCGCCCCGGTCCGCGTGTCGGTGACGGCCTCGTTGATCTCGTCGAAGCCGTAGTGGGTGACGAGCCGGTCGAAGGGGAAGCGACCGGCCCGGTAGAGGTCGATGAGCTGCGGGATGAACAACTGGGGGATCGAGTCGCCCTGCGCCACGCCCCGGACGGTCCGCCCGCCGAGGAGGGCGTTCATGTTCACCGGTGCGTGCGCTCCGGCCGGGGCTCCGCCGATGAGCGCGGCGGTGCCGAGCGGTGCGAGGGCGTCCACGGCCAGGGTGAGCATCTCGGGACGCGCCGTGATCTCCAGGACGTAGTCCGCGCCGCCACCGGTGATCTCGGCGATCCGGGCGGCCGTGTCCTCGTCCTTGGCGTTGACGGCGTGCGTCGCACCGAGTTCCCGGGCGAGGTCCAGCCGCTCCGGGACGATGTCCACGGCGATGATCGGCGAGGCCCCGGCGACCTTGGCCGCCATCACCGCGGCCAGTCCGACCGTGCCGGTGCCGATGACCACCACGGAGGAGCCGGCCGGCACCGCCAGCGAGTTGAGGACGGCGCCCGCCCCGGTCTGGAGTCCGCAGCCGAGCGGCGCGAGCAGGTCCAGGGGGAGGTCCTCGGGCACCTTGACCACATTGCGCTCGGTGGCCAGGGAGAGGGTGGCGAAGGAGGACTGGCCGAAGAAGTGGCCGTGCACCGACTCGCCGTCACCGTCCGTGCCGCGTCGTAGCGCATTGCTGCCGTCGAGGCGGGAGCCGCCGAAGTTGGCGGGGAAGGAGAGCGCGCAGTACGCGGGGTTGCCGCTGCGGCAGGGCGTGCACTGCCCGCACGACTGGTACGACATCACCACGTGGTCGCCCGGTGCGACGGAGGTGACGCCCGCCCCGACCCGCTCGACCACACCGGCGCCCTCGTGTCCGAGGACCGCGGGCAAGGGCACGGGCAGTGCCTGGTCCCGTACGTGGACGTCGGTCTGGCAGACGCCGGTCGCCACCACCCGGACGAGGACCTCGTCGGGGCGGAGCGCGGTGTCGAGGACGAGGTCCTCGAAGGCGAAGGGGCCGCCCTTCTCCCTGACCACCGCCGCCCTGACCGGGGAGGCGGTGGGATGGGGGGCGTCCTGGGTGTGCGGGGCGGGGCCGCCGGATGATGCTGCCGCCATGATCGTTTCTCCCAACCGGATGCGCTCCCCGGGCGGGCCTGGGCCACGGGCGGGGGCGATCCACGGGCCGCCGAAGCGGCTGAAGAGGGATGGGTCGGGGGCGTCGGCGGCGGGCGGCTGTGCGTCCCTCGCCACCGGCGACCAAACCCATTTAGTTCGTTGTGCAACGAATGATAAGCACACTCTTGAGGGAGGGGCAAATGGATGCGCGCGCATCGTTCTCGGTGTCCCTCGGGTGGGGAATAGTTGACTCCGGTTGCGCGCTGAGCGGTATACGGTTGGTTGCGGAACGAACTAACCTGTCCCGTGTCCCATCCGGACTGCGGTCCGTCCCACCGTTCCACCGTCTCGCGTCGGTGTGCGGCGCGCATCCCGCGCACCGAACGGCCACGGCTCCGCAACCGCAGACGCTTCCCACAGGAGTAGCCCGATGACCACCCAGAGCACCGCCCACGCCCGCAACTTCATCGACGGCGTGTGGACCGACTCCACGACCGTCGGCGAGTCCACCGACCCGGCCACCGGCGAGGTCATCGGCACCTATGCGGACGGCGGCACCGACGAGGCCCGCGCCGCGATCGACGCGGCCCGACGTGCCTTCCGCACCGGGGACTGGGCCCGGGACCGCGACCTGCGCGCCAGGGCCCTGTTTGAGATGGCGGACCGGATGGCCGCCCGTCGGGACGAGCTCGTCGCCCTGCTCTCCCGGGAGAACGGCAAGATCCCCGCGGAAGCCGCGCTGGAGGTCGACCTGACCGTCTCCAAGATCCGCTACTACGGTGCGCTGGCCCTGACGGAGTCGGGTCGCGCCGCGGAGGTCAAGCCCGGCCTCTACTCGATGACCCTGCGCCAGCCCGTCGGCGTCGCCGGAGTGATAGCCCCCTGGAACTCGCCGGTCATCCTCTCCGTGCGCTCCTTCGCTCCGGCGCTCGCGGCGGGCGCCACCGTGGTGCTCAAGCTGCCCGCACAGACCGCCCTCACCAATCACCTGCTGTACGAGATCGTGGCCGGCACCACGGCCCTGCCGCGCGGGGTGTTCAACGCCTTCACCGAATCCGGCAGCCGGGGTGCGCGACTGATCGTGTCCGACCCGGGAGTCGACGTGATCAGCTACACCGGCAGCACCCGGGTGGGACGCGCCATCATGGCCGACGCCTCCGCCTCGCTGAAGGGCATGTCCCTGGAACTCGGCGGCAAGACCCCGATGATCGTCTTCGACGACGCCGACCTGGACGCGGCCGTACCCGTCCTGACCAAGGCCGTCACCACCTTCACCGGACAGTTCTGCATGACGGGCAGCCGCATCCTCGTCCAGCGCGGCGTCGCGGACGAACTGCGCACCCGGCTGACCGCCGCGCTGGAGGCCGTCAAGGTCGGCCCCGGCACCGACCCCGACAGCGAGATGGGCCCCCTGATCGACACGGCCAACGCCGAGCGCGTCGACCGGGCCGTCGCCGAGGCCGCCGCCTACGCCGAGGTCCTGGTCCGCGGCGGACGCATCACCGAGGGTCCGCTCGCCCGGGGCGCCTTCGTCCGCCCCAGCCTGGTGGAGGTCGACGACGTCGACCGGCCCATCGTCCAGCAGGAGGTGTTCGGGCCCGTCGCCACCTTCGAGGTCTTCGACGACGAGGCCGACGCCATCGCCCGCGCCAACGCCACCGAGTTCGGCCTCGCCGCCAGCGTGTGGAGCCGGGACGCGGACCGGCCGCTGCGGGTCGCCCGCGAACTGGACGCCGGTACCGTCTGGTCCAACACCTGGGCCGTCATCGTCGACCAGATGGAGGAGGGCGGCTTCAAGCAGAGCGGCGTGGGCCGGCTCAACGGCGAGCGCGCCCTGGAGGAGTTCCAGGAGATCAAGCACATCGTGCACCCCGCTCCCCGCGCGTCCTGACCCGCGCCCCGCAGCACCGAGGAGGAACGCCATGACCACCGCACCGGCCCGCTCCGAACACAGCGCGCAGCGGACCATGCGCGCCTTCCTCTCCGCCGCCCGACTGCTGTCCGAACAACTCGGCCAGGAACTGCGGCGGGAGAGCGACGTCTCGCAGATCCACTACGAGGTGCTGGCCTGGCTCGCCGACGCGCCCGGCCACCAACTGCCCATGAGCGAACTCGCCCGTCGCACCGGGGTCTCCACCAGCCGGCTCTCCCACCTGGTCGACCGACTGGAACAGCAGGAACGGGTCGAACGCCACACCGACCCCGGCGACCGCCGCGTCCACCTGGCCCGGCTGACCCCCTCCGGAGAACGGGCGCTGGAGGACGCCGCCCCCTGGCACGCGGCCTGTGCCCGGACCCGGCTGCTGGACCACCTCACCGACGACGAACTCCGACAGTTGCACGACATCAGCGAACGGCTCCGCCAGCGGCTGACCACGCCCCGCGGCCCGGACCGGGAGGCGATGTGAGCACCCTGCGCGGCGCGCAGGAACGGGCCCCGCCCCGAGACCGAAGCCCCCGCCTCCACCCACACCCACCATTCCGAGGAAACCCGTGCCCAAGATCGCCATCATCATCGGCGCCACCCGCCCCGGCCGTGTCGGCAGCTCCGTCGCCCGCTGGGTCCACGAGATCGCCCAGGAACGCGACGACGCCGAGTTCGACCTCGTCGACCTCCGCGACGTCCCCCTGCCGTTCCTGGACGAGGCCATGCCCCCGTCCCTCCAGCAGTACGCCAACGAACACACCAAGCAGTGGGCCGCCACCATCGACGGCTACGACGGCTTCGTGTTCGTCACCCCCGAGTACAACCACTCCACCTCGGCGGTCCTGAAGAACGCCATCGACTTCCTCTACGCCGAGTGGAACAACAAGGCCGCCGGATTCGTCGGCTACGGCAGCGCGGGCGGCTCCCGGGCCATCGAGCACCTCCGCCACATCATGGCCGAGGTCCAGGTCGCCACCGTCCGCAACCAGGTGATGCTGTCCCTCTTCAACGACTTCGAGGACTTCACCAAGCTCACCCCCCAGCCGCTCCAGAAGGACGCCGTCAACGCCATGCTGGACCAGCTGATCGCCTGGAGCACCGCACTGGCCCCGCTGCGCACGCCCGCCGGCTGAGGCTCCGCCGCCCGCTCACGCGGCCCCGTCGTCCTCCGGCTCCGGGGCCGCGCTGAGCTGTTCGTCCAACTCGTCGAAGACCAGGCCCTCGCGGCCCGCGTACCCCGTGCGGTACGCCACCCGCGCCACCAGATGCGCCGCCACCGGCCCGGTCAACAGCTGGAAGAAGCCCACCAGCCCCAGGGTGCCCAGGTCGATGCCGCTGCGCAGCCGCAGCGCCACCCCCATCAACACCAACAACATCCCCAGCGCCTGGGGGTTGGTCGCCGCATGGCTACGGGAGAGCACATCGGGCATCAGGACCATTCCGAGCGCGCCGAACAGGCTGACCGCCGCGCCCACGAACAGCAACACCGCCCCCGTGGTGTCCGCGGCCTGGGCCCAACCGCTCACCTGCCCGCCTCCCCGCTCGGCGGCTGGTCCGGGGCCCGGTCCCGCACCGCGATGAACCGGGCGATGCCCACCGACCCGGTGAACCCCAGGAACGCCAGCACCAGCATCGCCGGGAAGTAGAACGAATCCCGGCTCAGCGCCGAACGCACCCCGATCCCCGCGATCATCAACGCGGCGCACACGTCGAGGGCCATCGCCCGGTCCAACATGGACGGCCCGCGCCACACCCGGTACAGCACCAACGCCCCCGCGACCAGCAGCAGCACCGCGGCGGCCACCAACAGGCCCCGGTCCACGGCCTGCGCGGCGCTCACCTCGGACTCCGGGGCCGGGGCGGCGGTTGCCGCACCCGGGCGATCTCCTCGCGGTCGCCGAACGCCCGCACCACCAACTCCTCCATCCGCCACACCCCCTGCCGCGCCCGTTCCGGCGTCGCCGGGTCCTCGGCCTCCAGGACGTGCACGAACAGCGTCGCCTGCGCACGGTGCACCTCGACCACCGAACCGTCGGGCACGTTGGAGACGGCGAGGGCGGTCGCGGTGAGCATCAGATCGCTGCGACAGCGCAGCGGCACGGCGAGGACACCCGCCCGGAACGGCCGCCGGTCCACCAACTGGTGCGACACCTTCGCCCCGGCCGTGTACATCTCCCACAGCAGTCGGACCGTCAACCGGACGATCCCCCACGGATGGAGCCGCAGCCCGATGTTGACCTGCGGCAGCGGGAACACCAGGCACACGGTCACCGCCACCAGGACGCCGGTGATCGCATTGGGCAGGCTGAGCGTGCCCCACAACAGCATCCACACCACGGTCAGCCAGGCGATCAGCGGCGCGTCCAGCACCCGGCGTCGACGTCCCACCACCGCGCAGCTGAAGGGCGGCAGCTTCGGATCGCGGAACCGCAGCGAGATCACGGGAACGTCATTGGCCGAGCACCGCCTCGATGTAGGGGGAACGTTCCAGGAGTTCGGCCGCCGCCCGGTCGGTGAGCGCGGTGAAGGGGTCGCCCAGCACCGTGTAGGCCAAGGAGAGCACCACCAGCGCGACGGTCGCCCAGGTCATGCTGCGGGGCAGCCGGTCGGTGGTCGTCGTGATGGCCCGCCCGGACAGCGTGGCGGTCACCGCCTGCCCCGCGGGCGCCGGCCGCCGGGCGGAACCCGCCCCGTCGCCGCCCTCGCCGTGCTCGTCCTGCTCCTCGTCCGGATCGGCCTCCTCCAGCACCGTGCCCCGGGCGGGCCGCCCGGGGGGAGCCGCCCGCCAGAACGCGAGGTTCCACACCTTCGCCATCACGTACAGGGTCAACAGGCTAGTCAGCGACGCCGCCGCGACCAGGAGGTACGCCAGGACCCCGGCGTCCGCGACGCCCGCCCGCAACAGTTGCAGCTTCCCGATGAACCCGGACATCGGGGGGATGCCCGCCAGGTTCAGCGCCGGCACCAGGAACAGCGCAGCCAGCGCGGGCGCGGCCCGGGACAGCCCGCCGACCCGGGTCAGCTCGGTGGTGCCGGTGCGGCGTTCGATCAACCCGGCCACCAGGAAGAGTGCGGTCTGCACGGTGATGTGGTGGACGACGTACACGATCGCTCCGCCCAGCCCGGCCCGGGTGCCCACCCCGATCCCGAAGATCATGTAGCCGATGTGGCTGATCAGCACGAAGGACAGCACCCGTTTGAGGTCGGTCTGCGCCACCGCGCCCAGCACCCCGATCACCAGGGAGGCCAGCGCCGCCCACATCAGCAGGTCGGCCAGCCGGTTGCCGGGGAACAACAGGGTCTCCACCCGCAGCACGCAGTACACCCCGACCTTGGTGAGCAGACCCGCGAACACCGCCGTGACCGGCGCCGGTGTCGTCGGGTACGAGTCGGGCAGCCAGGCCGCGAGCGGGAACACGGCGGCCTTCACCGCGAACACCGTCAACAGCGTGGCCTCCAGCAGGGTCCGCACCCCCAGCGGCAGCTCGGCGAGGCGCACCCCGAGCTGCCCCAGGCTGACCGTGCCCGCCGCCGCGTAGGTCAGGGCGACCGCGGTGAAGAACACCATCGAGGAGACCAGCGACACCAGGACGTAGGTCGCGCCCGCCCGCAGCCGCGCGGCGGTGCCGCCCAGCGTCAGCAGGACGAAGCTCGCCACCAGCATGATCTCGAAGCCGACGTACAGGTTGACCAGGTCGCCGGCGAGGAAGGTGCAGGACACCCCGGCCACCAGCACCATGTACGCGGGGTGGTACACGGCCAGCGGCGACTGCTCCTCCCGGTCGGCCATGCCCTGGCCGATGGAGTACACCAGCACGCACAGGGTGACCGCCGCCGACACCGACAGCATCAGCGCCGACAGCCGGTCCGCGACCAGGGTGATCCCCACCGGCGGGGCGAAGTCCCCCAGGTGCACGGCGAGCGGTCCGTTCCGGTCCGCCGCCACCAGCATCGTCAGCGACAGGGCCAGCACGGCGCTCAACACCAGGACGCCCACCACCCGTTGGGCCCGGGGGAACCGGGTGCCGAGGGCCAGCTCCAGACCGGCGGCCAGGAGCGGCAACAGCACGGGCAGCGGTACGAGCGCGTTCACCGGGCGGTCCCCCCGGAGGCTTCGGAGTCGGCGGGGTCCTCACCGAGGATGTCGTTCCACAGATCGCCCGAGGCGTCCCGGGCCCGGGCCTGGAGCGCCCGGTCCTCCCGCAGCACGCCCCGCAACCGTCGACGCTCCGAGCGGTAGGCGTCCCGGTCGCCCTCCGGCCCCCGTCCGCGCGGTCCGTGCTGTTCCCGCAGCGCGGACCGCTGCTCCTGCACTTCGGCGCGGAGCGCGACCCGCCGGTCCTCGATGTCGTCCATCACCTCGTCGGTCCCGTTCACCCGCTGGCTGCGGTAGGCCATGGTCAGCAGGAACGCGGTCGTGGCCAGGGTGATGACGATGGCGGTCAGGGCGATGGCCTGTGGCAGCGGATCGCTGATCCGCGTGCGGTCGACCCCCGGGTACAGCAGCGGCGCCGCCCCCGCGGCCCCGCTGGCGGCCAGCAGCAGCACGTTGATGCCGTTGCTGAGGACCACCGCGCCGACCAGGATGCGGGTGAGGGCGCGCATCAGCAGCAGGACGCCGCCGACCGCGCAGAGCAGGGCGCCCGTCACCAACAGGGTCAGGCTGACGCTCACCGGGCGGACCCCCCGGTCGTCTCGCGGGCCTCCCGCTCGATCTGCCGGTCCACCCGGGCCCCGAGCGCCCGCACGATGTCCAGCACCACCCCCAGCACCAGGAGGTAGACCCCGGTGTCGAACAGCACGGGGGTGCCGACGTGGACGTGACCGAAGACGGGCAGGTGCGTCTCGTAGGTCAGCGGATGGAGCACGGCGCCCTCGACCAGCCCGAGGATCCCGACGACCGCCGACAGCAGCAGCCCCAACCCGGTCAACAGCCCCGGATGGCCCGGGGCCGCGTCGGCCAACTCGTGTCGCCCGCCGGCCAGGTAGCGCGCCATCATGGCCAGGCCCGCCACCAACCCCCCGACGAACCCGCCGCCCGGGAGGTTCTCCGCGCACAGCAACAGGTAGACGGAGAGCACCAGCACCGGGTGGAACACCAGCCGGGCCACCACTTCGAAGACCACGGAACGGTACTCCGGGGCGAGCGTCCCCCCGGCGGCGAGCCAGGTCCGCTCGGGAGCGGTGTCCTCGGCCACCGGCCCGCGGACCACGAAGTGCGAACCGTAGGACCAGGCGGTGGGGCCGCCCGGCGGCTCGACGGCCTCCGCCACCGGGGCCGGCTCCACCGCGCCGGCCCGGCGGTGCACGTAGATCAGACTGGTCACGCCCACCGCCGCCACCGCGAGGACCGCCGACTCGCCCAGGGTGTCCCAGGCCCGGAACTCCACCAGGATCGTCGCCACCACCTCCTTCACCCCGTGGCCGGCGGTGGCCGCCACCAACGCCCCGCCCGCCGGCTCGGCCACCCGGGCTGCCGCGACCACCCACAGGGCGGTGGCGACCACGGCCGAGGCGACCAGGGCCAGCGGGATGCGCATCAGCAACCTGCGGCGGCTGATGGTCTCCTGGAAGTACACCGGCATCCTGCGCAGCACCAGCACGAACACCAGCAAGGACACGGTCTCCACGCAGAACTGGGTGAGCGCCAGGTCCGGAGCGCCGTGCACCACGAACAGCAGGGCGGTGCCGTACCCGGTGAGTCCGGCCAGCACCACCACCTTCATCCGCCGCTGCACCGGCAGGCACAGCAGGGCCGCCGCGCAGGTCAGCAGGGCGATGCCGCCCTGCGCACCGGAGTCCCACAACCGCGGAGCCACCGCCCCCGCCCAGGGCTCGTCGACCAGGAGCACGGCGAGTTGCCCGCCGAGCAGCACGCTCAGCACCGTCGCCAGGTACACCGACACGGAACCCCGTTGGAAGAAGCCGGTCACCTGGAGGGCGATCCGCTCCAGCCCCAGCAGCCCGAGCCCGAACACCCGGTCCGCGGTGGGCCAGGCGATGCGCCGGGACAGCCGCACCACGGGGTCGCGCAACAGGAACAGCACCGCACCACCGGCCCAGGCCGCGGCGGACAGCAGCAGGGCGGTGCCGAGGCCGTGCCACAGGGAGAGCGCGTACGGGTGCGCCGGTGCGGGGAAGGCGGAGGCGTACGCTCCCAGCAGTCCGTTCCACCAGGACACCCCCGGTCCGAAGACCGCGCACGCGACGGCGAGCAGCGCCGGCGGCCCCAGGAACGCCGGGCCCACCCGTTGGACGGGGGTGTCGTCGAGCCCCGGCTTGCGGGCGAACGCCCCCCACAGGAATCGCAGGGTGTAGGCACAGGTCAAGGCCGAACCGGCGGTGGCGACGGCCAGGGCCCAACGGTCGACGGCGTCGCCGTGCAACAGGGCCTCGAAGGCCGCCTCCTTGGCGGCGAAGCCGAGCAGCGGCGGCAGTGCCGCCATCGAGGCCCCCGCGACCAGTGCGGTCCCCGCCACCCACGGCAACGCCCGCCCCACCCCCGACAGTCGCCGTAGGTCCCGGGTGCCCGCGGCGTGGTCGACGATGCCGGTGACGAGGAACAGCGGGGCCTTGAACAGCGCGTGGGCGAGGATGAGCACCGCGGCGGCCAGCGCGGCGTCCCGGTTGCCGACCCCGGCGAGCACGGTGAGGAAGCCGAGTTGGCTGACGGTGCCGTACGCCAGCACCAGCTTGAGGTCGCCCAGCCGCAGGGCGCGCCAACCGCCCAGGAGCATCGTCGCGGACCCGAGCACCAGCAGCACCGGCCGCCAGAGCGGCACGTCCGCGAACGCGGGCGCCAGCCGGGCGACCAGGTACACCCCCGCCTTCACCATCGCCGCCGCGTGCAGATAGGCGCTGACCGGGGTCGGTGCGGCCATCGCATTGGGCAGCCAGACGCTGAACGGCCAGATCGCCGACTTCGACAGGGCGCCCAGGAGCACCAGGGCGATCGCGGTGGAGACGGTGGCGGAGTCCGCGGGGGGATCGGCCAGCAGTTCCGAGATCCGATAGGTGCCGGCTTCCTGACCGAGCATCAGGAACCCGACCAGCATCGCCAGTCCGCCCAGGGTGGTCACGGTCAGTGCCTGGAGCGCGGAGCGGCGGTTCTGCTTGCGTTCGCTGTCGTGGCCGATCAACAGGTAGGAGAAGACGGTGGTCAGTTCCCAGAAGACGTAGAGGACCACCAGGTCGTCGGCGAGGACCAGGCCGAGCATGGCGCCCGCGAAGGCCAGCAGGTTGCCGGCGAAACCGCCGAGCCGGGGCGTTCCGTCCTCGAAGTACCGCACGCAGTACAGCAGGACCAGCGCTCCGACCCCCGCTGCCAGCAGCACCATGAGCAGCGCCAGCGCGTCCAACCGGAGGGCGATCTCCACGTCGTACGCGGGGAGCCAGGCGAGCGACCAGCTCACCGCACCGCCCCGGGCGGCCGTGTCCCACTGGGCGAGCGCCCAGCCGAGGGCGGCGGCGGGGACCGCCGCGAGCAGGGCGAACGCCCGCGGGCCCAGCCGCCGTACGAGGGGGACGGCGCACGCGGCGAGCAGGAAGTGGGCGAGGATCAGCGCCGCCATGCGGCCCCGGGAACCGAGGGACCGCGCGCGGCGGTCCGATCAGGGAGAGGGGCACCGGGCACGGGACATAGCTATAAGCCGCGGCCCGCATTTCGCGTCCCGGCACGCCGTCGCGGCCCCGACCTGCCGCGAGGTGCCCCCCTCCGGCCCAGCACCCGGGCCCCTCGACGGGCTGACGCCGGGTCAGCGGCGGGCGGTGGAACCGGGACCGTTCTCGGCGTGCACGACGAACCAGACGGCACGCGCGGTGCTGGTGCCGGTGTTGCGGAAGAGGTGGGGCAGACCGGAGTCGAAGGCGACGGAGTCGCCCGGCCCCAGGGTGTGGCTCTCCGCGTCGACGTGGACGGTCAGTTCGCCCTCGACGACGACGCCGTACTCGACGCCCGGGTGGTCGACGGGGTGGTCGTCCTCGTCGGAGGAGGCCCCGGGCTGGTAGACGATCTCCAGGAAGTCGACCCGGGTGTCGGAGGTGGTGGTGAGCCGTTCCCAACGGACGCCGCCGCCGAAGCTAACGCTCTGCCGGTCCGTCGCCCGCTGCACCTGGACCCGCTGGGTCGGCGGGAGGGCGCGCAGCGCCCCGAAGCCCGCGGCCCGGGGGACCGGTGCGAGGGTGCGCGGTGCGGGGTCCTCCTGCGGGGCCGGCCCCAGCAGGTGGTCGGTGGAGACGTCCAGGGCACGGGCCAACTGGTAGAGGACGCCGACCGAGGGGGCGGACTTCCCGAGTTCGATCTGGGAGAGCAGGCTCGCCGAGCAGCCGATCCGCCGGGCGAGCCCGCGGACCGACTCGCCGCGCGCCCGCCGGGCGGATCTGAGCCGTTCGCCGAGCGCCGGAACACCGGAGGCGGGAGGTGCCGGAGGCGTCGTAGCAGTCACGGGCGTCAGTCTAGACCGCACATCCCGGTGTGTGGTGGAACTGCACGGAGGCGCTGGTCATCGGGCGCCCTGTGCCCTTCGTGGGCTGGCTGGTGAGATGAAGTGAGCATGTCGGGCTGGTGGGGGGCGGAGAAGAAGAGTGTGCAGTGACACTTGACATCCGATTTGAGCGGTTCCTACGCTCTGGCGAACGTGAGGCGTGACACACGCCTCGCGTCAGGAGACGACGGACAGCGCGGCGACGCGGGGCAACAGCACGAGGAGAACGTGGTGAAGCGCACTCTCATCCAGAACGCCAGTGTCATCAGCGTCGACCCGGCCATCGGCAACCTCGACCGGGCGGACCTGCTCATCGAGGGCACCCGGATCGCCGCGGTGGGCCCCGACCTGTCCGCCGCGGACGCCGAGGTCATCGACGGGCGGGGCGCCATCGTGATGCCGGGCATGGTCGACACCCACCGCCACCTCTGGCAGACGGTACTGCGCAACATCGCCGCGGACTGGACCCTGAGCCAGTACTTCGCCGGCGTCCGCGTGCAGTTGGGCGGCCACTTCCGGGCCGAGGACGTGTACGCGGGCAACCTGGCGGGAGCCTACGAGGCGCTCAACGCCGGGGTCACCACCGTGCTCGACTGGTCCCACAACATGAACACGCCCGAACACGCAGACGCCGCGGTGGAGGCCCTGCGGGAGACCCGGGGCCGGTTCGTGATGTGCTACGGCAACGCCAACGACGAGTGGCTCCCGGTCAGCGGCAAGCCCACCAACGCCGCCGACGCCCGCCGGGTGCGCGCCCAGCACTTCTCCTCCGACGACCAGCTCCTCCAGATGGGCATGGCGCTGCGCGGACCCCAGTACGCCACCCACGACGTCACCCGGGACGACTGGGCCCTCGCCCGGGAACTGGGCGTCCTCATCTCCGTGCACGTCGGGGACGGGGCCTGGGGGCGCGACCGGCCGGTGGCCTGGCTGGCCGAGAACGGGCTGCTCGGCCCCGACGTGGTGTGCGCGCACTGCAACTCGCTGGCGGACGACGAGTTCCAGATCATGGCCGACGCGGGGTGCTCCGCGGCGATGACGCCCGAGATCGAGATGCAGATGGGGCACGGTTGGCCGGCCACCCGACGCCTCCTCGACGCCGGCATGGCCCCCAGCATCGGCATCGACATCGCCACCTGCAACAGCGGCCACCTCTTCCAAGTGATGCGCACCGTCCTGCTCGTCGAACGGGCCTTCGCCCACGCGGACGCCGAGCGCAACGGCGGGACCCTGGAGGAACAGCTGCCGCTCGACGCCCAGGACGCGATCGAGTTCGCCACCCTCAACGGAGCGAAGGCCCTGCGCCTGGACCACCGGATCGGCTCCCTCACCCCGGGCAAGGACGCGGACGTGGTGATGGTGCGGGCCGACGGCATCGAGATGGCCCCGATGAACAACGCGGCGGGCGCCGTCGTCCTCGCCGGGCACCCCGGCCTCGTGGACTCCGTCTGGGTCGCCGGACGCCGGGTCAAGGCGGCCGGCAGGCTCCTGGACGTGGACGAGTCGCGGGTGGTCGGGCTGGTGAACGGCGCCCGGGACGCCGTGCTCGCCCGGGCGGGCGTCGAGCCGGGCGGCCGTTTCCGTCCGTCGGGCTACTGATCCGGTGGCGGGTGGGGCCGTCCGCCCCACCCGCCCTCCCGACCCGGCTAGCGCCGGTCGGCGACGGTCAGTTCGCAGGTCCCGCCGGTGCAGGACCGGCGCAGCCGACCCCGGGCCACCGTCTGGACCAGCCCGACCGTCCAGCACATCGGGCAGCCCCGCAGGGCGAGCAGCCCGACCGGGGCGAGCAACAGGCTCCACGCCCCGGCCACCGGCAGCAGCAGGAAGGCGCCGGCCAGGGAGCCGAACCCGATCAGCCCGCGCAGCAGGTGGACGGGGACCGACCGGCTCGCGAACGCGGGGGCGTTGGTCACGACCGCCCCCCGTCGTCGCGGGCCGGCCGGGTCCCGTCCGCGGGGTCGAGGCTGCGCCGCACCGCTTCGCGCGCCCGGTGCAGCCGCGACTTCATCGCGGCGGTGGAGAGACCCAGCGCCTCGGCGGTCCGCCGTCCGCTGTACCCCTGGATGTCGCGCATGACGAGCACCCGACGCTGATCGGCCGGGAGCGCGAGGATCGCGTCCACCACCCACTGCGCCTCCAGCCGTGCCAGCACCTGCTCCTCGGCGGAGGGCAGTCGCCGGTCCGGCACCGGGGCGTCGGCCCGGCGCATCCCCGCCCGGAGCCGGCGCAGGCACTCGTTGCGGACCACGCGGAAGAGCCAGGAGGCCAACGCCCCCGAGGCCCTCAGCATGCCGATCTTCCGGTAGAGGACGATCAGCGCTTCCTGCGCCGCGTCCTCGGCGTCCTCCGGCGAGGCGCACAGGGCGTGGGCGAAGCGGCGCACATGCGGATGGGAGCCGTTGACCAGGGTGGCGGTGGCCCGGGCGTCCCCGCGCTGCGCGGCCCGCACCACCCCTTCACCGGGCCAGTCGCGGTCAGCCACGGGAACGCCTCCGCCGGCGCAGGACGAACACCGTGCACAGACACACGAGCACGGCGGCGGTGACGATCGCACCGACGAGCATGGTTACCTCCGGGTTCCGTGCCCACGGGGTCGTCGGCACACCCAGGAGAGCCACCGCGCCCCCGAAAGGATTCACCCCGATCCGGGTACCGTACGCGCGACCACGGGCCGTCGCCCGGGCGGTGTCAGTCGCAGACGACCTCGTCGCGCGGGGTGTAGCGGGTGTGGAAGGGCTCGCGCTTCACCTCGACGCCGTCGTTGCGGAAGACCCGCTCCACGGTGACGTCGAACCCCTCCAACGGGGTCTGCGGCTGGCACTCCTCCTTGGCGCCCTCCCGGGTGCCGGGTTCCTTGACGTTCTTCCGGGGGCCGGTGACCGATTCCACCGAGTCGTACTTCTTGGTGCCGACGAAGGTGACCGTCACCGAGGTGTCGGTGGCGTTGGTCAGGATGTGCAGCGCCCTGCCCGAGTCGTTGGTGAACTTGAGGTCGAGGCTGCCCCAGGCGACGGTGGCCTCCCGGCCCTCGGGGTAGCGCTCGATGTAGAACGAGTGGGCCCCGTACTCCACGGGCTTGACGCCGGCGAAGAAGATGGCGTTGAACATCGCCGTGGCGACCGTGGAGACACCGCCGCCGGACGCCTTGGTGTACTTGTCGTTGAGGATGATGATGCCGTCGACGAAGCCGTTGGCGGTGGTCCGCTCGCCCACCGTGTCGTTGAAGCTCCAGGTCTCGCCCGGCAGGACCGTCGAGCCGTTGATGAGTTCGGCGGCCCGCCCGATGTTCTTCGTCCGGTACTCGGCCTTCTCGAAGTTGGCGGTGAAGGACGACACCTTCTCCGTCAGCCCCAGCTCGGGCAGCTTCGCCCGGCTCAGCGTCGGCTGCTCCTTCACCGTCTCCACCGCGCCGGTGCGGGCCCCGCCCGTCTTGGTGAGCAGCGGCAGCACCGCCTCGCCCAGGGCGTCGGCGGTGACCTTCTGGCCCGCTCTGCCCTCGGTCGCCACCGCCACCCGGTCGCCGTCCAGCCGCAGGGTCGCGTCCTGCGCCCGGGTGGTGACCGCGTCCACGGCACGGACCACGGCCGGGTCCTTGAACAGGCCCTTCTCGTCCAGCGCCGGCTGGAGCCGATGGTTGCGGTCGGGGCGCAGGCTCAGGTGCTCGCCCAAGGTGGCGGGGGTGAGCGTGATGCGTCCCTCGTCGGTGGTGAGGGTGATCGGCCCGGACATCGCGGGACGGGCGAAGGCGCGCAGCGCGCGGTCGGTCTCGGCGGCGGTGACCCGCGGCGCGCTCTCCCGCACCGGCAGCACCACCGGACGGGGCCCCTCGGGGGCGAGGTACGCCTTCCGCAGGGCGTCCACGGCGCCGTCCACCTCCAGCGCCGTCCCGGTCCGGGCGGGGGTCACCTTCGGTGCGCCCCCGGAGAAGGCGACGGCTCCGTCCCGGACCGTGCGGTCGTGTTCCTCCGCCAGTTCGCGCACCGCGGCCCGGGTCGCCTCCTCGTCGGTGCGCACCACCGGGTCCACGGGACCGCCGTCGGAGGAGAACAGGTTGCCGATCACGGTGAACGGGTCCTTGCCGGCCCGGACGGCCCGCGCGGCGGTCTCCTCGGTGTCCACCTCGAACCCGGCGGCCCGCGGGGAGATCCGGTCGGTCCGCTCGCCCACCACGACCTCGATGGGAGCCGTTGCGCGGGCCGCCAGTTCCCGGTCCAGCTTCTGTCGCGCCCCGTCCCGGTCCAGCCCCCCGATGGCCACGCCGAGCACGCTGGTGCCGGTGGGCGCCTCCTCGGCGGTGAGCGCCAACCCGGTCAGGTAGAGCGCACCCGTTCCGAGGACGACGGCACCGCCCACGAGGGCAGCGGGGTGTATTCGGCGGCGCATGGAACTCCCAGGGGTGACCGGCAAGGAAAGGGCCGGGCCACGGCCCGGCCGGTGCGATGCTACTCAGGACAGTACTGTCCCAAATATAGTCAAATGGTAAATGGCCGGAACATGTCGTTCCGCGGCCGATGAGCGAGGCCCGGCACCTCCGGACCCGCTCACGCGTGCGGGACGACCGCCACCGGGCAGTGCGCGTGGTGGAGCGCGGCGTGGGCCACCGAACCGATGAGGCCCCCGGTGGGGGTGTAGCGGGCCCGGCGCCCCACGACCAGCAGTGCGGCCCCGCCGGCCGCGGCCAGCAGCACCTGTCCGGCGCTCCCGATCTCCACGTGCTCCACCACCGGCACTTCGGGGAACCGCTTCCGCCAGGGCGCGAGGACCTCGGCCAGCGCCGTGCGCTCCATCGGTTCCAGCCCGCCCGCCTCGTCGGTGCGGCGCAGGAACTCGGGGTAGGCGTAGAAGGGCGGCAGGCTCCAGGCCCGCACCACCCGCAGGGTCGCGCCGCGCGCCGCGGCGGCCTCGAAGGCGAAACCGAGGGCCGGGTCGCTGTCCTCGGCGCCGCCCTGCTGGCCGACCACGACCTCCCCTCCCGGGACCGCCGCCGTACCGGAGGGCACGCGCACGGACACCACGGGCCGGGGCGTGTGGGCGATCACCTGCTGACCGTGCGAGCCGAGCAGGAAGCCCAGGACGGGCCCCTGCGCCCGGGAGCCGAGGACCAGCATCTCGGCCCCGCGGGCCGCACCGAGCAGCGCGGGAACCGGTGCCTCGGTCAGGACCTCGGTGGTGACCGCCAACTCCGGGCGCCCGTCCACAGCGCGCTCCCGGGCCCCGGACACCACGGCCTCGGCGGCCCGGTCCAGGGCGTCGTCGCCCTCGACGACGGGGAAGTCCCGCGGCTCCCACCAGGGCGCGTGGACGATGCGGAGCGGGAGCCCCCGCAGGGCCGCCTCCCGGGCCGCCCAGTCGACGGCCGCCGTGCTCGCCGGTGAACCGTCCACCCCGACAGCGATAGCGCGGGTCATGTGCCATGCCTCCTCGTGACGCAACGGAGCGGCAAGGCTACCGCTCCCGCTCCAGCCTCCCCGACCCGGGCGCCCGGGGGCAGGGCCGATCGTCCCGAGATCCGGGTTTCCGCAGGTCCGCGCGGTCCGAGGGGCCTATGCGCCCGAGGCCAGGCGCATAGGCTGCCGGCATGACCTCACAGAGCTACCTGACGGAGCTGTTCTCCCTGGACGGCAGAGTGGCGGTGGTCACCGGCGGCAGTTCCGGGATAGGCCGGGCCGTCGCCGGGGCACTGGCGCGTGCCGGGGCCGGCGTGGTGGTCGTGGCCCGGGGCGAGCGGGACCTGGTGGCGACCGTGGACGAACTGGCCGCCGCCGGCTGCCGCGCCGCCTGGGTCAGTGCGGATCTGAGCACCCGGGACGGGGTGCGCGCGGCGGCCGAGCGGGCCGCCGAGGTCTTCGGGGAACCCGACGTCCTCGTCAACAGCGCCGGGGTCAACCTCCGGCCGCCCCTGGGCCGACTCGACGAGGAGGTCTGGGACGCCACCATGGCCGTCAACCTGGAGGCGCCGTTCCTGCTGGGGCAGCGGTTCGGTCCCGGCATGGCCGACCGGGGCTTCGGCCGGATCATCCACGTCACCTCGCAGCAAGCGCACCGCGCCTTCGTGGACAGCGGGGCCTACGGGGTGTCCAAGGGCGCCCTGGAGTCCCTCTCCCGTTCCCAGGCGGAGGCGTGGTCGCCGTACGGCGTCACCTCCAACACCCTGGTGCCCGGCTTCGTGATGACGCCCCTCAACAGGCGCCTGGCCTCCGACCCGGAACGGGTGACTGCCCTCGCCGCCCGCACCATGACCGGGCGCAACGGACTGCCCGCCGACTTCGCCGGCGCGGCGGTGTTCCTGGCCTCCAACGCCTCCGCCTACGTCACCGGCCAGTCCCTCTTCGTGGACGGCGGCTTCTCGGTGCACTGAGCGCGTCCCGCCGGCTCCTTCGCCCGCTCGGACCGGACGGCGTTGCGCCGCTCCGACCGGCCGTCGACGATGACGAGGGTGATGACGCGCACCCGCTCCCGCGGTCGCCGTCCGCTCCTGCGGCCGGCGGCGCGGGTCTCCCTGATCCTCCTGACAGCCCTGGCCACGTCGGTCCTGCCGCACCCCGCGGCGCACGCCGGCGGCCCCACGCCCGGCCGGGACGCCCCCGCGGTCGAGGACCGGGTCCGCACCCACGCCGGCTGGGTGCGCGGCACCCGCACCGACGCGCACCGCACCTTCCACGGCATCCCCTACGCCGACCCGCCCACCGGCGCGCACCGCTGGGCGGCGCCCCGTCCGGTGTCGCCCTGGGCGGGCGTGCGGGACGCCACCCGGCCGGGACCGCTGTGTCCCCAGGTGCCCTCGCCCTACACCCCGTCGGCCAGCACCGAGGAGGACTGCCTGGTCCTCGACGTGACCGCGCCCGCGACGCGGGGCGGGCGCGGGGCCCCGGTGCTGGTGTGGATCCACGGCGACGGCGCGGTCGGCGCCGGCTCCTTCTTCGACGGGCGCCGACTGGCCGACCGGGGGACCGTGGTGGTCACCGTGAACTACCGGCTCGGGATCTTCGGCGGGTTCGCGCACCCGGGCCTGCCCGGGTCCGGCACCTTCGGACTCCAGGACCAGCAGGCCGCGCTGTACTGGGTGCGGCGCAACGCGGCGGCCTTCGGCGGCGACCCGACCCGGGTCACCGTCGCCGGATCCTCCTTCGGCGCCGCCGCCATCACGGCGCACCTGACCTCCCCCACCGCCCGCGGCCTGTTCGACCGGGCGGTCCTGGCCAGTGGCGAGGGGCTGATGGACATGCCCGCCGGCGCCATGGGCCCGGACGTCCCCGGCTACCGGTGGTACGTGTGGCGGACCCTGCGCGAAGTGGAGGAGGCCAGCGCCCACATCACCGCCCCGCTCGGCTGCGCCCACGCCGACCCGGCCGCGGGCCTGCGCTGCCTACGGGCCCTCCCGGTGGCACGCATCCTGGAGGTGCCGTCGATCATGAACGTGTTCCAGGCGTTCGCCCACGGCACGCCCGTCCTCCCGGAACTACCGCCCGAGGCGCTGCGCGCCGGACGCCTCCACCGGGTGCCGGTGCTCTCCGGGGCCACCCTCGACGAACACCGCACCTTCGTGGGCATGCAGTACGACGCCGTCGGCACCCCCTTCACCCGCGAGGACTACGCCACCGCCCTGGACACCGCGTTCGGCGCCGACGCGCCCCGGGTGCGGGCCGCCTACCCGCTGCGCGACTTCCCCTCGCCGGCCCTGGCCTGGGCCACGGTCGTCACCGACCGGATGTGGGCGCTCGGCACCGACGCCCAGCACACCGTGCTCGCCCGCCACGTGCCCGTGTACGCCTACGAGTTCGCCGACCGCGACGCCCCGATGTACCTGCCGCTGTCGGGGGACTTCGACTTCGGCGCGTTCCACGCGGGCGACACCCCCTACGTCTTCGAGGACCCGCAGGCCCAACCGCTGTTCACCCCGGCCCAACTGCGGCTCTCGGACACCATGACCGACCAGTGGGCCGCCTTCGCCGACACCGGCGCGCCCGTGGGGGCCGGGCTGCCCCCCTGGCCCCGCCACCGCCCCGCGGCCGACGTGCCGTACACCCAGTCGCTCGCCCCGGACCGGATCGGGCCCGTCGACTACGCCCGCACGCACCGGCTGGGGTTCTGGCGCGGGCTGCCGAGCACCCCCGTCCGGTGACCTCCGGGAACCCGCCACCGACACCGACCGACTACCTCCCCGAGGCGACCTGCGGGTGACCGTCACCCGCAGCACCCCTCGTGGAGGCCCGAGTTGAGCACCATCAGACGCAGGAGCGCCCTCGCCACCGCCGGGGCGGCCCTGGCCGCCGGCTTCGCCGGCCCCGCAGCTGCCAGCGCCGCGACCGCGGGCCGCCGCTCCGGTGACGCCCCGCGCGCGGACCGTCCGCTGCGCGTGGACATCGTCCTGTTCGACGGGGTCGAGGAACTCGACGTGTTCGGTCCCTTCGAGGTGTTCGCCGGGGCCGCGGCGATGGGCCACCCGGTGCGCGTCCGGCTGGTGACCGGGGGCGCCCCGGGGCCGGTGACCCTCGCCTTCGGGACCCGGGTGGAGGTCGCCCAGGGCTGGGAACCGGACGGCACCGACGCGATCGTGGTGCCCGGCGGCGGATTCGGGGACCGGGACGGGCCGGGCATCTGGCCGGAGATCCGCGGTGGTGTCCTGCCCCGGAAGCTGCGGACGGCGGCCCGTCGGGGCTCCACCCTGCTCGGGGTCTGCACCGGCGTGGTGCTGCTGCACGCGGCGGGGCTCGTGGGCGACCGACCGTGCACCACGCACACCGGCGCCCGGCCGTACCTGCGGGAGCGGGGCTGCGACGTGCGCGACGTCCGGGTCGTCGACGACGGGGACCTCGTCACCGCGGGCGGCATCAGCTCCGGCATCGACGGCTCCCTGCACCTGCTGGACCGCGAGGTGGCGTCCGAGGCGGCGAAGGACGTGGAGTACCTGCTGGAGTTCGAACGGCGGGGCACGCCCCTGCGCACCTGAGGTCAACGGCGCAGCGAGGCGGCGTCCCCCATCACCACCACCGGGTGCGCCGCGGGGTCGAGACGGCGCAGCAACTCCCTCATCCGGCCCCGGGGCAGCGACACGCAGCCCTTCGTCGGCCCCCCGTGGTCGACGTGCAGCCAGATGCCGCTGCCCTTGTCGAGGCCGAGCGGGCGGGTCTTGTCCAGGGGGGACGTCCCGGGAACCCGGTTGTAGTCGATGGCCAGGACGTAGTCGAACGAGCCGGCCAAGGGCTCGTCGAGGAACCCGGTGCCCGAGTCGCCGAACCGGTCGTCCCGGTCGTAGGGCAGCTCCGTCCCGGGGTCGGGCAGCAGACCGCCGGCGTCGCCGAGCCCGAACACCCCGATCGGGGTGCGCAGGTCGCCCGCCCGGTGGTCGTCCGTCCACCCGCGCAGCGCGTTGTGCGCCGGCCAGGGGCCGGCGACCGTGCGCCAGGTACCCTGCGCGTCCCGCTGGTGCAGGGCGGCCGTGCCCGCGCTGGAGTCCCGGCCGGTGCCGGTCACCACGAGCGCCTGCCGCGCCCCGGACGGGACCCGGGCCCGGGTCAGCGAGCCGAGCCCCGCGATCGCCGCCGTCTCCCCACCGGTTCCCGGCCCCGGCCGGCCCTCGATCGGAGGGCCGGCCGGGGGCCCGGGCCGGCCGACGGACGCGGCGTCCTCGTCCCCGCCGGCACCTCCCGCGCCCGGCGCGTCCGCCCGGGAGCAGCCGCCCACCAGCAAGGCCGTGCAGCACAGGGCGGCGAGCACCCCCCGAACGGGGCGCTGCGGGCGGGTACGGGCTCGGGCGGGGCTCGCTGACACGGGGACACCTCTCGCTCGCGGGGCCGGACGCACGGCCCACCGGTGGGTCCATGTGTGCCCGTCCGCGCGGTGAACCCCGCACCCGTTGGGCCGACCCGACCACCCACCGGGTGCCCGGTCACCCGAGCGGACGCCGCGCCCGGGCCCGGCGCTCCCGAACGGCCCAGTCCGTCGGGCGCGGCGCCGCGGACGCGCGCTGCAATGGGCAGATGACCGCGCCCCCGGACGACTGCCTGGCCCGCAACGAGTGGATCTGCGGCGCCTACCTCACCACCCGGCGCCACATCCTGGCCGACGCGGTCCTCCAGCACGTCCAACTGACCTTCCTCGCCGTGCTGATCGCCCTGGTCGTGGCCGTCCCCCTGGCCGTCGCCGCCCGGCGCTGGCGCTGGGCCTCCGGACCCGTCCTGGTGGTGACCACGGTGCTCTACACGATCCCCTCCCTCGCCATGTTCTCGCTGCTGCTGCCCGCCTACGGGCTCTCCGCCTCCCTGGTCGTCGCCGGACTGGTCCTGTACTCACTGACCCTGCTGGTGCGCAACGTCCTGGCCGGGCTGCGCGCCGTACCCGAGGAGACCCGGCAGGCGGCCCGCGGCCTCGGCTTCGGGCCCGTCCGACTGCTGCTGTCGGTCGAACTCCCGCTCGCCCTGCCGGCCTCGATGGCGGGCTTGCGGATCGCCACGGTCTCCGCGGTGTCGCTGGTCACCGTCGGGGCCATCGTCGGCTTCGGCGGACTCGGCAACCTGATCTACTCGGGCATGAACACCTACTTCAAGGCGCAGGTCCTCACCGCCTCGGTGCTGTGCGTGGTGATCGCGGTCCTCGCCGACCTGCTGTTGCTCGGGGTGCAACGGCTGCTCACGCCCTGGACGAGGGCCGCCCGTGGATGAGTTGCCCCCGGGCCCGGGGAGACGGCCCTGAACACCCTGGCCGAGGCATGGCGCTGGCTGACCGACCCGGCGCACTGGTCCGGCGGCGACGGCATCGGACACCGGCTGCTCCAGCACGCCGTCCTGACCGCCGTCTGCCTGGTCGTCAGCTGCCTGATCGCGCTGCCCGTCGCCCTGGTCCTCGGCCACCTCGGCCGGGGCGGCGCGCTCGCCGTCAACCTGGCCAACGTCGGCCGTGCCGTGCCCACCTTCGCGGTCCTCGTCCTGTTGCTGCTGACGCCGGTCGGGCAGTACGCGGAGGGGCCGACGGTCATCGCCCTGGTGCTGTTCGCGGTCCCGCCGCTGCTCACCAACGCCTACGTCGGGATGCGCGGGGTCGACCGTGACGTGGTCCGGGCCGCCCGGGGCATGGGCATGACGGGGCGACAGGTGCTGGTGCGGGTGGAGTTGCCGCTCGCCCTGCCCCTGGTGCTCACCGGAGTGCGGATCGCGGCCGTCCAACTCGTCGCCACCGCGACCATCGCGGCCCTCGCCGGCGGGGGAGGTCTGGGCCGGATCATCACCGCCGGGTTCGCCCTCGCCAGCACCCCGATGGTCGTCGCGGGCGCGGTCCTGGTGGCCGCGTTCGCCCTCCTCGTGGAGGGCCTCTTCGAAGTGGTCGAACGCCTCGCCCCGTTCCGCGCCCGGGGCCGGCGGTGAGCGCCCGCCCGGCCCGCTTCGCCCGGCTGACCGCCCTGCTCCTCGTCGCGGTGCTCACCGGCTGCGCCTCCGGCCCGGCGCTGGAGGACCGGGACGCCGTCACCGCACCGCCCGGCGACAGCAAGGACCTGGTCATCGGATCGGCGGGCTTCACCGAGAGCGATCTGCTCGCCCAGATGTACGCACTCCTCCTCGAAGAGGCCGGCTACCGCACCCGACTGCTCACCGTCGCCAACCGCGAACTGTACGAACCCGCCCTGGAGTCGGGACAGATCGACGTCGTCGCCGAGTACGCGGCCACCTTCGCGGACTGGCTGAACGCCAAGGAGAACGGCCCCGACGCACCCCCCGTCGGCTCGCCCGACCTCACGGCTACCATGGAGGCCCTGCGCCGTCTCGCGACCCCCCGCGGGCTCACGGTCCTGGACCCGGGCCGCGCCGTCGACCAGAACGCGTTCGCGGTGTCCGCCGCCTACGCCCGTGAGCACGGGCTGAAGACCCTCAGTGACCTGGGGCGCTCCGGGCTGCCGGTGCGGCTCGCGGCGGGGGACGAGTGCGTCCAGCGGCCGTACTGCGAGCCCGGCCTGAGGAAGGTGTACGGCATCGACATCACCGGGATCGACCCCAAGGGCGTCGGCACCACCCAGGCCAAGAAGGCCGTCCAGAGCGGCCAGGACCAGATGGTCCTCACCACCACCACCGATGCGACGCTCGGCGAGTTCGACCTGGTGATCCTCGCCGACGACAAGCACCTCCAGAACGCCGACTACGTCGTCCCCGTCGTCAACCGCTCCCGGGCCGGCGCCGAAGGGGTGACCGGCGCCCTCGACCGGCTCAACGAGGTCCTCACCACCGCGGACCTCGCCTCCCTGAACCGGGAGGTCGACAGTTGGCGACGGTTGCCCGAGGACGTCGCCCGGTCCTACCTCAGGAACCGGGGGCTGCTGTGAGGCACCGGCGGGGGCACCCGGTCACACGTCCGCCACCGAGTCGAACGCGACCTCCCCGCGCGTCACCCCCTGGGCGTCCGCGTCCACCGACCTGCGCAGCGCCTCGTGCAGCTTCGCCGGGGTCAACACCCCGAGGAACCGCGCCCCGTCGAGGACCGCCACCCAACCCGCGTCGTGCTGGAGCATCACCCCGAACGCCTGCTTCAGCGACGCCCCCACCGCCACCCACGCGTTCATCCGGTGCGCCAGGTCCCCGACCGTGCCGCCCCGGCCGGCGAGCGCCAACTCGTCCGCGCCCACCCAGCCGTGCAGGTCCCCGCCGGCGTCCAGCACCACACCCCAGCGGGCGCCCGCCGCGCGCAACCGGCCCGCGGCCCGCTCGGCCGACTCCGCGGTGCGCACCACCACCGGCTGCTCCAGGTCGTCGGCTTCGACCACGGTGACCGAGAGCCGCTTCAGTCCCCGGTCGGCTCCGACGAACCCGGCCACGTACGGGTTCGCGGGCGTCCCGAGGACCGCGCCGGGGGTGTCGTACTGCTCGATGCGCCCCTTCCCGTACACGGCGATCCGGTCGCCGAGGCGCACCGCCTCCTCGATGTCGTGGGTCACCAGCAGCACCGTCTTGCGCACGGCCGCCTGCATCCGCAGGAACTCGTCCTGCAACTGCTCCCGCACCACCGGGTCCACCGCACCGAACGGCTCGTCCATCAACAGCACCGGCGGATCGGCGGCCAGCGCCCGGGCCACGCCCACCCGCTGCCGTTGACCGCCGGAGAGCTGGTCGGGGTAGCGCGGTCCGTACGTCGCCGGGTCCAACCCCACCAGCTCCAGGAGTTCGGCGGCTCGCGCCCGGGCCCGTCCGCGCTTCCAGCCGATCAGCGCCGGCACCGTCGCCGTGTTGTCGAGGACCGTGCGGTGCGGGAAGAGCCCCACCTGTTGGATCACGTACCCGATCCGCCGGCGCAGCCGCACGGGGTCGACCCCGGCGATGTCCTCCCCGTCGACGAGGATGCGTCCGGTGGTGGGTTCGATGAGCCGGTTGACCATCATCATGGTGGTCGTCTTCCCGCACCCGGAGGGTCCCACCAGGGTGACCAGTTCCCCCTCCGCCACCTCGAAGTCGAGGCCGTCCACCGCCGTCGTGCCGTCCGGGTAGCGCTTGCCGACCTGCTCGAACCGGATCATTCCCCCACGCTAGCCGTGGCGTCCGGCGCCCGCACACGGGGCCGTCGGCTGCCCGCCGGGTGCCGTACGGCAGCGCGGGGAGCTGTGGTCCACTGGTGGGACCACTCCCCAGGAACTACGCATCACAGGAGCATCCGAGTGCCTCTCACGTACCGCCAGCCGGGCGTCGTGTACACGGACCACCACTTCAGCGTCCCCTTGGACCACGGCCACCCGGCGGGGGAGCAGATCGAACTGTTCGCCCGGGAGGCGGTCGCCCCCGGACGCGACCCGGAGGGCCTGCCCTGGCTGGTCTACCTCCAGGGCGGACCCGGCTTCGGCGCCAACCGCTTCGCGGGCGCCTCCGCCTGGCTCCCGCGGGCCCTGGAGGAGTACCGCGTCCTCCTGCTCGACCAGCGGGGCACCGGCCGCTCCACCCCCGCCACCCGGCAGACCCTGCCGCTGCGCGGCGGTCCGCAGGCCCAAGCCGACTACCTGGTGCACTTCCGCTCGGACTCCATCGTCCGGGACTGCGAGGCCATCCGCCCAGCCCTGACCGGCGGCGCGCCCTGGACGGTGCTGGGGCAGAGCTTCGGCGGCTTCTGCGCCACCCACTACCTGTCCGCCGCGCCCGAGGGGCTCGCCGCCGCCCTGATCACCGGCGGGCTGCCGTCCCTGGACGCCCACGCCGACGACGTCTACCGGGCCGCGTATCCGCGGATCGCCCGCAAGGTCGGGGGACACTACGCCCGCTACCCGATGGACGTGGAGCGGGCCTGGCGGATCGCCGGCCACCTGGAGGAACGGGGGGCGGTCACCGACGGGGGCTACCTGCTGACCGTGGAGGCGTTCCAGTCCCTCGGCATCCTCCTGGGCGGCGGGGACGGCAGCCACCGTCTGCACTACCTGCTGGAGCACGCCTTCGCCCGCACCTCGAAGGGGCCCGTCCTCGCGGACGCCTTCCTGTCCCAGGTGCACGCCGTGCTCTCGCACGCCGAGCACCCGCTGTACGCGCTGGTCCACGAGTCCATCTACGCCCAGGACCGCCGACCGACCGCCTGGTCGGCGGAGCGGGTCCGGGCGGAGTTTCCGGAGTTCGACGCGCGCCGGTCCTTCGCCGGCGCGGGACCGCTGCTGTTCACCGGCGAGACCGTGCACCCGTGGATGTTCGAGGCGGACCCGGCGCTGAGCCCGTTGCGGGAGACGGCGGAGCTGCTGGCCGAGCGCACCGACTGGACCCCGCTCTACGACGCGGACCGGCTCGCCCGCAACGAGGTGCCGGTGGCCGCGGCCGTCTACCACGACGACATGTACGTGGACACCGCCCACTCGCTGGACACCGCCCGGACCGTGCGCGGGCTGCGCACCTGGGTGACCGACGAGTTCGAGCACGACGGGGTGCGGGTCGGTGGAGCACGGGTCCTGGACCGCCTGCTGGACCTGGTCCGCGGCGCAGCGTGACCGATCGGGGACTCAAGGCCACCGCCGTGCGGGTCGTGCGGTACGGCGGGGCGCAGCTCACACAATGCGCCGGGGCGTGCGCCGGGCGCATACCCCGCGGTCAGGAAAGGGATCTTTCCGTTGATGGTTCGTCAAAACCATGCAGGGCAAGGCTAGAGGCGTTCAGACCTGATCCCCGGGAACCCTGTCACCAGGTAAAACTGCTGGTCCAGACCACTTTGGGTATGCGTTACGGGTAGGAAACGAAGCGTTCGGATTCGTGCTCGGGCGGTCCTTTTGCCTACAGAATGTCACTCCACAAGTACCGTTCCCGTGGGGGGCTCGCCATGCGCACCAGGACTGCCGCACTACTCGCCATCACCGCCCTGTCAGCGACGCTCGTCGCTTGCGGCACCGACAGTCCGGGAGGGGCCGAGGGGAGCAAGTCCAGCACGGCGGCCGAAGCCGGCAGTTCCGCGCCGGACAAGACCGCCAAGCCGGTGCTGCCCGAGCCGGGCCCGGACGGGACCTACGAGCAGACCTGGAAGCGGTCGAGCGCCGACACCAGTTGCGACCAGTTCCGCGAGCAGATGACCCCCGAGGAGCGCTGGGTGATGGCCTTCGAGATCCTCACCGAGCAGCGGGGCGAGGACGTCGACGCCCCGGGTCGCTCCGAG
This sequence comes from Streptomyces sp. NPDC002490, assembly GCF_040296045.1. Lineage (NCBI taxonomy): Bacteria > Bacillati > Actinomycetota > Actinomycetes > Kitasatosporales > Streptomycetaceae > Streptomyces > Streptomyces sp. NPDC002490. Next base: position 95,813 of record NZ_JBEOWM010000012.1, on the reverse strand, counting down.
GCCACCCGCTTCGAGGCCGACCTGGGCGTGGCCTGTCACAAGGCGGTGGCCGACAGCAAGATGACGGAGGTCGGGTCCACGCTCTACAAGTTGGACCCCAGCTACCAGTCCTGACCGGCCCCGCGGTCGGTCGGCCCTCCCTCCCGCCGGCCGCCCGCGGTCGCCGCGCCGGGCGGGCACCCGCTCTCCTCCCGGAATTGACAACCGGCATTGCCGAACCTGCAATGATCCCGTGACCGACGAGACGACCGGGCCCGCCTTCGAGGCGACCGACGAGGACCGCACCCACGACGTCCTGGCGGGGGTCGGACCGAGACTCCGGGCCCTGCGCAAGGAACGGGGGGCGACGCTGGCGGGTCTGTCCGCCGTCACCGGGATCTCGGTGAGCACCCTGTCCCGACTGGAGTCGGGGCTGCGCAAGCCGAGCCTCGAACTGCTGCTGCCGCTGGCCCGCGCCCACCGGGTGCCGCTCGACGAACTGGTCGGGGCGGCCCCCGCGGCCGATCCCCGGGTCCGCTCCCGCCCCATCCACCGCCACGGCCGCACCCTCTTCCCGCTCACCCGCCAGCCCGGCGGCCTCCAGGCGTACAAGGTGATCGAACGGGCCCGGCAGGGGGAGCCCGACCCCCGGGTCCACGAGGGGTACGAGTGGCTGTACGTCCTGGCCGGACGGTTGCGACTGGTCCTCGGCGAACACGACGTGGTGCTCACCGCCGGAGAGGCCGCGGAGTTCGACACCCGCGTCCCGCACTGGTTCGGCGCCGCCGGCGAAGGGTCGGTGGAGTACCTGAGCCTGTTCGGCCCGCAGGGCGAGCGCATGCACGTGCGCGCCCGCCCGGCCCGCTCCGTGCCCGACCGGACGTCCGACGGAGCGGGGCGGCCGCCGAACGGGCATCCGGTGTGACGTCCCGCACACCCCTCCTCTCCGGTGCCCGCGCACATCCCGCCCCACCGGAACCACGCGGTGCCTCCCGTACGGACCGCCCTCGCCTCGTGCCCGTTACCTGATGCATAATCCACAGTTGCGCATCACACGCAACAACATCTGATCATCAAGAAACAGGAAGCCAGGGGTGTGGCATGAGGGGCCGATCGATACGTGGCACGGGCATCGCGGCGGTGACGGTGGCCGTCGCGGTGGTCGCGACGGCCTGCTCGACCCCCGGCGGCGGTGACTTGGGCGGCGGTCCCGCCGACTCCGCGGTCGTCGGCATCGCCTACGAGCCCGAGAGCCTGAGCCCGCTGCTCGGCTTCGGCAAGGACGGCAACTCGAAGGTCTTCGACGGACTGCTCACCCACGACGCCGAGATGAACCTGCGCCCCGCGCTCGCCGTCGAACTGCCGGAGGTCAGCGACGGCGGCCTGACGTACACCTACCGCCTGCGCGAGGGCGTGAAGTTCAGCGACGGCGAGCCCTTCACCGCCGCGGACGTGGTCTTCACCTACCGCACCATCCTCGATCCGAAGACCAACAACGCCTCCAAGGGCGAACTCGACGCCCTGAAGACCGTGACCGCCCAGGGCGACGACACCGTGGTCTTCCGTCTGAAGTACCCCTACGCGCCCTTCGCCGAGCGGACCGTCCTGCCCATCGCCCCCGAGCACGTCGCGGGCCGCCAGGACGTCAACAACGGCCCCTTCACCACCAAGCCCGTCGGCACCGGCCCCTACGAGCTCGTCACCTGGTCCAAGGGCGAGAAGCTCTCCTTCCGGGCCAACCCCGAGTACTGGGGCGGGGCGCCGAAGGTCAAGAACTTCACCATGGCCGTCATCAAGGACGACGACGTGCGCGCCACCCGGCTGCGCTCCGGCGACCTCGACGGCGCCATCCTCCCGCCCAACCTCGCGGAGACCTTCGCCGAGGACGAGGACCGCAAGACCCACACGGCCAAGACCTTCGACTACCGCGTCGTCACCCTGCCCACCGGCAACCCGGTCGCCGGGGACGTCGCCGTCCGCCGCGCCCTCGACCTCGCCGTGGACCGCCGCGCCATGGTCGACTCCATCCTCAACGGCGCAGGCAAGGAGGCGTACGGCCCCGTCCCCACCGACAGCGAGTGGTTCACCGAGGGCACCGAGCGCACCCACGACCTCGCCGCCGCCGAGAAGATCCTCGACGACGCCGGCTGGAAGCCCGGCGACGGCGGGGTCCGCGTCAAGGACGGCGTCCGCGCCGCCTTCCCGCTCTGGTACCCCTCCGGCGACAAGCTCCGCCAGGACCACGCCCTCGCCTACGCCTCCGACGCCAAGAAGGCCGGCATCGAGATCAAGGTGCAGGCCGGCACCTGGGAGGTCATCGAGCCGCGGATGTCCAAGGACGCCGTCCTCGCCGGCGGCGGCTCCCCGGCCGACCCCGACTTCGACCAGTACACGCTGCTCAAGTCCACCCTCGCGGGCGACGGGTTCAACAACATGGCCTGGTACGACAACCCGGTCGTCGACGAAGCCCTGGACGACGCCCGCCGCAGCGGCGACAAGGCCGAACGGGGCGCCGCGTACGACACCGTCCAGCGCGAACTGGTGAAGAACCCCGGCTACACCTTCCTCACCCACATCGACCACCTCTACGTCACCGAGGACCGCTTCGGCCCGCTCACCACGCAGGTGGAGCCGCACGACCACGGCCTCGCCGCCGGCCCGTGGTGGAACGTCGAGGACTGGCAGCCCACCACGTGACCACCCCCGTCGACGGCCGCACCGGCGGCCCCCGCGCCACGCGGGGGCTGCCCTGGGGCCCCGCGAGCCGGCTGGTCGCCCGGCGCGCCCTGTTCGCCCTGCCGATCCTGTTCGCGGTCACCCTCGGCGTCTTCGCCGTCGCCGCGGCCTCCCCCTTCGACCCGGTCAAGGCGTACGCGGGCACCGCCGGTCTCACCGCTTCGCAGGAGAACCTCGACCAGCTCCGCGCCAACCTCGACCCGGACCAGTCCTTCGTCGCCCGGTGGTGGGACTGGCTCACCGCCGCCGTCACCGGCGACCTCGGCGACTCCGCGGTGATGCGACAGCCCGTCGCGGACGTCATCACCGAGCGCCTGGGCTGGTCCGTCCTGCTCGCCGCCACCGCGTTCGCCCTCGCCATCGTGCTGGGCACCCTGCTGGGCGTCCTCGCCGCCCGCCGCCGCGGCGGACCGCTGGACCGCGTGGTGACCTCGCTGGCGTACGGCCTGGAGGCCGCCCCGCCGTTCTGGCTCGGCCTCCTCGCCATCTGGCTCTTCGCCCTGAAGCTCGGGGTGCTCCCGGCCGGCGGCCTCACCGACACCGCCGCCACCACGGTCACCGCCGGCCAGGTGGCCCACCACCTGATCCTGCCCGCCCTGGTGCTCGCCGTCTCCCAACTGCCCTGGTTCGCCCTCTACGTCCGCCAGGGCGTCGGGGACGCCCTGGACGAGGACCCGGTGCGCGGCGCCCGGGCCCGGGGCCTCGCCCCCCGCACCGTCCTCCTCGGTCACGCCCTGCGCTCGGGGCTGCTGCCGGTGCTCACCCTCATCGGCTCGCGGGTGCCCGAACTCATCACCGGCGCCCTCCTCGTCGAAACCGTGTTCAGTTGGCCCGGGATCGCCGCCGCCACCGTCGAGGCCGCCACCTCCGTCGACTTCCCGCTGCTCGCCGCGCTCACCGTCCTCGCCACCGTCGCCGTACTGCTCGGCAACCTCCTCGCCGACCTGCTGTACGGCCTCGCCGACCCGAGAGTGGGCTTCGATGGCTGACACCACCGCCCAGGTCCCGCTCACCGAGGACGACGGTGCCACCACCGTCTGGACCTCCCGCGGCGGCCCCCGGCGTTCCACCCGGACCTGGCGGCTGTGGTCCTCCGCCACCATCGTCCTCGCCGTGGTCCTCGCGGTGCTGGTCGTCCCGCCGCTGGTGCACCTCGACGAGCAGGCCGTCGACCTCGCGGCCAAGCTCCAGCCCCCCTCCTGGGAACACCCGTTCGGCACCGACGACGTCGGCCGCGACCTGCTGCTGCGCTGCATCTACGGACTGCGGGTCTCGCTGCTGGTGGGACTCGTCGCCGCGCTGGTCGCCACCGTGATCGGCACCGCCGTGGGCACCGCCGCAGCCGTCTTCGGGGGCTGGGTCGACCGCCTGGTGATGCGGCTCGTGGACGCCTTCGCCTCCGTGCCGCACCTGCTGCTCGGCATCTTCATCGTGGCGATGTTCCGCCCCGGGGTGTGGCCCGTCGTGTTCTCGGTCGCCCTCACCCACTGGCTCTCCACCGCCCGCATCGTCCGCTCCGAGGTGCTGTCGCTGCGCTCCCGCCCCTACATCGACGCCGCCGTCTCCGGCGGTGCCTCCCGCCGCCGGGTGGCCGTGCGGCACCTGCTCCCCGGCGTCCTGCCCCAGGCCGGCCTGGCCGCCGTCCTCATGGTGCCGCACGCCATCTGGCACGAGTCCGCGCTGTCCTTCCTGGGCCTCGGCCTGCCCACCCACCAGGCCAGCCTCGGCACCCTCGTCCAGACCGCCCGCAGCTCCCTGCTCGCCGGGGACTGGTGGCCGACCCTCTTCCCCGGACTCTTCGTCATCATCCCGACCCTGGCCATCGCCGGGCTCGCCGGAGTCTGGCGCGAACACCTCAATCCGCGACGCCGATCGGAGCTGATGCTGTGACCAGCACGGCGAAGAGGCCCCGCCCGCCCGCCGCCACGGTGGCGGAACCGGCCCGGCCGCCCCTCCTCACGGTGCGCGGCCTGTCCGTCCGCTTCCGCATGCGCGGCGGCGCCCACGTCCGCGCCGTCAGCGACGCCCGCTTCGACCTCCGGCGCGGCGAGTGCCTCGCCCTGGTGGGCGAGAGCGGCTGCGGCAAGTCGGTGCTCGCCTCCGCACTGCTCGGCCTGCTGCCCGCCAACGCCCAGACCGCGGGCAGCGCCCTGCTCGACGGCGCCGAGCCCGGCACGGAGACCGTCGACCTGCTCACCGCCGACGAGGCCACCCTCGCCCGCCGGGTGCGCGGCCGGCGGGTCGGGCTGGTGCCCCAGAGCCCGGCCGCCCACCTCACCCCGGTGCGCACCGTCCGCTCCCAACTGGAGGAGACGCTGCGGGAGGTGGCCGGCACCCCGCGCGTCGAACTGCGGGCCGCAGCCCGGGCCGCGGCCGTGCGCGCCGCCTTCCCCGAGGACCACCTGGACCGCTACCCCCACGAACTCTCCGGCGGCCTCGCCCAGCGCGCCGCCACCGCACTCGCCCTGATCGGGGACGCCCCCCTGCTGCTGGCCGACGAACCCACCACCGGACTGGACCGCGAACTCGTCGACCGCACCGTCGACGAACTCCGCCGGCACACCGGCGAGGACCGCGCCCTCCTGCTGATCACCCACGACCTGGCCGCCGCCGAGCGGATCGCCGACCGGGTCGCCGTCATGTACGCGGGCCGCATCGTGGAGATCGCCGACGCCCCCGCCTTCTTCGGCGAGCCCGGCCCCCGCCACCCCTACGCGCGCGGCCTGCTCGACGCCCTGCCCGAGCGGGCGTTCACGCCCGTCCCCGGGATGCCGCCGGAACTCACCGACCTCCCCGCCGGCTGCGCCTTCGCCCCCCGCTGCGAGCGGGCCACCGACCGCTGCGGCACCCTCCCCGCCCTCCGGGCCCCCGAGCCCGTCGCCTGCCACCACCCGCTGCCCGTCCGGGTCGAAGCCGCGGAGGTCCCCGGTGCTTGAACTCCGTTCCGTCGTCGCCGGGTACGATCGCCGCGCACCGGTCGTCCGGGGCGTGGACCTGCACGTCGCCCCCGGGGAGTCCGTCGGGCTGCTCGGCCCCAGCGGGTGCGGCAAGTCCACCCTCGCCCGGGTCGCCGCACTGCTGCACCGTCCCTACGCCGGCGAGGTCGACCTCGCCGGCGAACCCGTGCGCGGCTGGCGCCACCAGGCACCGCGGGCCCAACGCACCGCGATCGGCGTGGTGTTCCAGCAGCCGAGGCTCGCCGCCGACCCCCGGCTCACCCTCGCCGACATCATCGCCGAGCCCCTGCGCGCCACCGGCCGCCCCGCCGAGGCCCCCCGGCGGACCGAGGAACTGGCCCGGACCGTCGGCCTCGGTCCCGATCTCCTCGGCCGCCGCCCCCACGAGGTCAGCGACGGGCAGTTGCAGCGGGCCTGCCTGGCCCGCGCCCTGGTGCTGCGGCCCCGCCTCCTCATCGCCGACGAGATGACCGCGATGCTGGACGCCTCCACCACCGCCGCGCTGGTCGCCGTCGTGGAGGAGTACCGGGCGCGAACCGGCGCCGCGCTGCTCGCCGTGGGCCACGACCGCGTGCTGTTGGAGCGCTGGTGCGACCGCACCGTCACCTGGGCCGAGCTGCCCGGGACCGCCGCACCCCCCTCGCACGCCCGGGGAGCGTCGGAGGAGGAGATCGCGCGACGGACGGTCGACCTGCGCAACGGGGGGAAGGACATCACCCGTGCGGGCATGACCCCCGAGTAGGTGCGGCGCCTGGAGGGGCGGAACGTCGCCGAGTACGGCAACCCGCTCGGCCCGACCGCGGACCGGCCGTACGCCAAGTACGGCTCCCGGGAAGCGGTCACCGAGGCCGCCACCCGCACCAGCGCGGCCGTCGACGGCGAACTCGGCCCGGAGTACCGGTCCCATCCCTGCGGGACGGACCGGCCCGCCGCCGCCTGACTCGGCGGTCTTGCAGGCTCAGCCTCGGACGGCGTACACGATCAGGTTGTCGACCGGGTGCCCCGCGTCGTCGTAGGCACCGTCACAGGTGATCAACCGCAGCGCCCGTTCGGGCGTGTCGCCGTACACCTTCTCGGTGGGGAAGGACCGCTTGCGCACCGTCTCCCGGGCGGTGACCCGGAAGTGGACGTCCTTCCCCGCAGTGGTGCGCACGGTGATGCGGGCACCCTCGCGGATGTCCTTCAGCCGCTCGAACACGGCGGGCCCGTGCCGTGTGGTGTTGTGTCCGATGATGACCGCGGGCCCGGGCGCGCCGGGCACCGGGCGGCCGGTGTACCACCCCGCCGTCATGCCCCGGTCGGCCGGCGGCACTTCGACGGTGCCGTCCCGGTTCAGCCCCAGCGGCATCAACCCGCTGGAGATGCCGAGCGAGGGGACCAGCACCCGCGTCGGGGTCGAGGCCCCGTCGGCACGGTCCGCTCGGCCCTTCGAAGGAGCGGGAGCGGCGCCGTCCGCCCGGGCGGACGGCGTCCCGGGGGGCGGTGTCGGTCGAGCGGACGAGCCGCAGCCGGCGAGGGCCGCGACCACGGCGAATGCCAACAGGGCCGGCCCGAAGGCACGGAAGGGGGAAGGACGGAGCACGGGGGTCCCGGGGTCGTAGGGGCGAGGTGGCGGTGGCGCCGCCCGACGGGTGGCGCCACCGGTGGGTCAGACGCCGGGCCGACCGGCCGTGCGGCGGCGCACGACGAAACCGCCCGCGCCGGCCAGCATCAGCAGACCGGCGGCAGAGCCGACCAGCGCGCCGGATCCACCCCGCTCCGCAGGACGTTCGCCGGCCGCGACCCCGCCGCGGGGCGCGGCCCGCGTGCCGGCGTCCTCGACGGCGGCCTCGGGAGTCTCCCGCAGCCCCAACGGCGGCGCCGGCGTGGGTGTCGCCCCGCCGGCCGCGACGCCGCCCCGCGGAGCGGCGGGCACCAGTGCCACCCGCTGGCCGCCGTCCCCCGGAGCGGGGGCCGGGGACGCATCGGACGCGAACAGCGGGACGGGTCGGTCGGCCGGAGGCTGCGAGGCCACGGCGACGGAGGCCGGGGCGAGCACCCCGCCGACCGCGATGGTCAGCAGGGCGGCCCGGCGCAGGGCGGTGCGGTGGGTCATGGAGAGGTCTCCCGAGTTCGGCTAGGGACGATGCGGCGTCCGGTGACCGGTCGGGACCGGCCCACCGGGACGTCCGCAAGACTCGCCCGCCGATGTGAAGAACCTGTCAGCCCGCTGTGCGGATCACATCAGCCCGCATCGGTCGCCCTGCTTCGCCCCCGGTCCGCCGGGGCGTCGAAGCGGGGCGGGATGCGCAGGGTGAACACCGATCCCGTGCCCACGGCGCTCCGCACCTCCACCGTGCCCCCGTGGGCCTCGGCCAACCGCCGGACGATCGCCAACCCCAGCCCGCTGCCCCCGGTCCGCCGGTTGCGGGACTTCTCCGCCCGCCAGAACCGGTCGAAGACATAGGGGAGGTGCTCCGGCGCGATGCCCTCTCCCGTGTCGCGGACCTCCAGCACCAGATCCCCCCGCGGCCCGCCCCGAGAGGCGCGCACCGTCACCTCGCCGCCCGCCGGGGTGTGCCGGATCGCGTTGGAGACGAGGTTGCCGACCGCCTGCCGCAGTCGCACCGGATCCGCCGCGGGATGCACGTTCCTCGACGGCGGCCCGTCCGGACCCGCCCCCACGGTCAGGGTGACGCCCGCCGCGTCGGCGCGCGCCTGATGGGCCGCCGCGACCTGGGCCAACAGTTCCGCGATGCGCACCGGCTCCGGGCGCAGCCGCAGTGCCCCCGCATCGGCCTCGGCGAGGTCCTGGAGGTCGTCGATGATGTGCTGGAGTTGCACCGCCTCCTCCAGAAGGGAGGACACGAACGCCGAATCCGCCTCGGCGACCCCGTCCTGCGCACCCTCCAGCCAGCCCCGGATGTTGCTGAGCGGCGTCCGCAACTCGTGCGCGACATCGCTGACCATCACCTTCCGTTGCTCCTCCAGCCGGGCGCGGTGGGCCGCCATGTCGTTGAACGCCGCGGCCAGCCGCCCGACCTCGTTGTCCCCGGACACCGCAACGGGCGTCCACCGGTCCCCGTCCCCGTCGTCCTTCATGCGCTGCGCGGCGCCGGTCAGCGCGTGCAGCGGACGCACCAGCCGGGTGCCCGCCACCACGGAGACGCCGACGGTGAGGGCCAGCACCAGTGCCGCGACCCCGGCGATCTTCGCCGTGTTGGCGGTCGACAGGTCGAACCTCGAAGGACTGCCCCCGTCCGGCGCGGTGATGAACAGCAGGGCACGGGGCGCCACGTGGGAGGACAGCTGCTCGCGGCGGGCACTCTCCAGACAGTTCGCGATGATCCGTCTGTCGACCGTGGACCGTGTCGGGTGCGGGTGCGGGTTCACGCCGGGCGCGTCCGACCAGCTCAGATCGAGGGCGATCGTCACATGGGGGAGGAAGCTGCGGTCGAGGCAGGTGTTGGTGAGGCGGTTCAGCGCGTCGAGCGCGACCCGCTCGGAAGGGGTCGGGGAGTTCAGGGCAGCCGCTTCGCAGAGTTGCCCGTCCAGGAACATCCGGGTCGAGGACCTCGACGGGTCGCCCTGTTCCACCCGGGGTCGCCCACTGTGGCCGGTGACGATGGTGGCGGAGAATCCGCTCCGGAGGTAGCACCGGGCCTGCCGTTCGGCGAGGACCAGCAGCCGGGAGCGGTCCGCCGGGGAGAGCCGGAACGGGCCCACCGCCCGGGGGTCTATTCGACCGGATTCCGCTTCTCCCACCGTGCGGGAGCCCTCGTCCGTCCCCTCTTGCGAGACGGCGGCCACGGGCGCCCCCCGGCGTCCGAGCGGCTGGCGGGTGCTGCCCGGCGCCGAGTCGGTGGGGACGAGGGCCCGGGGTTCGGCGGGCTCGGGGGTGACGGCCGGGGGGAGGTCGTCGGGTTCCAGGGTCCGCCGGGTCACCCGGGTCCCGCCGGTGCCCAGCGAACTCAGGGCGGTGTCCACGTAGGTCGGGTCGACGACGGCGGATTCGCGGGCGGGCAGGGACGGGCGCGGCCTCTGGGTGCTGGAGTCGGCCAGGGGGGTGCGGTGCTCGTCGGTGAGGGTGATCCGGCGTCCGGTCCGCCGTGCCAGTCCTTCCACGGTCTCCTGGACGTCGTCCCAGCGGGGACGGGTGGCCGCGTAGGCGAGGAGGGTGTCGTAGACATGGGCGTCGTCGGCGAGCAACCGCCCCTGTTCCTTCCTGATCGCCCCGGACGTGGTCTGTGCGGCGAGCCATGCGGTGGCCGCCACCGAACACGTGGCCACCAGCGCCGACACGGCGAGGAAGCGCCCCAGCAGGCTCTTGCGCAGGGGCAGTCGCCGGGTGCGCTCGGCGGCCCTACGCACCGCGCCCGCCCGGGTCGGTGAGCTTGTAGCCGACGCCGAACACGGTGAGCAGCCGTAGCGGACGGCGCGGGGAACGCTCGATCTTCTTGCGCAGGTTCATCACGTGGACGTCGACGGTGCGGGCGCTGATGTACCGGTCGAAGCCGTGGAGTTCGGCGAGCAGCCGCTGCCGACTGAACACCCGGTCGGGCTCGGCGGCCAACGCGGCCAGCAGTCGGAACTCACCGGGCGTGCAGTCGACGGCCTCGCCGTCGACGTGCACCTCGTGCCGGGCGGGGTCCACGGTGAGCGTGCCGACCCGCAGCGCCGGCGGCTCCGGAGGGACGACGGCCCCGGGCCCCGGGCGCCGGGAACGCCGCAGCAGGGTCCGGACCCGGGCCATCAACTCCCGCGGACTGTACGGCTTGGTCATGTAGTCGTCGGCACCGAGGTCGAGTCCGAGGAGCAGGTCGTCCTCGGTGCTGCGGGCGGTGAGCATCAGCACCGCCACCTCGCGGGACTCGGCCCGCAGCACGCGGACGACGTCCAGACCGTCGGCCTTCGGCATCATCACGTCCAGGATCAACAGGTCCGGTGCGCGCTGTCGGACCCGTTCCAGAGCGGCCAGACCGTCCCGGACCACGGTGACGCCGTGTCCCTCGCGCTCCAGGTATCGGCGGATCAGTTCGGCCTGTTTGTCGTCGTCCTCGGCGACCATGACGTCTGCGCACACAGCGACGATCGTAGAGGAGGTACGACCGTCGTCCCGGTGCTCCCGCCCGACTCCGGATCCGCCGTCACTTCGGAGCGAACACGCCGATGCCGTTGGCCACCATCCGCTCCGACCCGTCCGTGGGATGGTTGCGCACCGACACGCCGCCGGCACCGGCGGAGCGCGCGGTCAACGTCGACGAGCCGCCGCCGTCGAGGTTGAAGCCCTCCGCGGCGCCCGCCTCCACCAGGACCCGGGCCAGTTCCGCCACCGTCAGACCGGTGCGGTACGCGCGCGCCCCGTCCACCGCGAACAGCAGCAGCCGGCGCCCCCCGTCGGCGATCCCCACCGCGGTGCGCACCGCCGAAGCCGCCGTGTCCAGCCCGGAGATCGGCGTGCCCCCGCGCAACACCGGGAACCCGCCGATCGCGAACCGGTACGTCACGCCGGCCGTCGACGGGACGAGCCGGTGCCGCACCGTCACCTCGTCCCCCACCGAGAGCTTCCGCAACCGCTGGGCCCCCGCCTCCCGACCGACCAGCACCGTGGTGCCGCCCGCGATGCGCCCGCTGCCCGGCGTGTCGCTGGTGTCGACCACCTCGCCACCGCGCACCACCACCTCGTGGACGTCCGCACTGCACGGCGCGCCGCGGCTGGTGTCGCTGCCGCAGGTCGCGCGGAGCCGGGAGCGGCTGCCCCAATCGGAGGTGAACGCCCCCACCGAACCGTTCTTGAGGGCGTACTGGTTGAGCCCGTGGAGCTGCACCGTGCCGTCCGCGGTGGTGAAGGCGCCGTCGAGGCGGAGCCGATCGAGCCGGGCCCTGCCTCCGGTGTCGACGCCCAGCACGTCCTCGGGCGAGGTGCCGGAGGGCAGTGACGGGCCGAACCGCTGTTTGCGGGGGACCGCGGCCTTCAGGGCCCGTCCGTCGGCGACGGCCGGACCCACCGGCGCGTAGGTGGGCGACACGCCGGGGTGTTGCGCCTCGGAGATGTTGAAGAAGTCACCGTTCACGCCGGCGACCGCTCCTTCGGCGTCGGCCAGCGAGGACACCGTGGCCCGCGCTCCGACCACCGAGGGGTAGAGCAGTCCGACGCTCACCCCGGGGGCGCCGAGGTCCACGCTGAGCAGGTGGCCGTGGGTGACACCGCGCGGGGTGTCGATGTCGTAGTGCCGGTACGTCACACCACCGGCGATCCGCTGGGTCACGCCCCGTGCGCCGTGCGCGCCGGGCGGTGCGCCGCGGACGGCGCCCCGGGCGGTCGCCCGGTCGGGGGACGCTCCGTGCGCGGGCGGCGCGCCGGACAGGGCCGCGCCGGTGACGGCGACGTAGGCGAGGCACGCCGTCAGCAGCACCGTGACCCGAGGCCCCGGACGGTCGGCGCGGGGGCGCGGGCGCGCGTCGTCGTTCGTATCCGTACCGCGTGCGGTCACGGGTGGTGCTCCTTCCGCCGGCCGACGACCAACTTCCGTTCCGAGGAACGGCCTTCGATGATCGAGCAGTGAGTTCAGCAGAAGGGTGCGCCCCGTGGGGGGAGCCCGCCCTGACCGGAGGCGAACGGGCGACAAAACGCACTCCTTCGGGTGCCGGAGCCGGCTCCGCACGGCGCAGCGGACCGAAGGCACCTAGGGAATGCGTGCCACCGCCCCCCAACCCACGTCCGCGGCGACCCCCACCGTGCTTCCGTCCGGCCGCCAGCGGGGCATGGGCACCAGCCCCGGAGCCACCAACTCCAGCCCTTCGAAGAACCCGGCGATCTGCTCGGGCGTGCGCAGGGCGTAGGGGATGCCGCCGCCCCGGGCGTACGCGTCGTTCGCCAACGCCAGCCGGGGGAGCCGGGAGCTGGGGGCGGTGTGGCTGAGGATCAGCCAACTGCCCGGGGCTACCGCCTCGACCAGCCTCCGGACCAGGGCGTACGCCTCGTCCAGGTCGGTGACGTGACCGAGCATGTCACTGAACACGAGCGCGGTCGGCGAGGCCAGGTCCAGGGTCCGGGCGGCCTCGACCAGCACCCGCTCGGGCTCGCGGACGTCCGCGTGGGCGTAAGCGGTGGCCCCCTGCGGAGAACTCTCCAGATAGGCGGACCGATGGGCCGCGACCATCGGATCGTTGTCGACGTACACCACCCGGGCCCGGGGATCGACGGACTGCGCGATCTCATGGACGTTCGGTGCCGACGGCAGCCCGGCCCCGAGGTCGAGCACCTGCCGCACCCCCGCCTCGGCGACGGCCCAGCGCACCGTCCGCCGCAGGAACTGACGGCTCGACTGGGCCACCTGTCGGATCTCCGGCACCTGCGCCGCGAACGCCTCGCCGGCGATCCGGTCGGCCTCGTAGTGGAGGTCTCCGCCCTGCCAGAAGTTCCAGATCCGTGCCGAGTGCGGTACGGAGGTGTCGATGTCGGTCGGCGCCTGGGGCGGGGGAGTGGGCTCGGGCATGCTGCGACTCCTCGGGGCGACGGGCCGCGGCCCCTCGCGGCAGCGGGAGCCGCCGCGGGCCGGGGCCGGCGGGTGCGGTCCCGGTCATCCTCGTGTGCGGCCGCTGCACCGCCGGGGAGGCCCCCGCCGGTCACCCCGCGTGTCGGGCCGGTCGCCCGCTCGCTGCGCCGAACGGCGTACATTGCGCATGCACCGCAGGGCGCGCATCGTGGAGACATGGCCGACCACGAGTGCCCCGAGCCCCGACCGGGCCGGCAGCGGAGCGCCCGTCCACCGGGGCGCCCGCGCCTGCTCGCCCGCTATGTGCAGGCAGGCCCGGAAGGGCCCCGAGAGGCGCGCGCCCATGTGCGGGCGGCACTCGCCCGGTGGCACGTGGACCCCTCCACCACCGACACGGCGACCCTGCTGGCCTCGGAGATCGTCACGCACGCGGTGCGGCACGCCGGCGCCGAACCGGGACGCCCTGACGCGGACCGGGTGCGGTGCCAGGTCGAGCACTGGCAACGGGGAGCCGTGCGGGTCACCGTTCAGGGGCCGCCGTGCAGGTGCATGCCGAGCCCGCGTCCCGCTTCCTCGGCAGAGGGCGGTCGGGACCCGGTGGCGTCCTTGCGGGAGTACGCCCGCGGGTTGGAGATCGTGGTGGCCCTGTCGGACGCCTGGGGCACCCGGCAGACGGGTTCCGGTCAGACGGTCTGGGCGCAGGTGTAGGGACGGGGCGGGCCCGAAGCGCCGTCCGCGAGGCGGAGCGGCAGCCCTGTGGGGGCACGTCCGAGGACGTGCCCCCACAGCCGTGTCATCGACGGGAACGGCTGAGGACCCCGTCAACACGGCAAGTGTGGAATTGCAGATGTCTGCAATTCACGGGCAAAGAAAAACGCGTCGACGGTCAGCCGCGGTGTCCGCCGTCGTACGGCGGCTGCGTCCAGCCGTTGCCGTCCCCGGGGTAGGGATCGCCGGGCCGGGCGGTGGGGTCCCAGGACGTCGGCCCGTACTCCGGGGCGGGGCCTCCGGGTGCCGCGGTGCCCGGGTGTCCGTACTCCTGGGGCGGTACGGCGGCCTGGGCCTCCTGGGCGGCGTACCGACGGTGGCTGTGCGCCGGGTGGGCGAGGTGGACCTGACCGTGCTGGACGGCCTGCTGCTGGTGGGCGGCCCTGGTGTAGACCTGTCCACCCATGCCCGGGTACTGCTGTGCGTAGGGGTGCGGGCGGGCCTGGGGGTGCGCGCCGTACGCACCGGAGCCGACGTAGTCGTGCATCGTCTCCGGGGAAGCGGCGTACGCCGGGGCGCTCGGCTGCTCGGCCGCCCAGGGCTGGCCGGCGGCCGGCGCCTCGGCCGCGAAGTCCCGGGCCCGGGGGCTCGGGGCGTCCGCCACCTCGGGCTCCTCCTCGGCCGGCTCGTCGTTCGGCTCGTCGCCCGGCAGCAACAACTCGACGTACTCGGCACCCGACTTGCGCCGTTGCTCGGCCCACTCCTCCAACTGGGCCTTGCACGCCAGGTCGAGGTGGGTCACCGCATGGGCGTCCACGACGACCCGGTCCTTGTCGGCGACGGAGTCGAGGGCGCGGATCAGCCGGATGAGCCGGAGGAAGGTCGCGTTGCCCCGCAGCACCAGACGGGTGGTGTCCCCCTCGGTGGTGGTGCGCAACGTCAGGTGGGACATCCGCAGGGCGATCAGGACGATGGCGACGGCGAGACCGCCGATCACGCCTTCCAGGAGGTCCGTGACCACGATGGCGCCCGTGGTGATGAACATGACCAGGCCCTCACCGCGGTCGGTGCGCCACATCTTCACGAACGAGGGCGGGTTGAAGAGCTTCCACCCCGCGTGCAGCAGCACGCCCGCGAGGATGGTGACCGGGATCATCCCCAGCAGCCCCGGCAGCAGCAGACCGAAGCCGAGCAGCCAGGCGCCGTGCAGGATGCGGAGACCTTCGTCTTCGCGCCGGCCTGGAGGTTGGCCGCACTACGGACGATCACGGCGGTCATGGGCAGTGCCCCGAGGAAGCCGCACAGGGTGTTGCCGACGCCTTGGGAGAACAGTTCCGCGTTGTACTTGGTGCGCGGACCGGTGTGCATGCGGTCCACGGCCGCGGCGCTGAACAGGCTCTCCGCCGAGGCGATGACGGTGAAGGTGATGACCATCGTCAGCACCGCGGGGCTGGTCAGGTGGGAGAAGTCCGAGGGACCGACGAAGTTCACCGCCTCCAGCATGTTGCCCACCTCGACCTTCTTGACCTCCAGGCCGGGGAACGCCGCCACGGCCGAGCCGAGCATCACGGCGATCAGGGGTGCGGGGACCTTGCCGAGCGGATCGGGGACCTTCTTCCAGACGAAGCAGATCACCACGGCCATCACGCCCAGTCCGAGTGCCGCGACCTTGTGGGTGTCGCCCACCACCTCGGCGGCGAGGTCCGGCAGGCCCGCGATGTTCTTGGTGGCGGTGCCGAGTTGCTTGGAGTCCACCAGGGCGTAGGTCTGGCTGAGGATCAGGGGCAGCCCGATGCCGGCCAACATGCCCTGGACCACCGAGAGCGAGATGGACTGGAAGACCCGGCCCATCTTCAGCACCCCCAGGATCATCTGGAGGATGCCGCTGACCAGGACCACCACGCCGAGCATCCCGACGCCGTGTTCGGTGGTGAACTCCAGGACGAGGACGGCGAGTCCGGCCGCCGGCCCGCTCACCTGGAAGGTGCTGCCGGGAAGGAAGCCGACCACGAGACCGCCGACGATGCCGGAGATGATGCCGAGGGACACCGGCACCCCCGAGGCGGCGGCGACGCCGATGCACAGGGGCAGCGCCACCAGGAAGACGACCACCGAGGCCATCAGGTCCGTGCCCAGGGAAGCGACGGAGAACGATCCGGATGCCTGGCCGGTCGTCGCTCCGCCGCTTCTACGGGCGTGTCGCCCTGCGGCGGGACGCGTGCGTTGAGTCGACACCTTGGTCCTTTCGTCGTGCTCCGCTCGCCGGTCGGTCCCCGGAGCGTTCCGGGAGCCGTGCCGGGCGGTCGGCCGCACGGGTTGGGGGGTGAGGGTGGATCGGCCGTTCCCGTTCCGTCGCCGGACCGGCGACGGAACCCGCCCGCACCCCGGGAGCGCCCGGCGGTGACCGGGGCGGGGAAGCCGGGGCCGTGTCGGGGAGTCCGTGTCGACGGGACCGGTTCCTCGCGGGGATCGGTCGTCGCCTCACGTCGCGCTCCTCGCTCGGCAGGTGGGGGGAAGGCAGAAGTGTGTTGGGGCACCTGGGTGGGGCGCCTGGGGCGGGATCATGCGCGCACGGTGTGAGCCGTCCGTGAGATCACCGTGAGAGCGCCCTCACGAAACCCGTTCCGCACCAGCCGCGCGGATCTGCGGCGGTACCGCTGCGACGAGCCGGAGCAGTGGGCAAGGCGAACCGTGTCGTTCCTGGTCAACGAGGTGGTGGCGGGTCTCCGGGACCAGAAGGAAGGGGTCGTTCCGAAGGTCGGACGGGCACGTTCCGGAGGGTCGTTCGCCAACTTGAAGAGTTCTTCAATTCATCAGGTGGCGCGAGGTCGCAGGGGTGGAACGGGGTGGTACGGGGTGGTTCGTCGAAGTGGTCGGGGAGCGCGCCCGGGTCGGCGGCGTCCACGGTGCCCGGCGGGCCCGGGAGGAACGTGGGGACGCCGTGCGCCCGGCGTGCGAGCATGTCCTCAGCACGGGCGACGGCGAGGACGGGGTGAACGGCTGGTGAGCGCGGCGGTTCCGCTGTATCAGGCGAAGGCGGAGTTCTTCCGCATGTTGGGGCACCCGGTGCGGATCCGGGTCCTGGAGCTCCTCCAGGACGGCCCCACGCCGGTGCGTGACCTGCTGGCGGAGATCGAAGTGGAACCCTCCAGCCTGTCGCAACAACTGGCGGTGCTGCGACGCTCCGGCATCGTCACGGCCACCCGTGAGGGCTCCACGGTGGTGTACGCGCTGGCCGGCGGGGACGTCGCCGACTTGATGAGGGCCGCCCGCCGCATCCTCACCGAGATGCTCGCCGGGCAGAACGAGCTGTTGACCGAGCTGCGGGCCGCCGACGTCGGTACCGAGGCGTCCTGACACCGCGGTGTGCGAGGGACGGGTCGCCGGGGAAACGTGATCGAGGCGTTCCTTCCGCGTTCGTCCGCGTCCCGGTGCAGTGCGGCGGTTCTCCCCGAACTCCGCCGTCAGCTCCACGACGGCCGCCGGACCGGCCCCGGCCGGGCGAGGAAGTCGTAGCGCATGGGCGGCGGCGCCCTTCCTGGCGGACCGTGACCCGGAGCCGGCGGGGGCGGGGGAGGCGCTGTCGACCGGGGTGCGACGGACCGGTGGGCGGAGTGCCGTGGTCCGGTTGTCGCGATCGGACCCCGATGGCGGGAAGGGGCGGGATTTGTAGCATACTCACCGGATACCAGCAGGACCGTGAAGCGGGGGGCCACAGTGACGATCGATGCTGCCGTTCGGGGGAACGCACACGGAAGAGCGGCCGCGCCACCGGGCCCGACCGATTCGGGGACCCGGAGGGACGGCGCCGCATGAGCGGCGCTTCCGCCGTCACGCTCGCCACGCCGTACCTGGACACCGACGCCGATCAACTCTCCTTCTCCCTCGACGAGCCCGCCCGTGCGGCGTTGGTGGTACGGGACCTGACGGTCAACGGAACCGACGTCCAACTCAGGGTGTTGGGTGCTTCGCACCAGGTGTTCGTCGGGCCGGTTCGGGAGACGGTGGCCTGCCTGCCCGGCATCAAGGGCGGACTGACCGATACCACGCGGATGTTCGATAAGTGGGAGTATCGTTTCTCCGCCCGGGTGGAGACCCTGGATGCGGACGACTTCCGCACGCGGGTGGAGCAGGTGCGCCGGCGGACCGACGTCCACCCCCGCGCTCTCTACGGAATCTTTCCCGGAGCGTCGGAAGCGGTCACGGCGCTGACCGTGGACCCCCGTGTCACGGGGCTCGACTGGCACACCTGGCACACCTACCCGCAAAGCTGCCGGATCGTGGCGACGCACACCCGGCTGGAGGCCCGATGAAGACCGCACGACGCTTGGGCGCGGCATTGCTCGTCACGGTGGCGCTGTCCGCCTGCTCCAGCGACTCGGAGGACGCCAACTCCGTTCCCCACTACTGGATCAGTCAGCAGTACACCTCGGTGCCGCTCGGCTACGTGGACAAGAAGGACGGTCCGTCCGAAGTCGCGGAGGAGATCGACGACCACACCTCGGCCCGGGACCGCAGTGCAGCCGGAGACGCCGTCTTCCTCCGCTACCGGGACGACATCGTCTCCATCACCCCCCGCAAGCGCCGGGGCAGCCAGATCGAGGTGGCGGACTACCGCACCGGCTACCACCGGTGGAACACGAAGCTGCCCTCCAGTTGGCCGCACCCCGACAGCGACGCCTTCCGCGGTGGGGGCCCCGGCACCGGCAAGTAGTGCCGCACGCCGCTCCGTCCCGAGGGACCGACCGCCCCTCTGCCGTCCTCCAACGAACCTTCGAAAGGCATCACCGTGACAGAGATATTCGAGTCGGCGGGCACCGCCCTGCTCTACGGACTCGTCGGTTTCGTCGTGATGGCGGCGGGCTTCGTCGCGCTCGACCTCGTCACCCCCGGCAAGCTCTTCCACGTGGTGTGGACGGAACGCAATCGTGGTGCCGCCGTTCTCCTCGCGGGGCAGACGGTCGCCATCGGCCTGGTCATCGAGCAGTCGATCCGCGCCAGTGAATCCGAGCAGGGCCTGGAGTACGGTCTGGTCAGCACCTTGCTGTACGGCCTGGCCGGTGTGGTCGTGATGACGGTCATCTCCTTGGTGGTCGGCCTGCTGACGCCGGGTCGTCTGGGGGCCGTGGTGCTGGAGGACAACGACGGCCGTCCCCACCCCGCGGCCTGGGTCCAGGCCGCCATGTACCTCGGTACGGCCTTCATGGTCGGTGCCGCCGTCTCCTGACCCGCCCGTGACCGTCGATACCACCCCCCGCCCCGCCGACACCGCACCCACCACGGGAGGCGCCCAGTCGCGGGGGGCCCGGTTCCTGTTGCTGCTCGCGGTGTTCATCTGCGCCGCGTGCGGGCTCACCTACGAACTGGCTCTGACCGCACTCGGCAGCTACCTCATCGGCAACTCCGTGACGCAGACCTCCGTGGTCCTGTCCGTGATGGTCTTCGCCATGGGGATCGGCTCACTGGCGGCCAAACCCCTCCAGAAGCGCGCGGCCGGCGGATTCGCCCTCGTGGAGGGCGCGTTGGCGCTCGTCGGCGGTCTGTCGGTGCTCGTCCTGTACGTCTCCTTCGCCTGGCTCCGCATCTACATGCCCGCCATGGTGGTCGTGTCCTTCGTGGTGGGGCTGCTGATCGGCGCGGAGATCCCGTTGCTGATGACGCTCCTCCAGCGCATCAGACGACAGGAGGCGGGCAGTGCCGTCGCCGACATGTTCGCGGTGGACTACATCGGTGCCCTCGTCGGCGGTCTGGCCTTCCCCTTCCTGCTGCTGCCCGCCTTCGGCCAGCTCCAGGGCGCGCTGGTGGTGGGGGCTGTCAATGCGACCGCCGGTGTCGTCGTGGTGTTGTGGATCTTCCGCCACGAGATGCGTCGGGTGGTCCGCCTCGGGTTGCTGACCGGGATGACGGCCGTCCTCGCCGTGCTCGCCACGGTCTACGTCCTGGCCGACGACATCGAGGTCAGCGCCCGGCAACAGCTCTACCGCGACCCGATCGTGCACGCCGAGACCACCCCCTACCAGGACATCGTCATCACCCGGTCCAGAGCCTTCACCGGAGCTCCGGACACCCGCCTGTTCCTCAACGGCGACCTCCAGTTCTCCTCCGTCGACGAGTACCGGTACCACGAGGCGCTGGTGCATCCCGGGCTGTCGAAGAAGCGTTCGTCGGTACTGATCCTGGGCGGCGGGGACGCGCTCGCGCTCCGGGAGGTGCTGCGCTACGAGGACGTCCGCGAGGTGACCCTGGTGGATCTCGACCCCGCCATGACCGAACTGGCGCGTTCCTTCCCCCCGCTGGTCGACCTGAACGAGCGGGCGCTCGACGATCCGCGGGTCACCGCGGTGCACGCGGACGCCTTCACCTGGCTCCGGGACGCCACCCGGCGCTACGACGCCGTGCTGATCGACTTCCCGGACCCGGACACCGCGTCCCTCGCCAAGCTGTACAGCGTCGAGTTCTACCACCTGCTCGGGCGCGTACTGACCCCGCAGAGCCAGGTGCTGGTACAGGGCGGCTCCCCGTTCTTCGCCCCCAAGACGTACTGGTCCATCGGCGAAACGATCACCGAGGCGGGGTACGCGGTGACGCCCTATCAGGTCGATGTCCCCAGTTTCGGCAACTGGGGCTTCTTCCTGGCCGCACCGGGCGACACCGCAACGGCACCGACTCCGCACCTCGCCGCGGGCGCGCCGCCCCTACGGTTCCTGGACCCCTCCGTCCTCCGGGCGGCGACCGTCTTTCCCGTTGACCGCCGCCCCCAGGACGTACGGGCCAGCACCCTGATGGATCCGGCCGTACTGGAGTACACCCGCCACGAGTGGCGCCACTACTAGGGTGACCGGGTGCGGCGGCTCAGGCCCGCTGGACCAGACGCAGGTACCGCGACCAGTCCCAGAAGTCACCGGGATCGGTGTGATCGGCGCCCGGGACCTCGTGATGTCCGATGATGTG
The DNA here is from genome assembly GCF_040296045.1 of Streptomyces sp. NPDC002490. Lineage (NCBI taxonomy): Bacteria > Bacillati > Actinomycetota > Actinomycetes > Kitasatosporales > Streptomycetaceae > Streptomyces > Streptomyces sp. NPDC002490. The sequence goes on along the minus strand of NZ_JBEOWM010000012.1, from coordinate 75,004 downwards.
CTTCCGATCGACGGGGATGCCGTACTTCTCGCAGAGGACCGCGGTCAGCGCGGCCGAACTCTCGTAGAGGGCGTCGGTGAAGTACTCCGGTCGGTCGACCCACCCCTCGTGCTCGATGCCGATGCTGCGGGTGTTGTAGTTCCAGTTGCCGGCGTGCCAGCCGATGTCGCGTTCCCGGACGCACTGGGCGATGTGTCCGTCGAGGGAACGCACCACGTAGTGGGCCGACACCTTCCGCGACGGGTTCTGGAAGATGGCCAGGGTGTCCGGCCACGTCTCCTGGGTCACGTGGATGACGACGCGGTCGACGGCGTAGCTGGCCGGGCGGCGCGATGCGGTGTAGTTGGACGTGCTCGCGGGCGCGGGCTCCGCCAGCAGGTAGTCGACGGGGCTCCGGTGGGCCGCCTGCGCGTGCGATGCGGGGAGCGCGAGCGTGGGGAGCGAGGCGAGGGCGGCGCAGGACAACAGACGGCGCCGGCTCGGCTCCCCCTGGGATCGGGGCATGAACTCTCCTGACTCTCGGTCGTGGTGGGCACGGGAGTGCAGTACGGGACGGACCCGAACGGGAACCTCCCGCAGTGCGTGCTGGGGCACGGGGTCCGGAGGGGTGTCGGCGGACCGCGCCCCGTCACGGTGCACCGTCAACGGGTCCCACCGGTGACGGCGCGCCGTGACGCTCGCCTGGCTGGAGCCGCGCCGGGCGAGGCCGCGCGCGGTCGCCGCCCCGGTCGACCGCACGGGCCGGCCGCTCAGATCGAGGGCACCCCGGGCTTCGGGAGCGTTGCGGCGACGTCCCGGAGTCGTGCGTGGAGCCCGCGATGGGTCTCCCGGTCCGGGAGCCACTCCTTGCGGACCTTCGCGATGCAGGTGTAGTTGGTGTCGCAGACGTTCGCCACGGGTGATTCGACCGCCTGGGTGAGGAACTGGTAGGCGTCGAGCTCGCTGAACCCGTAGTCCCGCACCAGCCACTGCACCAGGTCGAGTTGGGAGATGCGGAAGGCGTCCTCCAGCGGGCGCGCCGAACCGGTGGAGATCAGGTGGGTGTCGGATTCGAGACGCGGCCAGGGAGTGGACACCCCCTTCAGCAGTTCGACGATGATCACGGTGTTCATGGCGCATTCGACCGCAACCCCGCAAGTCTCCCCCTCGCCCTGGCGGGCGTGGCCGTCGCCCAGGCTGAGCAGCGCGCCCTCCACGTTCACCCCCAGGTAGCAGGTGACGCCCGCCCTCATCTCCGGTGTGTCCATGTTCCCGCCGTGGGCATCGGGAGCCAGGGCGGACCGCACCTCCAGATGGGCGGGTGCGACGCCCACGGTGCCGTGCATGGGGTCCATGGGCAGAGCGAGCCGCAGGTCGCTGTCCTTGGCCTGGAACGTCGCCGTCCGCCGGGCCCGGTCCAACTGCCAGATCCAGACGGTTTCCGGAAGCGGAGCCTGGAGGGAGGCGGTCGTCGAGGTCGACGTCAGTGCCCCGAACAGCGGCACGGTCGTGGAGGCGGCCCAGTCCCGTGCCGGTTCGATGGAGACGAAGTGCACCGCCACCGTGTCACCGGGCTCCGCGCCCTCCACGTAGAACGGGCCGGTCTGCGGGTTGAGGTAGGGGAACTCGCAGACCTGGGACACGAGGTCCTTCTCCGACCGCACCCGGCCGCCGAAGCAGTCCTCGGTGAAGACGTCGAGCACCGTGCCCGGAGTGATGCGGGCGTAGGGGGCGGCCCCGCCGAAGGTCCAGGCGTAGTCGCCCGGTTCCGGGCGGACCGTGATCATCCGGGGGTCACTCATGGAGTACTGCTCCTTGCCGTCGTCGCTGCCGGGACCGTCGAACGGGCCCCGCTCCGACAAAGGTACGGTTCCCGAAGAGGGCAGCGGAAGGCTGATCACGGCATCTGAGGATGCAGGGGCGAATGTGGATAACTCCGGCACTCGAACGAGTAATTCCGCTTGCTTGTCCATAAGGGAGAGCTCGGCGGGGTCGTCCACGGGGCAGTGCTCCCCCCACGGCGTCACCCTTCATGGCCGGGGTCCGTCGAGCGGGATCAATCCTCACCCCGCGCCACCGCCAGAGCGGTTGCCGGATCCCCGGCCGCCGGCCCCGCGGGGGCCCAACGTCCGTCCTCCCGTCGGAAGGGCCACCACCGGCCGCTTCCGTCGACACCGATCCGGGCGCGCCCGTCCGGCGTCGTCCACGCGCCCCCCTCGCCGTGCAGGGGCGGGGCCTCCTCCGCTTCCCACGCCGCGGCCACCACCGCCCGTGCCCGGGCCTCCTCCTCGTGCGTCGGGGTCCACGCGCGTTCCAGTGCGGACACCGCCCCGGCACCCCCGTACCGCCAGGCGCGCACAGCGAGCGCCAACGCGTCCGGCGTCCGACCGGAAGCCGATGCCAACCGCATCACCGTGTCCTCGTCCGGATCGCCCGCGGCGAGCCGGACCGCATCCTGCGCCAGGGGCGGCTCCGTGACGGGTGCTCCGAGGTCGGAGGAGAGCGACTCGACGAGGAGCCGCCGGGCCTCGCGGGCCGTCTGGAGCGCCAGGAACTCCAGGGCGCTCGGAAGCAGGTCCGACGAGGGCGACGTCCCGACCCCCAACGAGGGGGCCGCCCGCGGCGGCTCCGGCACCGGGGGCAATCCGGGCAAGGGCGGCAGCAGGTAGCCCGTGGCGAACGCCTCGACGGCGTCCACTCCCGGCCGTACCTCCTCCCGCAGGGCGCCCGCCGGGGTGGGTTCGACTCGGGCCGCGGTGCGGTCCTGCACCGCGGCCAGCACCTCCCGCTCCCCCCTCCCCCGCAGGAGCAACAGGGCGAAGGGGTCCTGGTCCAGGATGCGACCCACCTGGTAGGAGAGGGCCGCCGTGTGGCCGCACTGGTCCCACGCGCCGCAGTCGCACTCCGGTTCCAGATCGCCGATGCCCGGCAGGAGCTCCACGCCCGCCGCGGCGGCGTCCTCCACGAGGTCCGGCGGCATGTCGTGGTCGAGCAGCGCCGCGAGGTGGCCCGCGCGATCCACGGTCACCTCCAGGAAACGGTCCCACTCGTCCCCCGAGAACTGCTGGAGCAGCACGTCCGCGCGGTGCGCGGTGCCGTCACGGTCGCGCACCACACCCGTGATGCGCCCGGGGCGCACCGTGACCGCCCCCACCGCACCGGAGCGCGCGAGGGCACGCCCCGATCTCAACTGGTCCGCTTCCAGAGCCGTGTCCTCCAGCGCCTTCAGCCACGACCGTCCCCACCAGGTCCTCGCGAAGCCCCGACCGTGTGCAGGAGGCTGCGGGGCGAAGGTCCGCTCGTGCTCGGGAGTGGTGAAATCCTCGTGGTCCATGCGCTCCTCGTTCGTCCACGTGCTCTCATCGGTTCGGTCCGCCGTCCGGCACGGCGCCCGCTCACCGCGAGTCCTCCCGCAGCGACACCAACTCGCTCAGTTCGGCGTCGGACAACTCGGTCAGGCCCGACTCGCCGCCTCTCAGGACGGACTCGGCCAACTCGTGCTTGCGCACCAACATCCGTGCGATGCGGTCCTCGACCGTGCCCTCGGCGATCAGCCGGTGCACCTGCACGGGCCTGGTCTGCCCGATGCGGTACGCGCGGTCCGTGGCCTGGGCCTCCACGGCCGGGTTCCACCAGCGGTCGTAGTGCACCACGTGTTCCGCGCGGGTCAGGTTGAGCCCGGTGCCGGCAGCCTTCAAGGACAACAGGAACACCGGCACCCCACCGCTCTGGAAACGGTTCACCATGTTCTCGCGCTCCGCCACCGGTGTTCCGCCGTGCAGGAGTTGGCAGGGGACCCCGCGCTCGGCGAGGTGCTGCTCCAGCAGCCGTGCCATCTGGACGTACTGGGTGAACACCAGCACCCCCGCCCGCTCCGCGAGCATCGGGGTCAGCAACTCGTCGAGGAGTTCCAGCTTTCCGGACCGTCCGACGAGCCGGGGCTCGTCCTCCTTCAGGTACTGCGCGGGGTGGTTGCAGATCTGCTTGAGTCCGGTCAGCAGCTTGACGATCATTCCGCGCCGGGCCATCCCGTCGGCGTCCGCGATGTCCGTGAGGGCCTCGCGGACCACCGCCTCGTAGAGCCCGGCCTGTTCCGGTGTGAGGGAGACCGCCCGGTCCGTCACCGTCTTGGGCGGCAGCTCCGGAGCGATGCCCGGGTCGGACTTGCGGCGGCGCAGCAGGAAGGGCCGCACGAGTGCCGAGAGCCGCTCGGCCGCCCCGGGGTCGCTCCCCGACTCCACCGCCCGCGCGTAGCGGTCGCGGAACTCACCCAGCCGTCCCAACAGCCCGGGAGTTGTCCAGTCGAGGATCGCCCACAGCTCGGAGAGGTTGTTCTCGACGGGGGTGCCGGTCAGGGCCACGCGCGCGCCGGCCCCGATGGTCCGCACCTGCCTGGCCGTCGCCGAGTAGGGGTTCTTCACGTGCTGTGCCTCGTCGGCGACCACGAGGCCCCATGCGACGCCTCCGAGCCGCGGTGCGTCCACACGCATGGTTCCGTACGTGGTGAGCACGAACTCGCCGTCGGCCAAGTCGTCGAGGGAACGGTCCGCTCCGTGGTACCGGCGCAGGGCGGCGCCCGGTGCGAACTTCTCGACCTCCCGTTGCCAGTTGCCCAACAACGAGGTGGGGCAGACGACCAGGGTCGGCCCGGCCGTCGCCGGTTCCCGTTGGCGGTGCAGGTGCAGCGCGATGACGGTGATCGTCTTGCCGAGGCCCATGTCGTCGGCGAGGCAGGCGCCCAGCCCCATCGAGGTCATCCGCGCGAGCCAAGCGAGCCCCCGCGCCTGGTAGTCGCGCAGGGTGGCCGCGAGTGCCGCGGGCGGATCGACCGGGGGCATCCCCTCCGGGTCGGCGAGCCGTTCCCGCACCGACGCGAGCCAGCCGGCCGGTCTGACCTCCACCCGCTGTCCGTCGACCTCGGTCCGCCCGGTGAGGACGGCGCCGAGCGCCTCCACGGGGGACACCCGGCGGTCCTCCCGTTCCCGAGCGTGAGCGAGCTCGGTCGGATCGACGAGGACCCAACGGTCGCGCAGTCGGACCACCGGGCGCTTGGCTTCGGCCAGTTGGTCGAGTTCCGCTCTGCTCAGGCTGTGCTCCCCGAGCGCGAAACGCCAGTTGAAGGCGAGGAGTGCATCGGCCGACAGGAACGAGGGCGTCCCGTCCGGCGCGCGTCCGGTCGGCTCCGTGCCGTGGTCGGGCGGGCCGATGACCGCATGGGCGGTCAGCCGGTGCGCGAGTTCCGCGGGCCAGTGGACGTCCACCCCCGCGAGGGCGAGCGCCCGTGACCCACCACCGAGCAGTTCGGTGACCTCTTCGTCCATCAACTCGATCTCGCTCGGCACGCTCGCCGACAGCAGCGGGGCGAGCGGCGCCCACGCCTGGGTGGCCCGCCGCAGCGCCAGCAGGACGTCCAACCGGACCCCCGGGGCGAGTCCGGTCGTGCCGCCGGGCGCCGCCCAGACGTCGGCTGCGTCCACGATCACGGTCGGGTCGGCACGGTGGTGCACCTGGAGCACCACCCGGAAGCGGAGGTCGTCGTGGTCGGGCCGGTCGCCGGACAGCCCCGGCACCTCCACCCTGAGGGAGATCCGCACCCCGGAGTCGTGGGCGGCGGCCACCTGTGCCGCCCACGTCCGCAACTCCGGAACCGGTGAGCGCTCTCGGGTGGCGAAGGGTCCCGCCCCGGTCACGAGCGCCGCGGCGGGGGAGCGGGGCAGGGCATCCGCCACGGAGTGGAGGAAGGCCCAGAGGTGCTGCTCGGGGTCCGGGAGGCGAACGGCCTCGTCGTCGTGCGGCAGTGGCAGGGCGTGCGCCTCCGGCGGCATGGCAGCCGCCAGTTCGCGCACGAGCTCCGCGTCATGGGCGCCGAGCGGCCCGAAGCGCCAGGCCGCGCGGTCATCGGCGGCCAGACCGGGAAGGAGGAGGCCGCGGGCCGCGAAGTGGAGGGCCAGCAGGGAGGCGCTGTGCCAGAAGGCCGCGGTGGCGCCGGCCGGGGGGAGCCCCTGGGACGGGGCGAGCACCGCCAGCGCCGCGCGGATCTCCAGGAGGCGCGCGGGGACGCTGATCGTCGTCACCCCGGTCTCTTCGTCCGGTACGACGACGGTGATGTCCGTGGTCTCGCCGACGAGGGCAGGTGGCAGGGGCTCGTCCCGGGGGCTCCAGAAGGCCATCCGCTCCGCTCCGGAACGGTCGGAAGGGAGGAACAGGACGGTGAGACGGGCGAGGTCGGGCACGGCATCGAGGGGAACGTCGGGCGTACGCGGCACTACCGGGCCACACTCCTCAAACTTGACTACCTGGCGGCGGGTAATCATACATGGAGTGATGATGAGGGAAGGGTGAAATCTTGGTGATGTCGGTCACTCCATGCCGGTCGCGTGGACGGGCCCGCCCCTCTCCTCAGGGGATTCCCTCATGCGGAGGAGGTGGTGGATCGGGGTGGGTTCAGGGGTGGGTCGGGGTGCCCATCGGAACCCGTGGTCCCGTTCCGTCGTTTTTCCATCAGGAGCAGTGCAGGTCCCCGAGGAGGTCGATCAACGGTGTCGAAGCAGACGAAGATCGTCGTGGGCTGTGTGGCGGTGGGGCTCGTCCTCTCCGCCTGGTTGCCGTTGTGGAGCGTCCTGTTGATCGTCCTTGGCGTCCCCGCAGCGGCCTACCTCGCCCTCGACCCCGCCCAGCGGCGCAGGCTGCGACGTGTGCGCCGCAAGGAGATCGGCCGGTGACGGGTCACCCGCGCCACTCACCTGCCGGCCGCCGATGCGACCCGATCGCCACTGGATGCCGTCGAGCCCGTCGGATGCGTGCACGGTTCCCTGCGGCAGAACGAAGGCGAGGGGGCGGTCGTCGTCCGCGCGGCGCACGACGCGCGGCCCGGTGGCCAAGTTTCGCCCCTTGACAGTCTCCTTCGCCGTGGTGAACACCCACTCGTCACCGTCCAGGACGAACCAGATCGGTCCGATGTGCGTGGCTTCCTTCGGCCCGAACGGTCGAAAGCATTCCGGGGTGAGTGTCCTGTGAAACGAAGGCCCTCCACCGCTCGTCGGTCATCTTCTCTGCCATGTGCCCATCCTGCTTGCCGAGGGGCCGAGGGTGGGGAAGGCTTGCGGAACGGAGACTCCGGCCGGTAGTCGATGAGGCCGAGAGCGTGGGGAGCGGGGAGCGGGACGATGGGGCAGAAGACGGGACTGAGTTGGCTGCTGGACGATCTGATCGATCGGGTCGAACACGTCAGGCACGTACTGGTCCTCTCCAACGACGGGCTCGTCACCGGCGCCAGCACCGCGCTCGCCCGTGAGGACGCCGAGCACCTCGCTGCCGTGGCGTCCGGACTGCACAGCCTGGCCAAGGGGTCCGGACGGCACTTCGGAGCCGGCCAGGTGCGGCAGACGATGATCGAGTTCGACGGGGCGGTCATGTTGGTGACCGCTGCCGGCGAAGGGAGTTGCCTCTGCGTTCTCAGCACCGCCGAGGTCGACATCGGTCAGGTCGCCTATGAGATGACCTTGCTGGTGAACCGGGTGGGGGAGCACCTCCGGGTGGGTGCCCGGTACTCGGAGCGCACCACGATCGTGGACGGTTGACGGGAGGGGTCGCCGTCGGTCGAACGGACGTCCGGGCAAGGGAGGCGCCCCCCCGGCCGGGCGGCCCTGGATCGGCCGCCCTCACCCGTGCGGGATCGTGGAACGGCCCGCTGGCGGCGTCGTCACCGACGCCCGAGAACCAGCGACCGCAGCGACTCGTCGACCGATCCGGCTGCCGACGAGATCCGGCGCCGTCGCCCCACGGGCACCGGGACACCCGGGCGGGCAGCCGCGCGCCGTGTGCCCCGCCCCCTCACCACTGACCGACCCCCGTGACCCGGACCACCGCCCGGCCCTCCGCATCGGAAGCCGTGAGGTCGACCTCGGCACTGATGCCCCAGTCATGATCGCCGTTGGGGTCGGCGAAGGTCTGCCGCACCCGCCACAGCGCGTGCTCCGCATCCTCCTCGATCATCAACAGCTTCGGACCGCGCGCATCGGGGCCCGTGCCCAGGTCGTCGTACTCGTCCCAGTACCGGTCCATCGCCTCGCCCCAGGCGTCGGCGTCCCACCCGGCGTCCCCGTCCAACGCGCCCAGCGCGTCGACGTGGTCGAGGGCCGCGAGCTCCACCCGGCGGAACATCGCGTTGCGGACCAGCACCCGGAAGGCGCGGGCGTTGGCCGTCACGGGCTTCACCTGATCGGCGCGTTCCTGAGCCTCCTCGGCCGTCATCTCCGCCGGATTCGCGAGCTGTTCCCACTCGTCGAGGAGGCTGGAGTCCACCTGACGCACCAGCTCGCCGAGCCAGGCGACCAGATCCTCCAGGTCCTCCGACTTGAGGTCGTCCGGCACGGTGTGGTCCAGCGCCTTGTAGGCGCTCGCCAGGTACCGCAGCACGATCCCCTCGGTGCGTGCCAACTCGTAGAACGACACGAACTCCGTGAAGGTGAGCGCCCGTTCGTACATGTCGCGGATCACCGACTTGGGCGACAGCGGGTGATCGCCCACCCACGGGTGACTGCGGCGGTACGTGTCGTAGGCGTGGGACAGCAACTCGTCCAGGGGCTTGGGGTACGACACCTCCTGGAGCCGTTCCATCCGCTCCTCGTACTCCACCCCGTCGGCCTTCATCGCGGCCACGGCTTCGCCCCGTGCCTTGTTCTGCTGGGCGGCGAGGATCTGCCGCGGGTCGTCCAGGGTGGACTCCACCACCGAAACCATGTCCAGGGCGTACGAGGGGGACTCCGGGTCCAGCAACTCGAACGCGGCGAGCGCGAAGGTCGACAGGGGCTGGTTCAGCGCGAAGTCCTGCTGGAGGTCCACGGTCAGCCGGACGATCCGGCCCTCCGCGTCCGGCTCGTCCAGTTTCTCCACGATGCCGCCGTCCAGGAGGGACCGGTAGATCGCAATGGCGCGGCGGATGTGTCGCAACTGTTGCCGGCGCGGCTCGTGGTTGTCCTCCAGCAGGTGCCGCATGGCGTCGAAGGCGTTGCCGGGCCGGGCGATCACCGACAGGAGCATGGTGTGCGTGACCCGGAACCGTGACGTCAAGGGCTCCGGCTGCGAGGCGATCAGCTTCTCGAAGGTGCTCTCCGTCCAGCCGACGAAGCCCTCCGGGGCCTTCTTGCGCACCACCTTGCGGCGCTTCTTCGGGTCGTCCCCGGCCTTGGCCAGGGCCTTCTCGTTCTCGATCACGTGCTCCGGAGCCTGGGCCACCACGAAGCCGGCGGTGTCGAAGCCCGCCCGTCCCGCCCGTCCGGCGATCTGGTGGAACTCCCGCGCGCGCAGCGTGCGCACCCGGTTCCCGTCGTACTTGGTCAGAGCGGTGAAGAGCACGGTGCGGATGGGCACGTTCACCCCGACGCCCAAGGTGTCCGTGCCGCAGATCACCTTCAGGAGACCGGCCTGCGCCAGCTTCTCCACGAGCCGACGGTACTTCGGCAACATGCCCGCGTGGTGCACCCCGATGCCGTGCCGCACGTATCGCGAGAGGTTCCGACCGAACTTGGTGGTGAAGCGGAAGTTTCCGATCAGCTCGGCGATGCGGTCCTTCTCCTCACGGGAGCACATGTTGATGCTCATCAACGCCTGCGCCCGCTCCACGGCCTGGGCCTGGGTGAAGTGCACGATGTAGACCGGTGCCTGCTTGGTCTCCAGCAGTTCCGTCAGGGTGTCCGTGAGCGGCGTCAACCGGTACTCGTACGACAGCGGGACGGGGCGCGTCGCCGACCGCACGACCGCGGTCTCCCGTCCCGTCCGCCGCGTCAGGTCCTCCTCGAACATCGACATGTCGCCGAGCGTCGCCGACATGAGGACGAACTGCGCCTGGGGGAGTTCCAGCAGGGGGATCTGCCAGGCCCAGCCGCGGTCCCCCTCCGCGTAGAAGTGGAACTCGTCCATGACCACTTGACCGACGTCGGCGTTCCTACCGTCCCGCAGCGCGATCGACGCGAGCACCTCGGCCGTGCAGCAGATCACCGGTGCGTCGGAGTTGACCGAGGCGTCACCGGTGAGCATCCCGACGTTCTCGGTGCCGAACAGCTTGCACAACTCGAAGAACTTCTCCGAGACGAGGGCCTTGATCGGCGCCGTGTAGAAGGTGACCTCGTTCCGTGCCAGGGCCGCGAAGTGCGCGCCCGCCGCGATCATGCTCTTGCCGGAGCCGGTCGGCGTCGACACGATCACGTTCGCCCCGGAGACGGCCTCGATCAGGGCCTCCTCCTGATGGGGGTAGAGCGTGAGACCCCGCGCCTTCGCCCACGACTCGAATGCTTCGTAGAGGGCGTCGGGGTCGGCGGACTGCGGCAGCTGAGCGATAAGGGTCACCCGCCTATCTTGCCTGGCTCCCGCTCCGATCGGGGAATCGGTCGACACCTCGAAGATCGCGAACGCTACGCTGATCCGCTGGCACGGCATCACCGCAGGTCCAGCGGCCGTGTCGGGCACGGCACGGCCCGGGGCAGGGGATGCCCCGGGCAGCCGGACCGGGCCGGGGACGATCCGTACGCGAACAGCAACAGAAAAGGGGCGGGGAACCATGATGGGACCGGCGCACTCCCTGTCAGGAGCGGCAGCATGGTTGGGGGTGGGGGCCGCGGCGGCAGCGGCGGGGCACAGCATGCCCTGGCCGGTCCTGCTCACCGGCGCGCTGATCTGCGCGGGCGCCGCACTCGCGCCCGACCTGGACCACAAGGCCGCGACGATATCCCGGGCCTTCGGACCGGTGTCCCGCGCCCTGTGCGAGATCGTCGACAAGCTCTCCTACTCCGTGTACAAGGCCACCAGGAAACCCGCAGACCCCCGCCGGTCGGGCGGCCACCGCACCCTGACGCACACCTGGCTCTGGGCCGTTCTGATGGGCGCCGGCGCCTCGGCGCTGGCGTTCACCGGCGACCGGTGGGCCGTGCTCGCGATCCTGTTCGTGCACCTGGTCCTCGCGATCGAGGGCCTGCTGTGGCGGGCCACCCGCGGGCAGGGCAGCGACGTCCTCGTCTGGTTGTTGGCCGCGGCCGGCTCGTGGATACTCGCCGGCGTGCTGGACCAGCCCGGCAACGGCTCGGGCTGGCTGTTCACCGCCCCGGGCCAGGAGTACCTGTGGCTCGGGCTGCCGATCGTGCTCGGAGCCCTGGTGCACGACCTCGGAGACGCACTCACCGTGTCCGGCTGCCCCGTGCTGTGGCCCCTCCCGATCGCAGGACGGCGCTGGTACCCGTTGGGTCCGCCGAGGTTCATGCGGTTCCGCGCGGGAAGTTGGGTCGAACTGAAGGTGCTGATGCCCGCGTTCATGCTCTGCGGCGGAGTGGGCGGGGCCTTCGCGCTGAACGTCCTGTGACTCCCGGCGCCCCCGGAACCGGGGCGGGCCCCGCTGCTGCCTCGACGGGCGATCGCGTGGCACTCACCGGGCGGGGGGACGCGTGGCCCGTTCGAGCCCCAACAGGACGGAGGAGTAGGCCCGACCCGTCGCGTGGTGCATGCCCACCTCGCACATGCGGTTCGCCGACCAGTGTCCGTCGTACGAACGGGCCGCCACCGCCGCGGCTTCGCGGCGGGTGGCCGACTCCGTCAGCTCCCGGTGCAGCATCCCCCGGTCACCCGCGAACGCACAGCACCCCGCGTCATCCGGCACCTCGACCTCGTCGGCGCAGGCATCGGCCACCGCGCGGAGTTGTCCCTCGTTCCCGAGGTGGCGCATCGAGCAGGTCGGGTGGAGCACCGCCGACTCCACGGTGCGGTGCACGGTGAGCCGCGGCAGCAGTTCCTCCGCCGCCCACGCGATCGAGTCGACGACGGTGAGTTCCCGGTGCAGCGCCCCGTTCTCGGGAGTCAGGTACGGGACCACTTCGTGGGCCAGGCCCAGCGTGCACGAGGAGGCGTCCACCACCAGCGGAAGGCGGCCACCCCGGGTCCATCCCCAGGCGGCTTCCACGATGCGGTTCGCCATCAGTGCGTTCCCGGCGGCGTACCCCTTGGAGTGCCAGATGGTGGCGCAGCAGGTTCCCGACACGTCGCGCGGAATCCACACGGGCCTGCCCGCCCGGGCGGAGACCTCCACCAGGGCTCGGGGGAGGGAGGGCCCCTGCTGCCCCGGAGAGTTGCCGAAGATGCGGTTGACGCAGGCCGGGTAGTAGACGGCGACCGCACCGGCCCGCGGGGTGCGCGGCAACCTGCGCGGGGCGGCCCCGGGGACGGAGGGCAGCCACTCCGGAACGAGGTCGGGACGGACCGCGCTGCGCGCGGCCCGCGTCACCGCGACGAGCAGACGATCACTGATGCGGTGGGCGGCCGAGACGGCCAGCCGTGTGGACGCCTCCACCGCCGCGAAGCGTCGTGCTGCGAACGCGGCCACCCGCTCCTCCCGCGCCGAATGCCGCTGGTGTCGGAAGTCCCTCATCAACGCGCCCGTGTCGATCCCGACCGGGCAGGCCAAGGTGCAGGTGGAATCGCCCGCACAGGTGTCGACGGAGGCATAGCCGTAGGCGCGCAACAGCCCCTGCTCGACCGGTGAACCCGCGGGCTGGCGCATCATCTCGCGGCGCAGCACGATCCGTTGGCGGGGCGTGGTGGTGAGGTCCTGGCTGGGGCAGGTGGGCTCGCAGAAGCCGCACTCGATGCAGGGGTCGGCGACGGCTTCCACCTCGGGGATGGTCTTGAGGCCGCGGAGGTGGGCTCTCGGGTCGCGGTCCAGCACGATCCGCGGCGCCAGCACTCCCGTGGGGTCGATCAGCCGTTTGAGCCGCCACATCAACGCGGTCGCCCGGGGACCCCACTCCCGTTCGAGGAAGGGGGCGATGTTGCGGCCGGTGGCGTGCTCGGCCTTGAGGGAGCCGTCGAAGCGCTCCACGGTGAGCCGACAGAAGTCGTCCATGAAGGCGGCGTAGCGGTCCACGTCGGCCGGGTCGCCGGCGTCGAACGCGAGGAGGAAGTGCAGATTGCCGTGGGCGGCGTGCCCTGCGACCGCGGCGTCGAAGCCGTGCCGGTGCTGGAGCTCCAGCAATGCCTCGCACGCCTCGGCCAGGCGGGCCGGAGGCACCGCGAAGTCCTCGGTGATCAAGGTGGTCCCGGAGGGGCGCGAACCGCCGACCGCGGTGACGAACGCCTTGCGGGCCTTCCAGTAGCCGGAGACGGTTCCCGGATCGCGGGTGAACGCGTTGGTGATCGAGGCGACCGGCGCGACCAGGTCGAGTGCCTCCGTCACCCGTCGGGCCGCGGCCTCGTGCACGAGTCGGGCGGCGGCGTCGGGGGCCCGGAACTCGACCAGCAACGCGGTGGTCCCCTCGGGCAACCCGGCCCAGTCGGCGGGTACCCCGGCAACCTTGACGGACGCCCGGAGCGTGTTGCCGTCCATCAGCTCGACGGCCGCGGCCCCCGCCTCGTTGAACGCGGGCACGGCAGCCGCGGCTGCCGGCAGGGAGGGGAAGAACAGCAGCGCGGCCGTCACGTACCGGTCCAGCGGCAGGGTGTCGAAGACGACCTCGGAGATGAACCCGAAGGTGCCCTCGGAGCCCACCATCAGACCCCGCATGATCTCCACCGGAGTGGAACCGTCGAGGAAGGCGTCGAGACGGTAGCCGTTGGTGTTCTTGATCTCGTACTTCGCCCGGATGCGGGCGACCAGTTCGGGGTCCGCCTCGATCTCCGCCTTGAGTTCCCGCAGCCCTCTGCACAGCTCGGGTTCCGCCCGGGCCAGGTGGGCGCCCGCCTCGGGATCGCCGGTGTCCACGACCGTGCCGGACGGGAGGACGAAGGTCAGGGAGGCGACCGTCCGGTAGGAGTTGCGGGCGGTGCCGGCGGTCATCCCGGAGGCGTTGTTGGCGACCACGCCCCCGATGGTGCAGGCGACGGCACTCGCGGGATCAGGCCCGAGGACCCGTCCGTACCGCGCGAGTGCGGCATTGGCGCGGACGACCGTGGTGCCGGGCCCGATGCGGGCCCGGACGCCGCCGTCGAGGACCTCGACGCCCGCCCAGTGCCTGCGCACGTCCACCAGGATGTCCTCGCCCTGCGCCTGCCCGTTGAGCGAGGTGCCTGCGGCACGGAAGACCACCTCCCGCCCCTTGCCCCGCGCGTAGGAGAGGACCGCGGAGACGTCGTCGAGGTCCTCCGCCACCACGACGGCCTGCGGGAGGAAGCGGTACGGACTCGCGTCGGAGGCGTAGGCGACCAGGTCGGAGACCCCGGTGAGCACTCTGTCCGCACCGAGGAGGGAGACGAGTTCACTGCGCAACGGCTCCGGTGTGCCCCCCGCCCGGTCGACGCCGACCCGATCGGGAGCGGGCTCGTCCGGGCGGGAAGCGGGCTGCAGGGCGCCCGGGTCCGGTTCCAGCAGGGGCATGGCTCCTCCTCGTCCTGGGGTGCGCTTCGTGCCGTGGCGTGCCCGGCTGCCGTTCGTCACCGGCTGCCCGGCCGTCTCCGCCCCGGCTCCGTCAGGCCCGGTGGTCCGGGGCGGGGGCGCCTCGTCCGGGCGGGAGAACGGGACCGTCGATCAGGGTGGCCAGCAGCAGCCCGAGGGTCTCGCGCTGGTCGCCGTCGAGCGGGGCGAGGATGTCCTCGGCTGCAGCCCGCCGCACGGAGCGCAGGACCTCCAGGGTCCGGCGTCCGGCGTCGGTGAGTTCGATCCGGATGACCCGTCGATTCGTCGGATCGGGTGCCCGCCGCACCCGATCGGCGGCTTCGAGGCCGTCGACCAGGGTGGTGACGGCCCGCGGCACCACCTCCAGACGTTCGGCGAGGTCCGTCATGCGGGGCGGTGAGTCGTAGAGCGCGAGGATCCTGAGGAGACGGGACTGGGCAGGGGTGACGCCGAGCCCCCGTGCCTCCAGATGACGCTTCTGAATGCGGTGCACGCGACGGGTGAACCGCAGCAACTGCTCGGCGAGGACGCCGTCCGGGTCCGGGGTGCTCATGGCCGAATCCTAGCGGGCGGAGGTCATAGTGAACATAGGTAACTATGAGCTATACTCCTCATGGAGTCGGGTCGCCCCATCTGCCCGCGCCAAGGGTGCGGCATACGGGGTACGGTGCCGCGCCTCCGCTCGCTCGTGAGTCCGTAGGAGTTCCATGCGCGCCGGATCGATGCCTTCGACGTCCCTGTCGCCGGAGGCGGAAACGTTGCCCTCTCCGCCGTGGAGATCTGGGCAACTGCTCCGCATCATGCGACTGTTCCATCCGTACCGAGGCAGGCTCGCACTCGTTGCCCTGCTGGTCTGCGGTGCTTCCCTGATCTCGGTGTTCACCCCCTTCCTCCTCAAGGCGATCATCGACACCGCGATCCCGGAGGGCCGTACCGGACTCCTGGGGCTGCTGGCGCTGGGCATGATCGTCGGTTCCGTGGCGACGAGCGTGTTGGGCGTGTGGCAGACCCAGATCTCCACCACCGTCGGCCAGCGCGTCATGCACGACTTGCGGACGGCCGTGTACGCCCGCCTCCAGCGCATGTCCCTGGCGTTCTTCACCCGTACGCGGACCGGTGAGGTGCAGTCCCGCATCGCCCATGACATCGGCGGGATGCAGGCGACGGTCACGTCCACCGTGACCTCGCTGGTCTCCCACTTCACCTCGGTCGTGGCCACGCTGGTGGCGATGCTGGTGCTGGACTGGCGGCTCACCGCGGTGTCCGTGCTCCTGCTGCCGGTGTTCGTCTGGCTCAGTCGTCGTGTGGGGCGAGAGCGCAAACGGATCACCGCGCAGCGTCAGAAGCAGATGGCTGCCATGGCGGCCACGGTGACGGAGTCGTTGTCCGTCAGCGGCATCCTCCTGGGGCGCACCCTCGGGCGATCCGAGTCCCTGACCCGTGCCTTCGCCGTGGAGTCCGAGCGGCTGATCGACCTCGAAGTGCGCTCCAGCACGGCCGGACGGTGGCGGATGGCCGTCATCTCCATCGTCATGTCCGCCATGCCCGCGGTCCTCTACTGGTCGGCAGGCGTGGCCTTCGCGTTCGGTGGGCCAGCCGTTTCCCTCGGCACCCTCATCGCCTTCGTCTCGCTCCAGCAGGGGCTCTTCAGACCCGCGGTCGGCCTGCTCTCCACCGGCGTGGACGTCCAGGCCTCGCTCGCTCTGTTCCAGCGCATATTCGAGTACCTGGATCTACCCGTCGACATCGCCGAACCGGTGAATCCCGTTCGTCCAGGGCGGATCAAGGGTGACATCGCCTTCGAGGAGGTCGAGTTCCGATATGACCGCCAGGGCGCATGTGCCCTGCAAGGAATCGACATCATGCTCCCCGCGGGCGGCAGCCTCGCCGTCGTCGGAGCAACCGGCTCGGGAAAGTCGACCCTGGGTCACCTCGTCCCGCGCCTGTACGACGTCACGGCGGGCCGCGTGACCGTCGACGGGATCGACGTACGCGACTTGGACTTCGACACCCTTGCGGATGCCGTTGGCGTGGTGGCCCAAGAGACCTATCTGTTCCACGCGACCGTCGCAGAGAACCTGCGCTTCGCCCGCCCTGAGGCCACCGATGAGGACATCACGGCAGCCGCCCGTGCCGCCCAGATACACCACCACATAGCTGCGCTTCCCGATGGCTACGACACGGTGGTCGGTGAGCGGGGCCACCGATTCTCCGGAGGGGAGAAGCAACGCCTCGCCATCGCTCGCACCATCCTCCGGGACCCACCGATCCTCCTGCTGGACGAGGCGACCAGCGCACTCGACACCCGGACGGAGGCGGCGGTGCAAGAAGCGCTCGACGCCCTGTCCGAGGGTCGCACCACCATCACCATTGCGCACCGGCTGTCCACCGTTCGAAACGCCGACCACATCGTGCTCCTGGAAGCGGGAAGGATCGTCGAGCGCGGCACGCATGAGGAACTGCTGGCCTTGGGCGGACGTTACGCCGCCCTGGTGCAACGGGATACCGAACTGGAGACGACAGGGTGAATACCTACGGGATTCAGCGGCTTTGCCGGGTTAGCGTGCCGCCATGCAGACCAAGACCCCGCAACGTCGCTCCATCCGTCTGACCCGCCGGGGCCGGATTGCTCTGGTGGCCACCACTGCGGCGGTGATCGGTTCGGTGGTCGCTCTTCCCGTGGTTCTCTCGGGAGAGCAAGCCGAGGAGCCCACTTCTCTGACCATCCCAGTGGGCTGGCGGGCGGAACAGGTGTACACCGCCATCGACAAGGTTCTGGCCCTTCGGAGCGGCACCACGAAGAAGGAGCTGCCCGCCATGAAGCTGCCGCTCCCCGCCGAGGCGAAGGGGAACCCCGAAGGCTATCTCTTCCCCGCGACCTACCCGACCACGGAGGATTCCACTCCACGCTCGCTCCTGAGCCAAATGGTGGACGCGACCAACGAGGAGCTTCGCGCCGCTCCTCTCGCCGCAGGCGCCAACTCGGCGCAACAGAACGGCTATCGCACGGTCACCATTGCGAGCATCGTGCAAGCCGAATCCGGAGGAACGGCGGACATGGGGAAGGTGGCCAGAGTCATCCACAACCGCATGCAGCAGGAGATGCCCCTCCAACTGGACTCCACGATCGACTACGTCCGCGGCCAGAACACCGGACAGACGGAGAACCACAACGCGCCGCTCGACAACCCCTACAACACCTATGCGCGCCCCGGACTGCCACCCACTCCCATCTCCAGTCCGAGCAAGGAGGCGATGCGTGCGGCGATCGCGCCGACCCCGGGGGACTGGCTGTACTTCGTCACGGTGAAGAGCGGCGACACCCGCTTCACCGCGGAGTACCAGGAACATCAGCGCAATGTGGCCGAGTTGAAGGAGAATCGCCAACGGTCTGCTGCCTCGGCTTCACCCTGAGGTGCCGATCGGCCTCGTGACTACACGCTCGTCAGTTCCCCCGACAGCAATCGGTGGATGTCGCGCACGGCCGCCCGCCCCGCCCGGTTGGCGCCGATCGTGCTCGCTGACGGCCCGTACCCCACCAGGTGGACCCTCGGATCCGCCGCAGTCCGGGTCCCCACCATACGAATGCCGCCACCCGGATGCCTGAGCTTCAACGGCGCCAGGTGGTCGATCACCGCACGGAAGCCGGTGGCCCAGAGGATGACATCGACCTCCACTTTTCGGCCGTCCTGCCAGACCACTCCCTGTGGTGTGATCCGATCGAACATCGGCAACCGGTCCAGGACCCCGCTGTCACGTGCGGCCTTCACGGCATCGGTGAGGGGGAGGCCGGTCACCGACACGACGCTCCGGGGCGGCAAGCCGGCACGCACCCGTTCCTCCACCAAGGCCACCGCGGACCGCCCTGCCTCCGCATCGAACGGTTCCTCCACGAACACCGGAGGCCGTCGCGTCACCCAGTGCGTGGCGGCAGCGTACGGAGCCAACTCCATCAGGTGTTGAGTTCCCGAAGCCCCGCCCCCCACCACGAGGACGCGCAATCCCGTGAACTCGGCCGGCCCGCGGTACTGCGCCGTGTGCAGTTGGCGGCCCTGGAAGGAGTCCTGCCCGGGGTACCGCGGCCAGAAGGGCCGGTCCCATGTGCCCGTGGCATTGATCAGCGCACGGCTCGCCCAGCGACCCGCTGAGGTCTCGATCAGGAGCCGTCCCTCCTCGCCGTCCCGCACCGCCTCCACAGCGACGGGTCGCCGCACCCCCAGTGCGAAGGCGCGCTCGTAAGCAGCGAAGTACTCCCCGATCACCTCCGAGGAGGGGCGGTCCGAGGCGGCGCCGGTCAGCTCCATGCCGGGAAGCGCGTGCATGCCGTGGACCTTGCCGTAGGTCAGGGTGGGCCAGCGGAACTGCCAGGCCCCACCAGGTCGCGGCGAGCGATCGAGAACCACGAAATCGCGATCCGGGACCAGTCCCGTACGCCGCAGGTGGTAGGCGGCGGACAATCCGGCCTGTCCGGCTCCGACGACCACCACGTCCACGGGAGAGGGCGTCGTGTCCGGAGTGCTTCCGAGGTTCCCCATGTCGTTCACGCTTCTACTAACCAGGGGTGTGAGGAGAATCTTCCCCGCTCACCCGCTCCCGGAGCGGTGA
Source organism: Streptomyces sp. NPDC002490 (assembly GCF_040296045.1). Taxonomy (NCBI): domain Bacteria; kingdom Bacillati; phylum Actinomycetota; class Actinomycetes; order Kitasatosporales; family Streptomycetaceae; genus Streptomyces; species Streptomyces sp. NPDC002490. Next base: position 56,049 of record NZ_JBEOWM010000012.1, on the reverse strand, counting down.
GGGGCGGCAACCGTCCGGATCGGAGCGGCGTCGGAGCGTTCGCCGTGCCGTGTGCGCCAGGATGAGGCCATGCCCGACACCTTTGCCACCCATGTCCTCGACGTCGCCACCGGGACCCGGGAGACGGTCGTGGACCTCACGGACGACTGCGCGGCCTTCCTCACGGCCGTCGCCCCGGGCCGAAGCGGTCTGCTCAACGTGTTCGTCCCCCACGCCACGGCAGGGGTCGCCGTGCTGGAGACCGGCTCCGGCAGCGACGACGACCTCCTGGCCGCACTGCACCAACTGCTGCCGTCGGACGATCGCTGGCAGCACCGCCACGGCACCCCCGGGCACGGCCGGGACCACGTCCTCCCGGCCCTGGTGGCTCCGCATGCGACCCTCCCCGTCGTTTCCGGACGTCTCGCACTCGGAACCTGGCAGTCCGTGTGTCTGGTGGACACCAACGTCGACAACCCCCGGCGCCAGGTGCGGCTGAGCTTCCTCGGCTGATCGAGCTGAACAAGATCATCCTGGGAGTGGCCGCCATATCTCCGTACTCCGCGCGTTCGAAACGGACAGAGTGTACACGGTACGGACCAGAGCGTGATCGAACGACCCTACGACGGCTGCGGCACGTGTCTGCTCGGCGTCCGTCGGCTGTCCCGGATGAAGCTCGCCACGACCTCCCCGGAGCGGCAGCGCGCCGATGTGCTCGCCGTGGCCGCCTCGATCGGCGGCCACATCGTGGGCTGGGCCGACGACTGGGAGGTCTCGGGAGCCACGGCCCCGATGACCCGCCCGAAGCTCGGGCCGTGGCTCCGGGACGAGCGGGGACCGTACGACGGCCTGGTGGCCGCCGCGGTCGACCGCCTCGGCCGCAATGTCGTCGACTGCCTCAACACCGGCTACAAGATGCGGGACGAGGGAAAGCTCCTCCTCACCCACGGGCACGACGGCCCCTGGGACCTGAACGAGCCCGTCGACGAGAACCGCTGCACCATGGACGCCTGGGGCGCCCAGATGGAGCTGCGGGCCATCCAGCGGCGCAACCGCGACACCACGGTGCGGGGCTGGCTACAGGTGCCCCAACCGCCTTTGCTGATGGCGCGGAGAAGCGTCGGCGTGGGCGGCCCCTGGGAGTCAGCGCGGAGAGGGGCTCCCGAGGCGATCGGGTGAGTTCGCAACGGAGGAACGGTTCAGCCCCCATCGAGGCTGATTTCAAGCGCTACGCTCACCAGCGACCCCGATGACTACGCCATGCGCATACGTTCGTGCTGCGGGGTGTGCCGGTCGCGCGACCGCGTCCAGCGGCACTCGGGTCCTTCTGTCTCGTCTGCCGTGCCCACGCTTACCGCCCTCTCCCAGGGATGTGACGTTCTGTGACCCTGCGTGCCTGCTTTCGTCTGCGGATCGCGTTTGTCGTCCTGGTCACCAGTGCGCTCGTGCCGTTGGCCACTCCCGTGGCCCGGTCCGGGCCGGTGGCGCCGCTGGACAGAGTGCAGATGGACGGCCTGAGGAACGGGTTGCCCATCGAGGGCCTCGTGGTGACCTACCACCCCGGCAGCACGGTAGCGGCCGGTGATCTGGCCGCGGTGCAGCGCTCGCTTCCCGAGGCCGGCGGAGGGGTCCGTCTCATCGTCCGGGAGTGGGCGGGGAAGGGCCATGCGGTCGTGGACACCGACCCCCGGGTACTGACGAGGTCTCAGTGGAAGAGGGTGATGCTGCGGATCGCGGGCGACGCGCAGGTCCGCGAGGTGGGCCTGCATCACAGGATTGCCGACCCGCACGGCCTCCGACAGGCCGGGCCGGGACGTCGGCCCGTACAGGAGAAGCGGGAACGGGTCGCCTTCGTCCCCAACGACCACTTGTATGGGCAGCAGTGGGCGCTGCAGCCCAACGCGGGTGTCAAGGTGCCCGAGGTTTGGGGAGCCGCGCAGTTCGGTGCCGGTGCCCGGGTGGCCGTCATCGACGGCGGGGTCGTCCCCCATCCGGACCTGCCCGGCGTCGGGGACCTCGGCGCTGACTTCATCTATGACTGGCGCAACAGCCGCCGCTGGAACCACCAGGTCCCCAACGCTCGGGGGCCGGGTGCGTGGGATCCGGGGGACTGGATCGACCAGAACACGTACTGCTACAACCCGCCGCAGCAGGGGGTTCGGAACAGCACTTGGCACGGCACCATCGTGACCGGGATCATCGACGCGGTCATGGACAACGGGATCGGTATCGCCGGTATGGCCCCTGCCGCGGATGTCATTCCCATCAGGGTCTCCGGCCCGTGCGGTCTGAGTGCGGTAGATCTCACCCAGGCGATCTACTGGGCCGCAGGAGTTCCCTCCGACCCACAGGTGGGGTCACCGCCTGCGGGCGTCGATGTCATCAACCTCAGCCTCAATTCCGTGGCGTACGGGATGCAGTGCCCGCCCCATCTCCAGGACGCTCTCCAGTTCGCCTACGACCGGGGCATCACGGTGGTCAATTCAGCGGGAAATGACAATCGCCTGGCCAGTGGCTACTTCCCGGCCAACTGCGGTGTCCCCCTCATCGTGGTTGCGGGGGTCGACCGTCACAACCTGAAGTCCCCCGAGTCGAACTTCGGTGACTACCGCGACAACAGCGCTCCGGTTGATGTCGCAGGTCCGGGCACCGATGTCCTGTCTACGACCAACAGCGGTCATCAGGGCTGGGTCGATGACACCCAGGTGGGCGGCGTTTACGTGGCGAGGGACGGCACGAGCTTCGCCGCTCCGCATGTCTCCGCTCTGGCCGCGCTCCTCATCGGCCGCTATCCGCAGCAGTTGCGCAACCATCCGGACGTGGTGTCGCAGTACATCACCGCGATTGGCAGGGTCACCCCTTTGCCGTACAGCGACGACCCCAACCGGTGGTGCACCGACGGGAACCTGCGTCGGTGCGGGTCGGGAATGATCAACGCATGGGCTGCCATGTCCTAGTTGTCCGGTGGGCCGGGGGGCACGACGCCGGACAGACGGACCGGCAGAACGGTTGACATGCAATGAGTCTGACGATCGACAGCCTGAGGAAGCTGATTGCCGCGGCGGGCGAGGACTTCACCCTCACCGGCGACACCATGGATCTGCCCGGAGTCGGCGACATACTGAAGGCTCATCTGGCGGCCACCGCCCTGTCGGTGAAGAACGTTTCACTGCGAGACGAACAGAACCTCGTGGTGGTCGGGGAGGTCACCCTCCTCAAAGAACAGGGCCCGTACCCGGTACGGGTGGTCTTCGAACCGGACCCGAAGAACGAGAAACTGGCCGGACTGCGGATCGACGTCACGCTGCCCAGCTGGTCGGTTCCCGAAGGGCACATCACGGCCGACCCCGGGGTGCTGAAGAAGCTGGGCGGCGGTGATCTGCATCTGCTGGTGGGCATGACAGGGCGGGCCGGGACACCGCAGGCCGCCGTGGGGCTGGGGGTGGAACTGGCCACCCCCACGGACGCCCAGAACCACCGTCCCTACATCTGGGGATGGCAGGGCCCCGCTTCCGTCAACCAATGGACACTGTCCGGGACGTTCCCGGGTGTGGCGCTCAAGGACCTCAGCGACCTCAGCGTCCTGGGCCAGTGGGACGCGGCGCACCACGACGGCTTCACGGTGCCCTCCGACGTCAAGACCGGCGCACTGACCCTGACCGCCCTGAGCGTCGTGCTCCTCAAGGCACGCAAGAACACCCCGGCGCGGATCCGCGACGTGACACCGCGGGTGGCGCTGGACACCTCGTGGAAGCTCATCGACGGCGTCATCACCGTGTCCGGCCTGTGGGCCGATTTCGTCATCATGAAAGGCGGAGGCACACCACAGGTGAAGCTCGGCGGGACCGTGATCCTCGCCGAAGGGGCACCCGTCGAGATCACCGTCATGCCCGGCACCCAGGGCGACTGGAGAATCAGTGGAAGCCTCGCCAAGGAAATGCCGCTGGATCCGTGGCTCAAGAAGTACCTGCCCGACTCAGGGCTTGACGTGAAGAAGCTGAGCGTGACCAGCGCGGTCCTGACCGCCGCAACCAAACCTCCGGCGTACGCGATCGGCCTCAGCCTCGCCGGGCAGGTCGAGATGGGCCCGGCTTCGCTGACCGGCCTGTACCTGCGCATCGCCAAGGACAAGGACACCACGGCACAACTCGGCTGCTCCTGGCAACTGGGCAGCGGCGACGGCCAGGTCCGGCTGATCGGGACCTGGTCGAAGCAGGGCTGGTCGTTCACCGGCCAAGCGGTGGACATGCGGCCCGGGGACCTGTTCCACACGTTCGGCGCCGACGCCCCGCCCGTCCTCAAAGACCTGGCTCTGGACGAACTGGGCGTCGAGTTCGGCACGGACACGGCGCAGGGCAAGAAGGTCCTCCTCAAGGCCCGGGCCCGGATGCCGCTGGGCCGTGTCGAGGCCGACCTGGCTGTCACCGCCACCATGACACGGAAGAGCGACGAGCCCTGGAGCCGGGTCTTCTCCGCCCAGCTCGCACTCACGATCCCCCACAGCGGCGGCGAGCCCCGCGCGCTCACCTTCGGCCTGTCGGGCGACATCGAGAAGGGCGAGTTCACCGCCTCCTGCACCGACAGCAAGGGCGTGAAGCTCTCCGAGCTGCTGGACCTGGTCGGCGTCGACGACGCCTGTGGTGTCACCGACTGGCTCGACGGCGCGGCTTCCCTGAAGGGGATCGTCCTCGGGTACTCGACCAGGGCCCGCTCGCTGGTGCTCCACCTCGCCGGCTCGGGCCTCGCCCCCTCCCTCACGGTGGTGTCGGTCCAGCCCAAGGGCGGCGAGCGGCTGTGGGTGCTGCGCGCGGGCATCACCGTCGACAAGGGCCTGACCGACATGCCGCTCCTGGCGGGCACCGTCCCCAGAGACCGGGACCTGCGCCTTCAGGGGCTGAGCGTGCTGTATGCGCCGCGGGCGTTCAAGGCGACGGAGCTGAAGGAACTCAACACCGCGCTGGCGGCGGTCAGCTCGGTGATCACCGGTTCTGGCCAGGTGGGGCTTCCTCGGCTCCCGGACGACCAACTCGCCCAGGGCACCGCGTTCGGTGTCGATGTCCTGTTGCCCGGCACCACCACCCCCACCTCGGTGTCCGTACGCCCTCCCGCGAGCGCACCCAAGCAGCGCGAACTCGGCGCAGGCGGCGACGCGCCGATCGTGGTCGAGCAGGACACACCGGCCGTCGCCGCCAAGGGCGCCGGGGGCGGGATGTCGGCCCCGCTGGTGGCGTGGGTGGACGTCCACAAGGCGCTCGGGCCGCTGCGGTTGGAGCGGGCCGGCGTCAGCTTCACGGCAAACACCGTCTGGGTGCTCTTCGAGGCCAGTATGGGCATGGCGGGTCTTACGCTCGAAGTACTGGGGCTGGGCATCGGCGTACCGATCAAGACACCCGCTGACCTGAAGTTCCGGCTGGACGGACTGAGCCTGAGCTACGACCGGTCCCCGCTGACGCTGATGGGCGCACTGGTCAACCAACCGACCACGGACTACGACCCGCTGGTCAAGGGCGCAGTGGTGGTGTCGGTGAAGTCGTTCGGGCTCACCGCGCTCGGCGCCTACGCCTGCCCCACGGACCACGGGGCGCCGTCGATGTTCGTGTTCGGAAAGGCCACCGGCCAGTTCGGCGGTCCGCCGCCCGTCAAGCTGACGGCGCTGATGGCGGGGTTTGGCTACAACACATCGGTACGGGTGCCCGAGGCGAACAAGGTCTTCGACTTCCCGTTCCTCAAGGATTTCACCGACACCGAGCCGCTCAAAGCCCTCGATACGCTGATGGGCGGCGGCAAGGACGCTTGGGTACGGCCTGCGGTGGGCCAGTTGTGGTTCGCGGCCGGACTCGGCTTCCAGCTTTTCGAGTTCATCAACTGCGAGGCCCTGCTGATGCTGGAGGTGGGCGACGACTTCGCGGTCTCCCTGCTCGGCACTGCCGAGGCCGCCTTCCCCAAGGGCCCGGGGCTCGCGAAGTACGCACAGGCGAAGCTCGGCATGTCGGTCACGTACCGGGGCAGTGAGCAGATCCTCAAGGTGACAGCGCAGCTCGCTCCCGGCTCCTTCGTGATCGACGAGCAGTGCGTGTTGACCGGAGGGTTCGCGTTCTACCTGTGGTTCGACGACGCCCACCGGGGGGACTTCGTCGTCACCCTGGGCGGCTACCATCCCAAGTACGCGGTGCCCGCCCACTATCCGAGGGTGCCCGCACTCGGATTCAACTGGCCCATCCTGCCCGGATTGACGATGAGCGGGCGGGCCTACTTCGCGCTGACCCCCGGTGCGATCATGGCCGGGGGCCGACTGGAGGTGCACTACCGCTCCGGGGACCTGCACGCATGGCTGGTCGCGGGGGCGGATCTGCTGATCGAGTTCTCGCCGTTCCGGTTCGACGCCCGCATCGAGATCAGCATCGGTGTCTCCTACGTCCTCGACCTGTGGCTGGTGCGGGAGACGATCAAGGTCGAGGTGGGCGCCACGCTGGGGTTGTGGGGTCCGCCGACCGCCGGATTCGTCACCGTACACCTGTGGTTCATCGACGTCACCATCGATTTCGGGGATGACCGCAAGCTGTCCGACCGGGCGGCGACCTGGGACGAGGTCCGCCAGCATCTGCCGGCGGGGCAGGCCGTGAAGCTGTCGGTCACCGACGGTCTCATCCCCGTCCCCGGTGCCGCCGTCCCTGGTGCCGACGACACGGGGCAGCCGGCGTGGGTGGTCGCGCCGGGATCGTTCTCGTGGACCGTGCGGACCGTCGTCCCGTCCACCAGCATCCGTCTCAGCCGCGCTGAGGGCGACCCGGCCACGATCGCCGGTGCGTCCTCCGCGGACATCCGGCTCCTCCGCGCGAGCGGCGAGGACCTCCGGTCCGATCTCACCCTCACCCTGTCTCGCACCGTCAAGAACAAGAACGTCACTCAAGATCTGTCCGCCTGGCAGTACTCGAAGGACAGCGACACGAAGGTGCTCTCCGACCTGCCGGCCGCGCTGTGGGGTCGGTACCAGGGCGACCTCAAGCCCGGAAGCGACCGTCAGGTCTCCGGCCAGCTCACCGGCGTCAACCTTCGGCTGCCGCTCCCGCACCAGGGTGCCTCCCCCGGTAAGGTCACGGCCGGCACGCTCCTCTACGACGACCGCTTCCCCGACGGACCCCTTCCCCTCAGCCCTCTCGCCAAGGTCTCCACACCGCCTGCGGCCTCCACGGAACAGCCGCTCGCCGAAGCAGCCGCTCACCGGACGAGCGGCGCCGCCGCCCCGTCCGCCCGAGCGGTGCGCACACCGGAGAAGGCAGACCAGGTGGCGGTCGCCACGCACGTGGTCGGTACTGGTGAGAAGGCGCAGAACGTGGCATGGGCGCGCAGGCGCCTGTTCGACGCGATGGCCTACCTGGGAGTCAGCCCCGGCTTCAACGATGCCTTGGACCCGCTCGATCCCCTGGTGTCCGGTGACATCACGACCGAGCGGAAGGAGCCGGACATCGAGGTCGAGCCGACCCTTCCCGGGCCGCGCCTGTACGCGCTGGGCCGCTCAGGCCGGCTGATCTGTGTCGACACCGACAGTCTGACCGTGGCCTCCAGCGACCAGATCGGCGCCGTCGTACAGAAGGATGTGAACTTCCTGGCCATCGACCCGTCCGGGACCACGGCTCTCGACGTCCGGGACGACCAGCACATCGAGCTGATCGACATCAGCGCGAACCCACCTGGCACGACGAAGACCTGGATTGGAGCGCAGGACCCGTGGTTCCCCAAGCGGACGGGTGGGGTGGCCTTCAGCCCGGACGCCAAGTCGGCCTACGTCCTGGGTGTTGGTGACGACCAGATCGTCATCGTCACCATGGATCCGGCTAAGGGAACCGCCACCAAAGGCGTGTCAAACGGAACGTATCCGGCGAATTCGCCCCGGGACGTGGCGGTTGCGGCCGGACAGCAGGATCCCGCGAACCCCAAGATCTACGTCTCCGACCAGGACACAGACACGATCTATGTCTGGAAGAACGCCACCACGACCAATCCCGACAAGAACACGAAGTGGGCGGCAGGGCGGCGACCGGCCCGGCTGGCTGTGGACCCGAAGGGACGGTGGGTGTACGCGGTCAACGACCGGTGCGCGACGGTGACCGTGATCTCCGTGGACGAGGGCGGGGTTGTCGCGACCCTGCTCACGGGAACGGACCCGAGCGTGCTGACCGTGTCCGCCGACGGGACGCGCCTGTTCGTGGCCAGCCCGGTCAGCGGGACGGTCTCGGTGTTCGACACCTCTGTCACCAACGCGAAGGAGATCCGCTCTGTCGGTGACCCGGTGTGGGTCGGCGACCAGCCGCTCGCGCTGGCCGCGAGCCCGGACGGCGGCCGGCTGTTCGTCGCCCTGAAGGGCGTCAAGAGGATCACGGTCGTCGACACCTCCGGTCCGGAACCGGTCCTGCTTGACGAGACCGTCCCCCTGCACGATGGCTCACCCGGCGCGGGGGCGGAACTCGACGATGAACCGATGGCGCTCGCGGTGACCGTGCCGGCGCCCGTCAAGTAAGGACACTCCATCTGTGATCGCGCCCGAGTACCTGAGCGACCCCGACCCCAGCCTGGCCGTCGAGTTCGTCGACTACCTCGTCCCCGAACTGGCCGCCGGCATCTACTCCCTCGCCGCCTCGCAGACGCTGACGAAGAACGGCACAAGCGTCGATGACGCGAAGCAGCCTTACTTGCCCACCGAGAAGACGCCGGTCACCCAGGCCATCGAGGTGCGCGCCCCGCGGTTCGGTCTACAGCCGGAGTGGATGCACGGCTTCTACCCGCCCGACGGGTCGGTGGGCCTGTACTCGACGGTGCTGCCGCACGTCGCCCTGAACCGGCCGACGCTCCCCTGGGAACGGGACATCACCTCCGCCGAGACCAAGCCCGACGACAGGCTCCCGTGGATGGCTCTGCTGCTGTTCGCGGAAGGGGAACTGACCGAAGACCCGCACTGTTTCGGCACGACCGAGCAGCGCTCCGCGCCCGAGATCACCGCGGGGGAGAAGGGTGCCCGCCACCCCGGGGACGGCAGCGGCGTGACCCTGCCCGACGTCGACCTGACGGCCAACCCCGTCGACGACAAGAACGAGCTGTGCCGAACCATTCTGGTGGACGCCGCCGTGTTCCATGCACTCGCGCCGCAGCGGCAGGAGCTGCCCCGTCTCACACATCTGCGGCGGGTCAACGAGCAGCATCAACAGGCGTTCCGTTCGCGGGACGAGATCGTGATCGGTGACTACGCGGTGATGGTCTCGTCCCGCTTGCCGCGGGCGGCTGGCGGCCGCTACGTGGCACACCTGGTGTCGCTGGAAGGCTGGCTGGACCGCCTCCCCACCAGTGACGAAGCCTACAAGGGCAAGGCGGGGAAGCTGCGGCTGGTGTCGTTGTGGTCGGCTGCGTTCGAGACCCTGCCCGATCACTCGCCCGGCTTCGCCGCCCTGACGGAGAACTTCCTGCCTTCCCAGGGGGCGGACGGGTCCGGACTGCTGCTAGCGGTGCCCTCCAACGGCCGGCGCGCGGTGGGCGCCGAGCAGAAAGAGGTCCTCGCCCGGCTGGAAGACGGCTACCTCCCGCTGGCGTGCCGCACCGAGTGGGGGCGGATGACGTTCGGCTGGTACCGGGGCCCCTTCACACCGGTGCCCGCGAAGCCGCGGTCGGACGAGCAGCGACGGCGGTGCGCGGCGCAGGCACTGGTCTATCTGGCGCGGTACGGCATCTTCGACGTTTCCCTCGCGGTGGCGTTCACCGCCGGGCGTGGTGTGGCGCTTGCCAACCGTGAGATGTGTGCGGCGCTCCTGCGGCTGCGGGCCAAGGCCCATGACCTCGCCCGCGCCCATCTGGAGGAATCACGGTCCGCGTATGCGCTAGACGCGCACGGTCCGCCCGGCGACAGAGGAGCCAGTGCCCCAGGGGGAGGCGCCCGGACCCGGCTGGAGGCGCTGGTCACCGCCGGGGCTCCGGATCTGGCCCGGGCCTGGGCCGACGCCCCCACCCCCGCCGCCAGGAGAAGCGGTGCGGCCGTGCCGGTCGTGTCCCCGCCTCCGCTGGCGACCCGACTCCCGGCGACCGCCCGGATCACTGGACAGCTGCTGCGCACGGATCCGGACCTGCGTGCACGCCTGAAGACCGCCTTGTCGGGCCTCACCGGCACCACCGGGCCCGCACCGGCCGGCGACCGGCCCGAACGCACCGGCGACAACGGTGATCAGCACGGACGGGACACCACCGTCGAGGGAAGCGAGGACGGCCTGCTCGTGCGGAACTGGCTGGCCGGGCTGCGCCGCCTGGAAGGCGTGCCGTTCCCGCATCTGGTGCCGGACGCGCGGATGCTGCCGGCGGAAAGCGTACGGTTCTTCTACCTGGACCAGGATTGGATCACCACCGCGGTGGAAGGCGCCCTGAGCGTCGGCCTCGCCCGTGACTTCGACCTGGAATGCGACAAGCACCTCTTCAAGGACCTGCTGGCCCCGTCTACCCCGATGACCGGACTACTGATCCGTTCGCAGCTGGTGACCGGCTGGCCGGCACTGGAAGTCCGCCCCTACCTCGCTGCCCAGGAGCCGAAGTCCGGCAGCGGAACGCCGGAGACGCCGCTGCCGGTCGTCCGCCGTGAGGAGCTCGCCCGGGATGTGCTGCTGGTCCTCATCGACGGGGTACCCGGCCGCATCGAGCTGGCCGAGCCCGCCCAGGGCCTCCATTTCGGCATCGACGAACCCTCCAGCGGCCAGACCGACGACCCACTGGACGACGGTGTCATCCGCCTGCGGCGACTGAAGGGCACCGTCGGCAAGGAGAGCACCCATCAGTACCCCGACCCCGGCACCGAGAAGCTGCGCTCTCTGTTGAGGCCCACGCCCGCGGGCGGTCCGGACAACGTCCTCAAGGTCACCGAGCTGGCCAGGAAGCTGCGGGCCGCCCTCCTCCAGCACGAGCTCATGGACCCCGGCAGCACCAGCACGGACGCCCTCACGCCGAGCGAGTTCGCCATTCAGATGATCAACGCGGCCCAGCGGCGGACCTTCAGCGTCCAACCCCGCCCGGCATCCTGAGACGAAGGCCAGCACACGTGACCGACACCGCCTCCCAGCTGATCGTCCCCGTGACCGTGGACGCCCTCGCCGTCACCGACGCCGTCCGCCTGCGCGGCGGCAGGGGGTTCCGCCGCTGGGTTCCCGAATACAAGCTGCTCCACTACAACGCCACTCCCGAACCCCGGGCGTTCTCCAACGACACGTCCTGGAACAGCAAGAACAGCAGCCAGTACCTGGACAACGGAGTCGTGGTGCGATGGCAGCTTCCCGCCGGCCTGCGCCACGGCCGACCCCGCACCCCAGGCGGCCGCAGCGAGTTCCCGCTCGTGCCCAACCGATGGCTGGTGGTGCGCCGCGTCGGCACCGACCAGACCAAGGCAGGGGCCTGGTTGGTGGAGAGCGACTACCTCGACTCGCGTAAGGGTGCGTCACCCTTCGTGCACCCGGTCAAGAACGGTGCCGACGAACCGACGAAGACGCCCTACCGGTCCACGCTCGTCACCACCCGGATCGGCCGTGCCACGGACATCGGGCCCAGCGCGCAAGCCTGGACGGAACCGGCCGCGAAGCACCGCAAGGAGCTGTTCCTCACCGCGGTGGGGCCGGGCCTGATGACCTTCCACATCTTCGAGCCCTACCACCGCAACGTGTTCTCCCTGCACGACCCGCTCACTGGGCTCTCCTCCGGAGCCGTCGACTACCAGGTGATCGGCTGGTACTCCGACTCGGGCCAGGAAGAACTCATCCGTCTGCTCGACCTCAACCAGAAGAAGACCCAGAAGCAGACGCTGGCGGAAGTCCTGGCCGACCTCGGATGGCAGGTCAGCACGGACACCTCCGCCAGCTGGACACCCACCTCCACCCTGTACTGCGGGCGCATCGCGGGGATCGACTGGAAGCCCGGCGCTCCCCAGCCACCCGACAGCGACTTCCCGGAGAAGACGAAGATCACCATCGCCTTCGGGTCCAGCGCGGACGAGGCCGCCGCCGCCAAACCCGACCTCTTCAAGGCGGGCGACGACGCGGCGCACCTCCTCCACATGTTCGCCGCCGGACACCTGGACACCCTCGATGGCCCGGACGGGGACATCCTCGCTGCCCAGGACACGCACCGCAGCTGGTTCGAACAGCGCGCCGGCGGCACCGCCTGGCGCCTGGTACCGACCACGAATCCCAACGGCAACGCCCCGCGGAACCCGGCGGAGGTCACCTGGTCCACGGCTTCCAGCGCCGCCGAGAAGCTCCTGGCCGACCTCAACACCTGTCAGAGAGACCTCGACGAGGCCCAACGGGAACTGCGTGCCCTCCAACAGCGCCTTTACACCCTGTGGTGGATGCACGGGCGTCCCCTGCTGCCTCCTCAGTACACACGCGAGCAGTTCTACCAGGAGATCGCCGAGACCGGCGCGGGCAAGACCGCCACCACCGAATGCGGACGCCTCGCCGACGAAGTCGTGCGCCGTCGGAAACAGGTCGCCGACTACGCCACCCGGCTGGCGAAGGCCACCGAGGCGCTCACCGAGCACAACGCCACGACGCAGGGTGGCTGGGAGCTGCGCAGTGAGGCGCTGCCCTCGTTCTGGCAGGCAACGGACCCCACCGTCGTCCTGGGCCAGACCCGGGGCGGCAAGCCTCACTCGGCACTCACCACTTCCACCGCCCCCGGAAGCCTGCTCAATTGCCGTACCCACACCCAACTCCTCGGCGATCACAGCCTGCCCGCCGAGTTCGCCAAGCTGCACCTGGACAACTTGCCCTCGCTGGTGCCCGACCTTCTCGCTGAGTTCGTCCACCTGATCGGCAAACCCGGGCCGAACGTTCCGGAGGATCTCAAGTGTCCGACGTGGCGGCAGCCGTGGAAGCCCCTGCTGTACCAGTGGAAGGTCCGCTACTGGCACGTCCCGCACACCGACCAGGAGTCGAAGAAGGCGAACTGGGAGTTCGACGGCGGCCGCTACACATGGACGAACGGCGCACCCGATCCGCACCTGGGGCGCAACGAGATCATCGGCCGCCGCTTCCTCGTCCCTCTGCCCCAGCACAAGATGGTCGCCGTCGCCCGGCAGTACGCCGCCGAGGCCGGTCCGGACGAGGAAGGCAGACGACTCGCCGCCGCGTTCACCGCTTTCGCCGACACCGTCGCCCAAGCCGACGTGCTCTCCCAGAGGACGGACGGCCTGACCGACGCACTCGCCGGACGGGACAAGGCTCCCAACCTGTCCCCGCCCGGCCGAGTCGGTGAACTCGTCGGCGATGCCTTCGACCACCTGCCCGACCCCGGCCCGCTGCCCCTGCCCTTCGAGGGATGGCAAGCGTCCGGCTTCACTCAGATCCGCGCAGGCCAGTTCGCCGTCGCCGCCCTGACCGTCGTTGACGAGTTCGGCCAGAGCCTCGACGCCGTCCTGCAAAAGGACAGCGACCTCGTCACCCCGCTCATCGGAGACAGCCTCAAGCCCAACGGCAGGTACGCCGAGAGCACCAGAAAAGACCGCTTCGTCCAGCTCCCGCCCCGTCTGCTGCAACCCGCGCGCCTGCGCTTCGACTTTGTCAGCCAGAACGACAAGACCCGGTACGTCGACATGAGCGCGGGCACCACCCCCGTGGGCGCGTGGATCGTCCCCAACTACGTCGACCGGGCACTGCTCTGCTACGCCGCGGACGGCAAGCCCCTGGGCGAACTGCGCCCCCAACTCACGCTGGCAGAGGAGAAAGTCACCACCGTCGTGGCCTGGTCGCCCCTGCCGGACTCCGCCGTCCACACCCTGGACCAGCTCAAGAAGGACCAGCCCGTCCTCCACGACTTCGCCACCGAACTCGTCGCGAAGGGACAGACCGCCTTTCTGGAACTGCTGGCCACCATCGCCCATGTCCTGCACGGTATCGACCCCGGTAACCCCTACGGCGACGACGTCATGGGCACCCTCCTCGGGCGGCCTCTCGCCCTGGCCCGCGCCCGCATGGGCATCGAACTCGAAGGCCCGCCCGTCAGCGATCCCGGCTGGGAACACGCCCTGGACTGGCAGGCCCTCACCCAGTGGCGAAAGCGTGTGAAGGACAACAACGGCAAGCCGCCCGCCACGATGTCACACCTCGAACTCCACTGGCCCATCCGCCTCGGCAACGCCGGACAACTGGGCGACGGACTCATCGGCTACTTCACCGAACCCAACCAGACGGCCGACACCACCGAGAGCGCCTTCACCGACTACGCCACCTTCTACGCCGTGGACACGGCCCCCGACACCAAGCAGACCGGCTACATCAAGAAGATCGCCGCCGACAACTGGCACCGACTGCCCGCCGACTCCACCACCCACACCTACCTGACCGTGCTGTTCGACCCCCAGGCGGCTGTCCACGCCACCACCGACCTGCTGCCCGTCACCCCCCTGCAACTGCCCGCACGTTTCACCCGCGCCGCACTCGCCGCGATGCAGACCGCCCTGCGCCTGAGCCCCGTCCTCACCGCACCCCGCGCGGTCCCCGACCCCGACGCAAAGCCCAACAAGTCCGCGTTCACCACCGCCCTCGCCTTGCCCCACCCCACCGCCGCCCGGGGTGCCTGGAACTGGTCGGAACTCAACACCACCGAAGCGGGCAAACCCCCAGCCTGGCACCAAGAACCCCTCGTCCAGATCGACGAGACGGCTCGCCTCGACGAGGACCACCCCACCGTACGCACCGGGTACCTGCGCCTGACCGGCGGATTCCTTGACTGATCCGCCCTGCTCACCCGCCCCACGCCAATGGAGCACATCGCCATGACAGACGACAACGCGCCGCTGCTCGACTACGCCATCATCAGCGATCCCTTCCCGCTCCGGGCCGCGGCCGACGAAACCACCCCGCTCAGCACTCTTCAGATCGTGGTCTCCAATGGAGGAACCGAGACTGTCTACTGCAGCAGCATCATCATCTCCATCCCCTACGGCCACCTCGCCCAGAGTCTGCTCAGCGACAAGTCAGGCGACGCCAGCGCGGACGGCTGGACCATCCAGGCCGTCGACAAGAACTCCGATGCCGCCCTCCCTGAAGGCGACTACGCCATCTTCGAAGCCACCAAGCCCAAAGGACATGACAACGTCGAGGTCACCAGCACCGGAACCGCCTTCATCTTCCGCAACTGCAAGATCAGCACCAAACCCGGCACCGCCCGCATCGTGATCAGAGAAAAGACCACGACCGACCCCAAGAAGTGGCCGCCCAACCCGCGCTTCGCCACCCTTCCCCTGACCAAGTACCCGCGCCCCGACGTCCCCCCCGAGCCCGTCCAGGACTTCCACGCGGAAGCCGCCGATCAGCAGCAGCTCGGCCAGGAAGTGGGAGCGGGCGAAAAGGTCGTCCTCAAGTGGCGTGGCCCGAAACTCGAATACAAGATCATCTGTGGACCGGGAGCGAAGGAGACGGTCAAACCCGACCATGACAAGACGGGGAAGAACGACGGTCGGTTTGACTACACCTGGAAAGGCGAGGTCTACCGCGACACGACCTTCCAACTCCAGTACGTCATCGCGGAGACCACTCACACGCAAACCACCACCGTCAACATCCGCAATCCGCAACTCACCGGTCTGACCGTGACGGGAAGAACGCTGATCGAAGTCGATGAGGCAAAGATCGAGATCGGCGCGGACAAGCAGGGCATCAATCTACCGAAGGGTGAAATCAAGAGCGGTGGAAAGATCCACAGTGATGGTGAGGTCTCGGGTGCAAGCTTGAAAGCAAGCGGCTCGCTCGAAGCGAAGACGATCACCGCTACAGGCGGCCTGAACGTCCCCGCCGGAGCCGCTGAAGTCCAGGATCTCACCGTGAACGGGGAGTTGGTCGCGAAGAAGACCTTGACGGCTGAAGGTGTTCTCACCGCGAAATCGAACCTCGTCGCGGAAATGGCCGTGCGAGCTACAGGGGATATCAGTACCGACGGGGCGGTGAACGCCTCCGCTGTCGCCGCATCCAAGGAAATCAAACGAGGTGGCATTTCCGCCGTGGTGAAAGGTGACACCATCACCCTCTACAACACGACGGAGAAGGCGTACCTGTACGCGCCGAACGATCACTTCGACTACGACAGTGATCGCGGAAGGGTCTTCTACTGGAAGCCCGGAGATCGGGTCAGCAACGGATATTGGCGGGTCAACTGACCGTACGCGATGGGCCGTAGGGAAGCGATAGCGTGATCGGAGAACTGATCGCCTCCCCGCCGGGCGTCCCCGGTGGCGGGCAGCCAGTCGTCGGGCAGTACGTGCGTGGCCTCACCGGCGCGCTGCGGACCGTGACAGAGGACGCCCGTGAGTGCTGCGTGGCGGATCAGGTGGAAAGGCGCCTGCCCGTTCGGCGAGATACCGAGGGTCGTGAGGCGCTCGGTCAACTCGGCCCGGGTAAGCGGGCCGTGCACGGTGAGAAGGCGGCGGATGAGACGGTCGGCGCGCTGGCGCAGATCATCGTCCAGGCCCAACTGCTGGTAGCGGCGGCCGGTTGCGGCAGGAATCCGCGGGGACAGCAAGCGCGACACCCAGCGGGCATCGTCGCCGGGAACGGTGTGCAGGGTGCCGCGCATGCACCAGTTGCGGAGGATGCTCCGCTCCTTCTCGTATGCCGTGCGGATAGCCCGGGCGGTGACGCCCCGGCCGCGTACCCGGATGCCCGGGTCGGCGGCCGTGGCGTCCTGCGCCTGGACGGCGAAGACCCGTCGGACGACCGCCTCGGCAGATGCCCCACGTGCTCCGTCGGCCAGGGCCTGCGCACCGGCCCACAGCCTGCGGACGCTCTCGTGGTCGGGCGTCGGGCCGTGCCTCTCGGCCGGCGCGGTCAGGAGACGGCCTGGTCGAGGACGCGGGCGAGTTCGGCGGGCGCGGACAGCATCGGCCAGTGCCCGGTGGGCAGGTCGAAGCGCCGCCACGGCGGCTGGTTCAGGTAGGCCAGCATCGGCACCCCGGCATCCAGCAGCCCCGTGAAGTCATGGCACGCCACCAAGACGCGGTCCACACCGGGACCGGGTTCGGCCGGGTCGGCGAGGCGCTGGGTGTAGGTGCCGAACGGCTGAGGGGTGGCACCCGTGCGCAGGGCGTCCAACTGGCCCTCATCGAGCCCGTCGAGACTGCTGGACAGGCCCAGGACCTCGAACGGCGGCATCGGTAGCCGCCACCCGTCGCCAGACGCGTCGACCTGCCGGCGCAGCTGGTCGGCCACCTGCGGCGGCATGAGGTCGAGCATGCACATGCCCGCGGTGAATGGAGCGCTGTCCACATAGACCACGCGCTCCAGCCGGTCACCGAGACGTCCTGCCGCCCCGGTCACCGGAGCGCCCGCGTAGCTGTGGGCGACCAGCGTGACCTCGCGCAGATCGTTCCGCTCGACGCATCCCGTGATGTCCGCGATGTGTGTGTCCAGGTCCGTCTCGGGTCCGCCCCGGTCCGCGTGTTCGGCCAGGCCGGTCAGTGTCAGCGGCAGCGCCGTGTGGCCGCGCTCCCGCAGAGCGCGGGCGGTGTCCTCCCAAGCCCACGCGCCGAGCCAGGCGCCGGGAACGAGTACGAAGGTGGCCATGTGATCTCCCAGAAGTAGGTGCTGCCGGGAGCGTAGAGTCGATACCGGACAGAATCCGCCCTGAAATGCCGAGTGATCCGTGTCGCATCCCCTCACCCGCGTGCTGACCCTGCTGGAACTGCTCCAGTCCCATGCCCGGCTCACCGGAGCGGAGCTGGCAGACCGCCTGGACACCGACGTCCGCACCGTGCGCCGCTACACGGCCCACCTACGCGACGTGGGCATCCCCGTGGAGGCCGAACGCGGCCGCTACGGCGGCTACCGACTGGCCCGCGGCTACCGGATGCCACCGCTGGTCCTCACCAACGACGAGGCCCTCGCCGTCGTTCTCGGCCTGCTCGCGGCGGAACGTCTGGGCATGGGCACCGCCGCGCCGGCCAGTGCCGGTGCCTTGGCCAAGGTCGAGCGGGTGCTTCCGCACGCCCTGCGCGAACCGCTCGCCGCCATGCGGGAGACCCTGTCGTTCACCGCCAACGCCGTGACCGGCCAGGCACCCGGCACCGGCGTCCTCCTGGCACTGGCCCAGGCGTCCCGCGCCCGCACGACCGTCGGTATCAGCCACCACTCCTGGCGCCAGGAACACACCGAACGCGACATCGACCCCTACGGCGTGGTCTTCCACACCGGCCGCTGGTACGTCGTCGGCCACGACCACCTCCGCGACAGCCTGCGGACCTTCCGCATCGACCGCATCGCCTCCGTCACCGCCCGAGCCGACAGCTTCACCGCTCCCGACGGCTTCGACCCCGTCGCCCACCTCACCTCGACCCTCGCCCAGGGGACCTACCGCTGGCAGGTCGAGGTGACGATCCACGGCCCCCTCGATGAGGTCGCTCGCCGGCTACCTCGCTCAGCGGTGACCCTCACCGCCCGGCCCACCGGCGTCCTGATGCGCGCACGGGCAGAGCGGCTGGACGGCATGGCCCATGTGCTCGCCTCCCTGGAGTGGCCCTTCACCGTCCACCGTCCCGACGAACTACGGCAGGCGCTCACGGACCTGGCCGCCCAACTCGTCGCAGCCGCCCTGCGGAAACCGGAAGAACTACCGCAGTAGACGCCGGATTCACCGCGGCAGAGCCCCTACCGTGATCACCGCGATCTGCGGGCGGGCCGTTCCGGCCGCCGGGGGAGGCGCATGCATCTGCTGCGGCAGCACCGGACGGGCGGGACGGCGTGACGACCGAACCGGTGACCGAACTCCACGGATGCTCGCCGACGACCGGCGGCGATCGGGCTCGCCCGACGAGGCGCCTGCGGACGCACCCGTCTCGCCGAGTCCGTGCATGACGCGGCACGGTCCGCGTTCCTCGGCATGCTGGAGTACAAGGCGGTCAAACACGGCCGTACCTTCTCCACGGTGGACCGGGCCTTCCCCTCCTCCCAGGCTGCTCGACCTGCGGATTCCGGGATGGCCCGAAGCCTCTCCACGTCCGTGAGCGGGTGGGCGCCGAGGGCGGCACGGTGCACGACCGCGACCACAACGCGGCCCGCAACGTCCTCGTCGAAGGACGCCGTAGCGTCCGGGTCGGGGCGGACTTCCCCGCGCCCTCGGGTTGTGCGACTTATTCGGAGCATCCGTTCGAGTGTTGATCGTGTGTCCGATTCGAGGGCCTCGGGGGTCCTGGGTGATTTCTCCGCGACGAGGGGAGTTGTGCGGCGAAGGCATGTGCTAGGAAATGCTGTGAATACCCGTGTGGGTGACTTCATTCGCTGTCTCGTTCGAATTTCTGTCTTGTGGTGCAGGGGTGGCGAACGCAGGGGGGCGCTGTGGTGTGGGTGAAGAGTGGGTGGGGTGGCTCGGGAACTCTTGTCCCGCTCTGACCAGGGTGTTCGTTGAGGGATATGGATGGCGGGCGGGTGGGGTGAAGTCGGTGGTGTTCCCGGGGAGGGGTGGCGATATGCCGCCCATCGGGCGGACGAATTCCTTCCCGTTGACGTGACGTGCGCCCTTCGTGGCGCGCTCTGCGCTGGTGGGCGCCCTAGTCCCCGAAAAGACACCGCGCGCTCATTGCTTCTCGTACTGCCCGTCGGGCCTACTTTGTTACGTTCATGTGAACGGGCATATTTTCGCCGGCGGTTCTCGCCGTTGAGGGAGACGTGCATGACGAGCCAGACTATGGGAGCCGACCTCGACGACGCATTCGATCGGGGAGCGCAGGAAGCCGCGGGGACGGGCGGGCGCTCGGGCCCGACGACCGGAGTCGACCTCGAAGGCGTTCTCGGCGAGGTGTTGCAGGAGACGGGCACGAGCGCGCGGTGGACGTCCCGCACCGACGAGATGTGGTGCCGCCTGACGCCCGACTCGGCGGCGCAGCGCGAGCAGGGTTGGAAGCTACACGTGTCAGCAACGGCCGCCTCCGCGCCGGAGGTGCTGATGAAGTCCCTGGGCGTGTTGCTGCGGGACGAGTCGGCGTTCAAGTTCGCCCGCTCGCTGGAACAGGTGAGTGCCCTCAACTCCCGAGCCACACCACGGGGGAGTTCGGGCAAGTTCATCACCGTGTACCCGTGCTCCGACGCCGACGCGGCCCGTCTCGCACAGGAGTTGCACCGGGCCACGGCGGGGTTGGCCGGTCCGCGGATCCTGTCGGACCAGCCGTACGCCGCGCACAGCCTGGTGCACTACCGCTACGGAGCCTTCGTCGGTCGGCGCCGGTTGTCGGACGACGGCCTGTTGGTGTGGTACATCGAGGACCCCGAAGGCAACCCCGTGGAGGACAAGCGCTCCGGGCAGTACGACCCGCCCCCCTGGGCGGTCAGCCCCTTCCCCGCGTCGGTACCGGTTGCGCCGCGCGCCGAGCGGACGGCGAGCGAACCGGTGCTGCTCGGCGGCCGTTTCTCGGTGCGGGAGGCGATCCGGCACACCAACAAGGGCGGCGTCTACCGGGGAACGGACGTCACCACCGGCGCCCCCGTGGTGATCAAGGAGGCCAGGCCGCACGTGGAGGCCGACCGGTCCGGCAGCGATGTCCGCGACTGGCTGCGTGCCGAGGCCCGAACGCTGGAGAAGCTCAAGGGCACCGGGTTGGCGCCGGAGGGTCTGGCGACCTTCGAGCACGGGGGCCACCTGTTCCTGGCCCAGGAGGAGGTCCCGGGCGTGCCCCTGCGCACCTGGGTGGCCGAGCGCTTCCGCGACGCGGGACATGGGCAGTACCGCATCGAGGCGCTGGCCCAGGCCGGGCGGCTCGTGGACCTGGTGGCGGCGGCCCACGCCCACGGCTGCGTGCTGCGGGACCTCACCCCCGCCAACGTCATGGTCCGCCCGGACGGCGAACTACGCCTCATCGACCTGGAACTCGCCGTCCTGGAAGACGACCCCCCACTGCCGACCCGGGTGGGCACCCCCGGCTTCAGCCCCCCGGAACGCCTGGTCGACGCACCCGTCTCGCCCACCGGGGACTACTACAGCCTCGGTGCCACCATCTGCTTCGTCCTCCTCGGCAGAGTGCCGAACCTGCTCTCCGAGGAACCGGCCGACCGGCCCGCGGAACAGCGGTTCGCCGCCTGGCTGGCCGCCTGCGCCGACCCGTTCCCCCTGCCGGAGGGCCTCCCGGAGACCATCCTCGGACTGATGAAGGACGAGCCCGTCGAGCGCTGGGATCCGGCCGGCGCGCGCGAGGCCCTCGACCGGGCACAGGAGACGGCGAACCCCGTGCGCACTGCCTCCGGGCAGGACCGGAGCGAGGAGTCGCACGAGGTGATCCAGGCCGCGGTGGCCGGGATCGTGGACCACCTCGTCGACTCGATCACCCCGCAGGACGACCGGCGACTGTGGCCGGTGTCCACCACCGCGGGGGAGACCGACCCCTGCACCGTGCAGCAGGGCGCGGCCGGTGTCCTGGCGGTCCTGACGCGGTACTTCGAACTCACCGGCGACCCGCGCCTGCCGGCGCTGATCTCCACCGCCGGGCACTGGATCGCGGCCCGGACCGGTACCCGCTCCGTGCGTTCCGGACTGCACTTCGGCGGCCGTGGGACGGCTTGGGCCCTGTACGAGGCCGGGCGCGCCGTCGACGACCGCACCTTGACGGACCACGCGGTGGCCGTCGCCCTGGCCCCGCAGGAGCCGACGCTCCACCACGACATCACCCACGGCACGGCGGGCAGCGGACTGGCTGCCGCCCATCTGTGGCACCGCACCGGTGACGCGCGGTTCGCCGAGGCGGTCGTGGAGGCGGCCGACCGATTGACCGCCGTCGTGCGGCGGGATCCCACCGGGGTGAGCTGGCCGGTGCCCGCGGAAGCGGCCTCCGCCGAGCCGGGCAAACGCTATCTCGGCTTCGCGCACGGAGCATCGGGCATCGGCTGCTTCCTCCTCGCCGCCGCGGACGTCTCCCGCCGTCGGGAACACCTGGACCTCGCCACCGCGGTGGGCGAGCGCCTGGTGGCCGATGCCGTGACGATCGGCGGGGCCGTCCAGTGGCCGGCCCAGACCGCGGACGTGCCCACCGCCCCGTACTGGTGTCACGGGTCCGCGGGCATCGGGTCCTTCCTGTCCCGGCTCTGGCGGGTCACCGGCGACGAGCGGTTCGGGGACCTCGCCCGGGGAGCCGCGCGCGCCGTCGTGGAGCGCGCCTCCCGTGCCCCCCTCACCCAGTGCCACGGGCTCGCCGGCAACGGAGACTTCCTCCTCGACCTGGCCGAGGCCACCGGGGACACCGCCCACCGTGCGCACGCCGCCGACCTGGCCCGCCTCATCGTCTCCGAACGGGCCCACCGCAACGGCCACGTCGTCTTCCCCAACGAGTACGGGGACGTCTCGACCGGCTGGAGCGACGGCTCCGCGGGAATCCTGGCGTTCCTCCTACGGGTACGCCACACCGACCCCCGGCACTGGATGGTCCAGCAGCCGGGTTGAGCGGCAGGGAACCTGTCGCCACCTCACTGGAGAAGGAGAATGTCATGGAGAACCAGGCCCTCGAACTGCTGGCCCGCCTGCACGCCCTTCCGGAGACCGACCCCGTCGGCGTCGACGGAGCCCCGTTCGCCGCGACGTGTGAGTGCGTCGGCCTGCTGACCCTCCTCAACACCATCTGCATCGGCATCAGCTGCGCCTAGCAGAGACGGCCCTCCGGTCGGCGGTCGCCCCAGGGCAGCCGCCGGCCGGAGCGGTCGGATTCCCCGCGCGCCCTCCGCCCATCGCACCCCGCAGACGAGGATTCCGACATGCAGCCGCACACCGGCGACCCCACCCCGCCCCGTGCAGCCCGTCCGACGTCCGCACCGCAGAACCCGCACCCGGCGCACGCCGCTTCCGGGTCGGAACGCGCCATCAGCACCCGCGGGCTGGCCAAGACCTACACGGGAGCGGCGGGCACCACCCACGCCGTCCGCGGCCTCGACCTGGACGTGCTGCAAGGCGAGACCTTCGCCTTCCTCGGCCCCAACGGCGCCGGCAAGTCCACCACCATCGCCCTGCTCTGCGCCTTGGCCCGCCCCACCGCCGGACAGGCGGTCGTGGCGGGCGTCGACGTGCTCACCCACCCGGAGCGGGTACGGCGACGGGTCGGCATGGTCTTCCAACACAGCGCCCTGGACCCGGATCTGACGGTCGAGCAGAACCTGCACATCCACGCACGCCTCCACGGCATGCGCCGCCGCCGGGTCCGGCCGCGCGCCGCCGAGCTGCTCGACGTGGTCGGACTGGGCGACCGCGGGCGTGCTCCCGTGCGGACCCTGTCCGGTGGCATGCGGCGTCGCCTGGAGCTCGCGCGGGGCCTGCTGCACGCACCGCGGGTGCTCTTCCTCGACGAGCCGACCACCGGGCTCGACCCCCATGCCCGGGCCCAGATCTGGGAACACCTGCGCACGCTGAGCGACCGGCACGGCAGCACCCCCTTCGTGACCACCCACTACCTGGAGGAGGCGGAGAACTGCGACCGCCTCGCCATCATCGACGCCGGCCGCATCGTGGCCCACGGCACGCCCGCGGTGCTGAAGGCCGCCATCGGCGACGACCGGGTGACACTGCGCACCAGTGACGACGCCACGGCGGGCAAGGTCGTCCGCCGGATCACCCCCCAGGACGCCACCGTCGCCGTGGACCCCGAGGGGGTGGGCCTGCGCATGCCCGACGGCAGCGCCTGGATCCCCCGGCTGTGCGCGGCACTGGAAGCCCACGGCATCGCCGTGCACGCCGCCTCCGCCACCCCGCCGACGCTCGACGACGTCTTCTTCCACCACACGGGCCGCAGCATCCACACCGTCGCCCGCCCCCGCCCCGTACCGAACTCCGGATCCTGAGAGGGCCCATGACCACCCCGCCCTCCCGCACCCCGGGCGTCGTCTCCCCCGAACCGGCCACCGCCGCTCCGCACGGCCCGGCACGCGCCCCGCTGATCCGGGTGCGCCATGAACTGCGTGCCGTGCACGCCCTGCTCCACCGCGATCTGCTGCGCCTGTCGGCCCAGCCCACCCACACCGCCCTGATGCTGATCCAGCCGGTGCTCTACCTCTTCATCCTGGGCGGGGGGCTGGCCGCGCTGATCCCCCACTCCTCGCTGGGCGTCGGCTACCAGACCTTCCTCTTCCCCGGCATCCTGATGATGACCGTTCAGGCGCCGGCCATCATGGTCGGCATCCGCCTGATCACCGACCGGCAGAGCGGCTATCTGCGGGAACTCCTGATGGCCCCGGTCAACCGGTCCACCCTGCTGCTGGGGAGTTGTGCCGGTGGTACCGCCGTCTCCACGATCCAGGGTGCCGTCCTGCTCGGTCTGTCCGGCGCGGTGGGCCTGCCCTACGACCCCCTCCTGCTGGTCCTGCTCCTCGCCGGCATGGTGATGACCTCCTTCACCATCACCGCCCTGTCCCTGGCGCTGGCCGTGGGCCTCGATCGCCCCGAGGTGTTCCACACGCTGCTCGGGCTGGTGATGATGCCGCTGCTCTTCCTCTCCGGCGGCTTCTTCCCGCTCCAGTCCCTGCCGGGCTGGGCCAACGCGCTGGCCGTCGCCAACCCCTTGGCCCACGGAGTGGAGTTGCTGCGCGGCTGCATCGAGCTGAGGGCACCGGACCGGGCCGGCGCGGGCATGGAGTGGTTCGGGCGGCAGCCCTCCCTCCTCGTCGAGGGCGCCCTCCTCCTGGCGGTCGGTGCGACCGCCCTGCTCTGGGCCGCCCGCCGCTTCAGCCGTCCGGCATGACCACCGGCGCTCGGGTCGGGTTCCTCCCGGCCCGGCCGGGTGTCCGACCCGAGCGCCGGCCGGATGCCGGCCCGGGTTCCTCCGGGCCCGTGCGATCAGCCTCGGGCCGATCTCCGGTCCGGTGGCGCTGACGGGGTCTCGCCCGCCCGTCCGGTCCTGCGCCTGCGGAGGGCGTCCGAGGCCGACGTGATCGGGTCGTGCGTTCCCCGTCCTTCGGCTGGCTCGCCTCGCGCACCTCGTGCGCCCCCAGGCGCACGCCCCGGCGCAGAGGCAGCGGGATGCAACGGTCGAACTAGGTGACGCAGAAGGTCAGTTGTGGATCACTCATCACTACTGCGTAGACGCGGCTCCGTCGCGATGCTCCTACTGGAGCTGTCAGCAGGACGGGGGAGCGTCCCGGCCGCAGTGCCGGTACGCCTCGGAGTTGTTGGTTCCGGGGGGCCCGGGAACGTCCATCGGCGCAGGTCACCGGGCATGTCCCCATCGTCCCAAGGCCGTTGGGCGCACACCGATCGGAAGATCCAGTTCCAAACCTTGAACACAAATTGCACACACCCCCTCTCCATACCGGCGCCGATGGTCTAGATTGACCGTGCTTCAGCTGCTCGGAAGCGAAACGAACGATGAACGATCTCTAGTCCGGCGTGACGAACAGCCAGCATTCGCCGCCCCCGCACCGCGGGGGGCGGGCGATCACGGAGCCCGAGGGGGGCCCTGGACGCGGGGAGCGTCCGAGGTCGAACGGGTTCTGCACACGGTGAAGGTTCAGCAGGGCACAGCCGTGTCCGCTGCCGCCGGGGTGGGCTGTTCGCACGGCAGGGACCTCGTCGGAAAGGCATGCGCGGGAGACCGAGGTCTTCCGGGAGGAACAGCGCGGCGCGGGAGGCGGGGGCCTCTCGAAGGAACAGTGTAAGGCGCACACGTCGAACCGCTGGGAACCTGGGGGGTTCTGTGGAGCAGGGGGGATTAGCCAACCCGTTGCCGTCGGCACACGGGCGTCTGGCGAACGGGGTGATCGGCCGCCCCGAGATCGACTGGGAGGAACGTTACCGCCGTACCGTGATCGCCAGCGATGCCCTGGCCACCGCCTTCGTGGTGGCGGCCATCGGCAACTTCTTCGGGGTCCGGGACGCCGCCAACTGGCACGAGAAGTGGGGCATCCTCGCCTTCGGCACCGAGCTGCTGGTGCTGGGAGCGCTCGCGGTGAGCCGGTCCTGGTCCCCGGCCGTACTCGGCCAGGGAGCCGAGGAGTTCCGCCGGCTCGGGCACTCGCTGTTCATGGCCGCCGTCGTGCTGGCACTCGGCGGGATCGCCCTCACCTCGCGCAACATCAAACTCTGGATCTTCGTCGCGATCCCCGCGATCGCGCTGGTCACCATGAGCGC
Organism: Streptomyces sp. NPDC002490; assembly: GCF_040296045.1. Classification (NCBI taxonomy): domain Bacteria; kingdom Bacillati; phylum Actinomycetota; class Actinomycetes; order Kitasatosporales; family Streptomycetaceae; genus Streptomyces; species Streptomyces sp. NPDC002490. The sequence continues at coordinate 29,973 of NZ_JBEOWM010000012.1, read as the reverse complement.
GCGCTACCTCCTGCGCCTCCGGCTGCACAAGCAGCGCAAGGAAGGGCGGTGCCTGAGACCGGTGCTCGCCGCCGGGAGCACGGCCACCGTGCGCGACCTGATCACCCGGGCCCGCAAGTTCCCGCACCTCGGCTGGCGGGTGGACGCGGTCTGCACCACGGACGGCCGCGGGCTCGACGGCGACCAACTGGACGGAGTGCCGGTCGTCGGCCGGCTGGTGGACGTCGCCGACCACGTGCGCCGCGGCGGCTACCGCGTCGTCGCGGTCACCCCCGACCCGCACTGGTCGCCCGACCGGCTCCAGCGGCTGGCCTGGAACCTGGAGGGCAGCGACGCCGACATGGTCGTCGCCCCCGTGCTCATGGAGGTCGCCGGCCCGCGGCTGCACGTCGACGCGGTGCTCGGGATACCGCTGCTGCGGGTCAGCATGCCGACCTTCACCGGAGGCCGCCGGGCGGTCAAGGCGGTCGTGGACCGGATGGGCGCCGCGATCCTGCTGATGCTGTTCGCGCCGCTGATGCTGCTCGTCGGAGCACTCGTCCTGGTGGACAGCAGGGGCGGGGCGTTCTACCGTCAACGCAGGGTCGGCAAGGACGGTCGCGAGTTCACCATCCTCAAGTTCCGCACCATGGTGGCGGGGGCCGACCGGGCGCGTGCCGAGTTGGCCGACCGCAACGAGGGTGCCGGCCTGCTGTTCAAACTCCGCCGGGATCCGCGGGTGACCCGGGTGGGAGCGGTGCTGCGCCGCTACTCGATCGACGAACTCCCGCAACTCTTCAACGTGCTCACCGGATCGATGTCGTTGGTCGGTCCGCGACCTCCCTTGCCGGAGGAGTCGGCCGCCTACGGTCCGGACATCCGGCGGCGGTTGCTGGTCAAGCCCGGCCTCACCGGTCTGTGGCAGATCAGCGGACGCAGCGACCTGCCGTGGGAGGAAGCGGTCCGGCTGGACCTGCGGTACGTGGAGGACTGGTCGCTCGCCCTGGACACGGTGATCTTGTGGAAGACGCTGCGTGCGGTGTTCTACGGGCAGGGGGCCTACTGATGCGCGGGGGTCGTCGTTCGACCCGCGTGCGGACCGCAGGCCGTGGGGGCCTGCCTGGGCGGAGGGACGGAGCATGAGGATCAGCGTTTTCGGGCTCGGCTACGTGGGCTGCGTGTCGGCCGCGTGCCTGGCCGACATGGGGCACGAGGTCATCGGGGTGGACGTGAACCCGGTGAAGGTCGACCTGGTCAACGACGGCAAGGCCCCGGTGGTCGAGGAACGGATCGGCGAACTGACCGCCGAGGTCGTGCGGACCGGGGCGTTACGCGCCACCGGCGACGTCCGCGAGGCGATCCTCGGCAGCGAGGTGTCACTGGTCTGCGTGGGCACGCCCTCGGAGCCCAACGGCAGCCTGTGCACCACGTACCTGGAGCGGGTCACCGAGGAGATCGGCGCCGCCCTGGCCGAGCGGGGCGGCTGGCAGACCGTCGTGTTCCGCAGCACCATGCTCCCGGGCACCTGCACCGAGCTGCTGGTGCCGATCCTGGAGAAGAGCGCCGGCGGCACGGCCGGGGTGGACTTCGGGGTCGCGGTCAACCCGGAGTTCCTGCGCGAGGGCACCAGCGTGCGGGACTTCTTCGACCCGCCCAAGACCGTCATCGGCGAACTCGACCCGACCAGCGGCGACGCGGTGGCGGCACTCTACGAGGGCCTGCCCGGCGAGGTGTTCCGGGTGCCGGTTCCCACGGCCGAGGCGATCAAGTACGCGGACAACGCGTTCCACGGCCTCAAGATCGGCTTCGCGAACGAACTGGGTGCGGTGTGCCAGGCCCTCGGCGTGGACTCGCACCAGGTGATGGACGTGTTCCTGGCCGACCGGAAGCTGAACATCAGCCCCGCCTACTTACGCCCCGGCTTCGCCTTCGGAGGCTCCTGCCTGCCCAAGGACCTGCGCAGCCTGGTCCACGCCGCGCGGCGGGCCGACGTCGACGTCCCCATCCTCGAACACGTGCTGCCCTCCAACTCGGCGCACCTGCAACGGGCGGTGGACCTGGTCGAACGCAGCGGCAAACGCCGGGTCGGACTCTTCGGCCTCTCCTTCAAGCCCGGCACCGACGACCTCCGCGAGAGCCCGCTCGTCGAATTGGCCGAGAGGCTCCTGGGCAAGGGCTACGACCTGCGGATCCACGACGCCAACGTGAGCCTCTCCCGACTGCTCGGCGCGAACCGCGAGTACATCGAGACCCGCCTGCCCCACCTGGCCCACCTGCTCGCCGACACCGTCGACGAGGTGCTCGAACACGCCGAGGTCTGCCTGATCGGGACCAGGGACCCGGCGGTTCTGGCGGCGCTGCCCCACGGCGACGCGCCGCTGCTCATCGATCTCATCCGTCTTCCCGACGCCGACGTGCGTCGTACCGAACCGGGGTACGTGGGCCTTGCTTGGTGATGCAATCAGCGGCGACCGGACCGGTCGGCGCGCTCTGATCCTGGTGGAGAACCTCTCGGTGCCGTTCGACCGGCGGGTGTGGCAGGAGTGCACGACGCTGCGCGACGCCGGCTGGGAGGTGCACGTCATCTGCCCCCGGGGGACCAAACGGGACACGGAGTCGTACGTGGTGATCGACGGGGTGCGGATCCACCGCTACCCGCTGCGGGCGGCCACCGGCGGTCCGGCCGGCTACCTGCGGGAGTACGGATCGGCGCTCTGGCACACCGCCCGGCTGGCCCGCAAGGTCGGCCCGGTGCACGTGGTCCACGCCTGCAACCCGCCCGACCTGCTGTTCCTGCCTGCGCTCCGGCTGAAGCGGCGCGGCGCCCGCTTCGTCTTCGACCAACACGACCTGGTGCCCGAGCTGTACCTCTCCCGGTTCGACCGGGGCGAGGACCTGCTCTACCGCGCCGTCTGTGCCCTGGAACGGCTGACCTACCGGGCCGCGGACGTGGTGCTCGCGACGAACGAGAGCTACCGGGACGTGGCGGTGCGCCGTGGCGGTCGCAGTCCCGAGGACGTGTTCGTGGTGCGCAGTGCGCCCGCCGTCGAGAGATTCCAACCCGTTCCACCCGAACCGGAGTTGAAGAACGGGAAACCCCATCTGCTGTGCTACCTCGGGGTCATGGGGCCGCAGGACGGCGTCGACTACGCCCTGCGTGCCCTCGCGAAGCTCCGTGACGACCTCAAGCGGACCGACTGGCACGCGGTGTTCATCGGCTCCGGCGACGCCTTCGACGCGATGGTGGAACTGTCCCGGGAACTCGGTCTCTCCGATCAGGTGCAGTTCACCGGACGCATCCCGGACGCCGACCTGGTGCGCTACCTGTCCACCGCGGACGTGTGCCTGTCCCCCGACCCGCGCAATCCGCTCAACGACGTGTCGACCATGAACAAGGTCCTGGAGTACATGGCGATGGGCCGCCCGATCGTCTCGTTCGACCTCCGGGAGGCCAGGGTCTCCGCCGCCGACGCCGCCGTCTACGCGCCCGCTAACGACGAGGCCGTCTTCGCCGAACTCGTCGCGCTCCTGCTGGACGATCCGGAGAAGCGCGCGCGGATGGGCAAGATCGGCCAGGAGCGGATCACCGGAGAACTCTCCTGGCGCAACTCCCAGCGGGCGCTGCTCGCCGCCTACGCCGCTGCCTGCCGCGACCGCACCCGGACCTCGGCGGGCGCCCGGACACGGATAGGGAAGCGACCGCGTCGTTGAGCGAAGACACCATACGCCTGGTCACCATCGGGCGGATCCTCCGTCGGCGCGGGCGGCTCCTCACGGTCCTCGCCCTGACGGGCGCACTCGTCGGCTACGGCGCCTCGCTGGTGTTCCCTCCGCGGTACACCACGTCGACATCGGTACTGCTCCAGGGGCAGTGGGAAGAACGAGAACTGTTGACCCAGGTGGAGATCGCGACCAGTTCGACGGTGGTCGACCGCGCGGCCGCGGCACTCGGCTGGACCGGGGTCGGCTCCGCCGAACTCCGGGGCAGGGTGGGCGCCCAGGCCACGGACGGAACCATCATCAAGATCTCGGGCACCGCCGAGACCCCCGAGCGGGCGCAGCGCCTGTCCGACCGGGTGGCCCAGGAGTTCATCGCCTTCGCCACGCGGCTCGCCGGCGGCGGTGCCGAGCCGGAAGCGGCCACGGGGCCCGAAGCGCTGCGGCAGAAGGTGGTGGAGACCAACCGTCGCATCACCGACCTGGCCGAAGCGGCGGATCCGGGGCGGACCGTGGAGAGCGTGCAGACCCGGACCACGCTCGAAAAGCTGCGCAGCGCGCTGGACGAGGCCGTGAAGAAGCTGGAGGAGGCCGATCCGGCGACCGGCAGGTCCGGCATGGTCGTCATGGGTCCGGCGGCCCGCCCGGCCGAGGAGGCGCCACCGACACGGGTGCAACTCGTCGGCGCGGGGGCGGTGTCGTCCTTCCTGCTCGGGGTCGTCGGCCACCTCGCGGCCGCACGGTCGAGCCGCCGGTTGCGCACCGAGTCGGAGATCGCCGCGGCGCTGGGATCGGTGCTCCTGGGCACCGTCGACGTGCCCGTCGACCGCTCCGCAAGCCCGGCAGCTCGCGACCCACGGGCCCGGCTCCGGCACCTGCTCGCCCTCGACACCCGGTGGGACGCACCACGCCCGTCCCCCGCGGGCGACGAGAGCGGCAGCCGGATCCGCTACCAGCGCGTGTGCGCCCGGCTCCGGGACGAACGGCCCGGCTCCCACGAGCTGTTGGTGGTCGTCCCGGAGGGGGACGAGACCGCTCACCGTGCTGCGGAACGACTCGTCGTCGAGGCCCGGAACGCTCCCCCTCCGCCCGCGTCGGGCGGGGGCCGTCCGGCGCTGCGGGTGGTGCGGGTCTCGGTGTCCCGGCCGATGGTGCCGGACCGTGACGACACCGCAGCCGGCGCCCTGGTCGTGCTCAGCGCGCACCGGTGGACCGCCGAGGAGCTCGCCGGTGTCGCCGGGGCCTGCACGGACGGCGGGTACGAGCTCCTCGGCACCGTCGTCGCCGGCACGGCCCTGACCCGCCCGGCCGGGTCCGCCGACCCGGCGTCGAAGGACGACGCTCCCGCGCCCGGGGACCGAGGCCAGGCGACGGGAGAGCCGGCGTGACGACGAGCACGACGGCGAAGTCGCCCGCCGCGACTCCGCTCCTGGACCTCCAGGCACTGGTGGTCTCGGTGATCAGACGCCGCCGACTCTGGTGCACCGCAGCACTGTTGGGGCTGGTGGCCGGTGCGGCACTGGCGGTGTTGCTGCCGCCCCCGCCGAGCGCGGTGACCAAGGTGCTGGTCGCGCACAAGGAGGACCAACCCAACGACACCGGAACGCTGATCCGCACCGACGTCGCCCTGCTGGGAACCACCCGGATCGCCGGCCAGGCCCTGCAAGCCCTCGGGTCCCCGGAGGAACCGGAGGACTTCATGCAGCAGTACTGGGGAACCGGCCTGACCAACAACCTGTTGCAGATCGACGTGACCGGAGACAGCGACGCGGACGCCGTGGCCCGGGCCAAGGCCCTGGCCGACGCGTTCGTCACGGACCACGTGCGCCGGATGAGGGAGGCGGCCGAGGCCGAGGCCGAGGCGCTGCTCGACCAGCGGGACCGGATGCGCAAGGAACTCGCCCAGGTCAACGAGACCATCGGAGACCGGCCGCCGGGCAGCGACCCGAAGGCGTCGGCGAGCACCGAGTCGCTCTTCGCCCGCCGTGCCGAACTCAACTCGCGCATCGCCGACTTCGACCAGCGCGCCGCCGAAGCGCGCACCGGCACGCCCCGACTCGTCTCCGGCACCCAGATCGTGGACGGGCCGCGCGCGGTACGGCACTCCCTGCCCAAGACGGCCGTCACCAACGCGGGCATCGGGCTCGTCCTCGGACTCGCCCTCGGCCTCGCACTGGCCGTGGTCGGCACGGTGGTGGCGGACCGCCCCGTGCTGCGCCGGCAGATCGCCGGCCACCTCGGCGCCTCGGTCCTCGCGGAGCTGCGCCGGCGGCCGGCGCCCTGGCACCGCCGACGGACCCGAGCGGCACGGGAGCGGCTGGCCACGACCCTGCTCCGTGCCGTGCGCGGACCCGCGGAACCGGTCTCGCTGCTGGAACTGGGCGCCGCCCGCAGCGCCGCCGCGATCGCCGTGGACCTCGCCGCCGCACTCGCGGACGAGGGGGAGGTGGCCCTCGTCGACGCGCTGCCGGACCGCCGGCTCGTGGACGGCAAGCGCACGCCCGGGGACCTGACGGTGGTCAGCGCCGAGGACGCCGGGTCCCTGCCGCGGCCCACCCGCCGGATCGCCGTCGGCTCGCTCGCTCCCGGCACGGCCTGGACCGACCTGGAGCACCTCGGGCAGCGCACCGTGCTCGTGGTGCGCGCCGGGCACGCCAGTGCGGCATGGCTGCACACCGTGGCACGACACCTCGCGGACCGGGACGTCTGGGTGATCGGCGTGGTGCTGATCGACCCCGACCCGCGGGACCGGACCGACGGCACGCTGTGGGACGGGCCGCACACCGCGCTGCGCGGCCCCGACGGGCGACCGGCACCGCAGGACAGGACGGGCGTACCGCGGACGCGGTCGGCCCGGCAGAACGGGACGAGGCAGCCGTCGACGACGGCCGCAGGCGCCCCGGACAGCGACCAGGAGGCGCGGTAGAACATGTGTGGCGTCGCAGGCACGTACCGATGGCCGGACGGGAAGGCCGTGATCGAGCGGCTCACCGATGTCCTCGCCCATCGCGGCCCGGACGGCTCGGGCCGGTACAGCCACCCCGCGGGCGACGGCGAAGTGCACCTCGGGCACCGCCGGTTGGCCATCATCGACCTCTCCGAGACCGGCGCCCAACCGATGGTCTCGGACGGCCTCGCGCTGACGTACAACGGCGAGCTGTACAACGCGCCCGAACTCCGGGCCGAACTGACCGGCGCCGGGGTGCGCTTCCGCGGCACCTCCGACACCGAGGTGCTGCTGGAGGCGTGGCGGCGCTGGGGCACGGACTGCCTGCCGCGACTGCGCGGCATGTTCGCCTTCGCGGTCTTCGACGAGCGCACCGGTGAGCTGGTGCTCGCCCGCGACCAACTCGGCATCAAACCGCTGTTCCTGCTCCGGCGCGGCACGGGCCTGGTGTTCGCCTCCGAGCTCAAGGCGCTCGCCGCCGTGACCGGCGGATCGCTCCAGGTGGACCACACGGCACTGGTGGCCTCGCTGCTGTACTACTGGGTGCCGGACTCGCGCTGCGCGTTCCGCGAAGCGGAGAAGCTGCCGCCGGGCACCTGGCTGCGGTGCCGGCCGGACGGCCGGGTGGAGCGGGGCCGCTTCTGGAACCTGCGGGAGGTCGCCGCCGAGGGCCGGGAGCGGGCCCGCAGCGGCGAGCTGCCGGACCTGGCCGCCGTCGTCGAGGAGTCCAACCGCAGGCACCTGCTCTCGGACGTGCCGGTGGCGACCTTCCTCTCCGGGGGCCTGGACTCCAGCTACCTCACCGCGCTGGCCGCCCGTCACCGGCCCGGGATCTCCGCCTACACGATCGGGTTCCGCGCCGCCGACGCCAAGTTCGAGGCGATGCCGGACGACCTGCGCTACGCCCGGCAGGTCGCCGAGCGGTTCGGCGTCGACCTGCACGAGATCGAGATCGCGCCGGACGTGCTCGACCTGCTGCCCCGGATGACGTACCACCTGGACGAGCCGATCGGTGATCCCGCCGCCATCAACACCTTCCTGATCTGCTCGGCCGCCCGCGAGGCGGGGGTCAAGGTGATGCTCTCGGGGATGGGCGCAGACGAACTGTTCGCCGGATACCGCAAACACCTGGCCAACCTGCTGGCGCTGCGCTACCAACGCGTTCCACGGCCCCTGCGGCGCGGGGCGTCCCGGGTCGTGGACCGGCTTCCGGTCGCCACCTCCCGCCGGGGGTACCGCTCGGTGCGGTTCGCCAAGCGGTTCCTCTCCTTCGCCGACCTGCCGGAGGAGACCGCGTTCCGACGCAGCTACACCATGTACGACCGGGACGAACTGCTCGCCCTGGTCGATCCGGACCTGGCCCGGTCCGTCGAGGAGGTGCTGAGCGAACACGCCGAGGTCTACCGGGACAACGACCTCGACGACTTCGTCAACCGCATGTGCCTGGCCGATGCCCGGATGTTCCTCCCGGGCCTGAACCTCGCCTACACGGACCGGTCCAGCATGGCCGCCTCGACCGAGGTGCGGGTGCCGTACGTGGACGTCGAGGTGGTCAAGGCGGCGTTCGCGGTGCCCGGCAACCGCAAGATCGTCGGGCGGCAGGGCAAGGCCTTCCTCAAGGAGGCGGCCACCTCCGTCCTGCCCCGGGAGATCGTCTACCGGCCCAAGGGCCTGTTCAGCGCCCCGCTGCGGGCCTGGATGAGCCGTGACCTCGCCCCGCTGGTGCGCGAGGTGGTGAACGACGGGGTGCTCGTCAGCTCCGGTCTGCTGCGTCGCGACGCGCTCGCCAGGCTCGTCGCCGAGGACGCCGCCGGGCAGCGGGACTTCTCCAAACACCTCTGGCACGTACTGACCCTTGAGTACTGGTACCGCGGCGCGACCTCTGGCTCCGGCCAGGGCCGGACGGCTTGACGGCGTAGAAACAAGAGGAGCTCGTGTGAAGCAAGTTGTGCAGAACTACAAGAGCGGCGAGCTGGCGCTGCTCGACGTGCCGGTGCCGGGGTGCAAGCCGAACGGCGTGCTCGTCCGGAGCGCCTACTCGCTGATCTCCACCGGCACCGAACTCATGAAGGTGTCCGAGGCCAGCATGTCGATGCTGGGCAAGGCGCGTTCCCGGCCCGACCAGGTGGCCAAGGTCATGCAGAGCGTGGCCACCAACGGACTGACCGCCACCTACCGCAAGGTGAACAACCGGCTGGACTCCTACACCCCGCTGGGCTACTCGCTGTGCGGGGTGGTCGAGCAGGTCGGCGCCGGGATCGACGACGTGGCGGTCGGTGACCTGGTGGCCTGCGCCGGCAACGAGCACGCCCTGCACGCCGAACTGAACTGGGTGCCGAAGAACCTCTACGCACGGCTGCCGGAGGGCCTCGCGCCGCGGCACGCCGCCTTCGGCACCGTCGGGTCGATCGCGATGCAGGGCGTCCGCCGGGGCGAGCCGCAACTCGGCGACGTGGCCCTGGTCATCGGCCTCGGGCTGATCGGGCAACTGGTGGTGCAGTTGCTGGCAGCCTCGGGAGTCCGCGTCGTCGGAGTCGACCCGGACCCGGCGCGCTGCGAACTGGCCGAGCGGCTGGGCGCGGCGGCCTGCGGCGACCCCGAGTCCACGGCCGTGCAGAACGCCGTCGCCGAACTCACCGACGGCCACGGCGTGGACCAGGTGTACCTGGCCGCCGGCGGCGGCAGCAACCAGCCCGTCGAACTCGCCGCCCGGTTGAGCCGGGACCGCGGCCGGGTCGTCGACATCGGCAAGTGCCGTCTGGACCTGCCCTGGAACGCGTACTACGAGAAGGAGCTCGACGTCCGGTTCTCCCGTTCGTACGGTCCCGGGCGCTACGACCCGGAGTACGAGCTGGAGGGCCGGGACTACCCGATCGGCTACGTCCGCTGGACCGAGCGCCGCAACCTCGCGTGCTTCCTCGACCTCGCCGCCCGCGGACGCATCGACGTGGAGCCCCTCGTCTCCCACGTCGCCGACTTCGACGACGCCGTCGAGACCTACCAACGGCTGAAGGACGGCGACCTGAAGGCCGTGGCCGTGCTGTTCCGCTACCCCGACCGCGCCCCCCGCGCGGTGGAGGCGCAGGCCCCCGAAGTGACCGTGCCCGCCGTGCGGCGCAGCGAGCCGGCGCCCGCCCCGACCCGCTCCGGCAAGGGACCGGTCCGGCTGGCCTTCGTCGGCGCCGGGAACTACGCGACGTCCATGCTGCTGCCGCACCTGGCACAGCGCGAGGGCGTCGAGCTGTCCGCGGTCGTCACCACGACGGCGCTGTCCGCGGCCAACGCACAGCAGAAGTTCGGCTTCGCCGGGGCCACCACCGACCTCGACGCCGTGCTCGGCGACCCGTCCGTCGACGCGGTGTTCGTGGTCACCCGCCACAGCTCGCACGCCGAACTGACCCGCAAGGCGCTGCTGGCCGGCAAGGCCGTGTTCGTGGAGAAGCCGCTGGCGCTCACCGAGGACGAACTGGCCGACGTGCTCGCGGCGGTGAAGGAGTCCGGCAACGACCGGCTCCAGGTCGGCTTCAACCGCAGGTTCGCGCCCCTGCTGAGGGAGGGCCGCAAGCGGTTCGGCCCCACCACCGGTCCGGCGAACCTGCGCTACCTGGTGAACGCGGGCCGGCTGGACCACGGCAGCTGGTACCTCCAACAGGGCACCGAGGGCTCGCGGTTCGCCGGCGAGGGCGGACACTTCATCGACACGGCGAGCTGGCTGCTCGCGGCCGACCCGGTCTCGGTGTACGCGGTCGCCACGCCCGGCAACGAGGACCTCCAGGTCGTGCTGCGCTACCCCGGCGGATCCACCGCCACCATCAGCTACGTCACCACCGGGCCCAGCGGCTTCCCCAAGGAGACCCTGGACCTGGTCGCGGACGGCCGTGCGCTGCGCCTGGACGACTTCGTCCGCGCCTCCGTGTACGGCGGCAAGCGGTGGGTCAGCTCCCGGCTGCCCCAGGCGCGGGACAAGGGACAGCGCGCCGAACTGGACGCCTTCCTGCGGGCCGTGCGGGCCGGCGCCCCGATGCCGGTGCCGTTGGAGTCGCTGGTCGCCACCACGGCGGCCACCCTCGCGGTGCGGGCCAGCCTGGCCGCGGGCGCGCCGGTGACGCTGGCGGGCGCGCGATGACCATGAGCACGGCCTGGTACCTGCGGCGACTGTCCCGGATGGGGCCGCAGGAGGTCGGCGGCCGGGCGGCCGACGCCCTGCGCCGACGGCGGTGGCGCTCGGCGCAGGCGCACGCTCCGGGGCCGACCGACGCCCGGTTCACCGCACCACTGCCCGCCGGGGCCCTCGCCGCGGTGCCGCCGGACGCCGGCAAGCGCCTGGTCGCCGAGGCCGACCGGCTGATGGCCGGGCACGCCACGTACTTCGGGGTGGACCGCGAGGACATGGTCGCCCCGGACTGGTGGTGGGACCCCAAGACCGGGCGCCGGGCCACGGCCGGCTACGCCTTCGACGTGCCCTACCGCGACGAGGAGGCCATCGGGGACGTCAAGCAGATATGGGAGCCGTCCCGGCACCAGCACCTGACCGTGCTCGCCGCGGCCTACGCGCTCACCGGGGACGAGCGGTACGCCGAGCGGGTGGCCGAACACCTGCGCTCCTGGTGGGCGGCGAACCCGCCGCTGTGCGGAGTCCACTGGACCAGCGGCATCGAGCTGGGCATCCGGCTGCTCTCCTGGGTGTGGGTCCGTCGACTGCTCCACGACTGGCCCGGTGCGGTCGAACTGTTCGAGGGCAACCCGGTGGCGCTCCACCAGATCTGGCACCACCAGCGCTGGCTGGCCGCCTTCCCCAGCCGGGGGTCCTCGGCGAACAACCACGTCATCGCCGAGGCGGCCGGACAGTTCGCCGCGGCCTGCGCGTTCGACTGGTTCCCCTCCTCGGCGCGCTGGCGGACCGATGCGCTGCGGTCGCTGGAGCGGCACCTGCGGCACAACACCTTCCCCTCCGGCCTCAACCGCGAGCTGGCCACCGAGTACCACGGCCTGGTGCTGGAGCTCGGACTGGCCGCGCTGGCCGAGGCGGACGCCGCCGGCGTCCCGGTCCCCGGCACCGTCCGGCTGGTGCTGCTGCGCATGACCGACGCGCTCGCGGCCGTCGTGGACGGTCGGCTGAGGCCGCCGCGCCAGGGCGACGCCGACGACGGACACGGGCTGGTGGTGGACGGCGGGGGCACCGGCCGCTGGGCCTCGCTGCTGGTGACCGGGGACGCCGTGTTCGGGCGGCTGCCCTGGTGGCCGGTGGTGACCGGCACCGATGTGCGCACCCCGCTGTGGGCCGCGCTCATCCGGCCCTCGTCCCCGGCCGTCACCCGACCGGAGCACCGGCCGGCCCACTTCGCCGATGCGGGCATGACCATCCTGCGCGGCCCGGGCGAGATCTGGTGCCGGTGCGACGGCGGCCCGCACGGCTTCCTGTCGATCGCCGCCCACGCCCACGCGGACGCGCTCTCCGTGGAGGTCCGGCACGACGGGGTCGACGTGCTCGCCGACCCGGGGACCTACTGCTACCACGGGCAACCCGAGTGGCGGCAGTACTTCCGGTCGACCCTCGGCCACAACACCCTGCGGCTGGACGGCACCGACCAGTCCCTCTCCGGCGGCCCGTTCCTGTGGACCCGGCACGCCCGCAGCCGCGTCCTGACCGCCGACGCGTCCGACCCGGACACCGCCCGCTGGTGCGCCGAGCACGACGGGTACCCGGGCTCCGTGCACCGCCGCCGGGTGGAGCTGGTCGCCGACCGCCGGGAGGTGCACGTGGTCGACGTGGTGCGCGGACCGGGCCGGGCCGCGCAGCTGACGTTCCACCTGGGGCCGACCATCACCGCCGAGCTGGTGGCGGACCGGGCCGTGCTCACCTGGACCCGGGACGGGGAGGACCGCTCCGCGGTGCTCGACCTGCCCGGGCGACTGCACTGGCGGGCGCATCGCGGCGAGAACGACCCGCCGCTGGGCTGGTACTCCGCCGGCTTCGGGCGCAAGGAGCCCGCCACGACGCTGGTCGGCACCGGCTTCGTGGACGGCACCGAGGAGTTCACCACCGTACTCGCGTTCCACGGCTAGGGAGGAGAGGCGCGTGGGGATCAAGTGGCGCAGCTGGACGGTGCCGGTGGTGGCGCCGGCCCTGCTGACGACCGGCTGCGTGGGCACCCAGGGCACCCCGGCGGAACCGACCGGCACGTCCTCGGCGACCGCGGCCCGGCCCGTGGCCCGGGTGTGCGCGGGGCCCGCGGCCGGGCCGGTGAAGGCACCGGCGGGCGCGGTGACGGTCGACCCCGACGTGGTCGGCGACCTGGCCGCGAAGACCCGCAGCAGCGGCCCGAACACCACGTTCTGGCTCCGGCCCGGCACCCATCGGCTCACGCCGGACCGCTACTCCCAGGTCGTCCCCAAGAAGGGGAACAGCTACCTCGGCGCACCGGGTGCCGTGCTGGACGGTCGAAAGACCAACCAGTACGCCTTCGGCGGCGCCGCCCCCGACGTCACCATCCGCCACCTGACCGTGCAGCGCTTCGTCGCCCCGCACGACGAGGGGGTCGTCAACCACGACTCGGCCGACGGGTGGCTGATCGAGCACACGAGGATCCAGCACAACTCCGGCGCCGGGCTGATGGCCGGCGACCGGCAGCGGGTCCGCGCCAACTGCCTGCGCGGCAACGGCCAGTACGGCATGAACGCCTACAAGGCCGAGGGCCGGATCCGCGGCCTGGTGGTCGAGGGCAACGAGATCGTCGGCAACAACACCGACGACTGGGAGCGGCGGCGGCCGGGCTGCGGCTGCACCGCGGGCGTCAAGTTCTGGGCCGTCGACGGCGCCGACGTCCGCGGGAACTGGGTGCACGACAACCGTGGAACCGGCCTGTGGGCGGACACCAACAACAACGACTTCCGCATCGAGGACAACCTGCTCGAAGCCAACGACGGTGCCGCACTGATCTACGAGACCAGTTACAACGCGGTCATCCGGAAGAACACGATCCGGCGGAACAACTGGGTGGAGGGCCGCAAGCACGCCGAACGCGGCGACACCTTCCCCTACGCGACGGTCTACCTCTCCGAGTCCGGCGGCGAACCGCGGATCCGGGCCCGCACGGACAAGATCGAGATCTACCGGAACGTGCTGGAGGACAACTGGTCCGGCATCACCCTGTGGGAGAACGCCGACCGGTTCTGCAACAGCCCGGCCAACACCTCCTCCGGCCACTGCACCCTGCTGGTCCCCGACCCCGAGCGCTGCGCGCAGCCCGCCATCGCCACCGCACCGCTCTACGCCGACTGCCGGTGGAAGACCCAGCGGGTGGAGGTCCACGGCAACCGCTTCGCGCTGGACAAGTCCGTCGTGGGGTGCACGGAGAAGTGCGACCGGATGGCGGTGCTGGCCAACTACGGCACCTACCCCAACTGGTCGCCCTACCACGGGGCACGGATCTCCCGGGCGATCACCCACGAGCAGCGCAACCGCTGGTACGACAACGTCTACCTCGGACCGTGGGAGTTCGTCGCGCACGACCCCAGCCGGGTGCTCTACTTCGGACAGTGGCAGGGCACGCCCTACCAGCAGGACACGGGCAGCACCCTCGACACCCGGGCCGGTGGTTGACGGTGGGCCCGGACCTGTGCCGCGGCGCGCCCGCGAGCGGACCGGACACGGCGGACCCGCCGCAGGACGCCGGCCCGCGCCCCGTCACCCCACCGAAGGCGGTCGGCCTCGCCTGGGGGCTGCTGATCCTCAACACCCTCGGCTCCGCCGGGGCGAAGACCGTCGTCCCGCTGCCCCGCTCCCTGATCCAGATGGTCACGATGGGCGCACTGGTCGCCGCGTTCGCCCTGGCGCTCGCGTGCAACCTCCGGCTGCGCGTGCGCCCCAGTGCCTTCGTCTTCCTGCTCACCCTGCTGCTGGTGCCCAGCCTGATCTCCAGCGTCCAGTTGGAGTCCGGCTTCGGAGCGCTGTTCCGCTGCACCCGGCTGGCCCTCTTCGTCGGCACGCTGTGGCTGCTCAGCCGCTGGTGGGACGGTGGCCTGGCGTTCGTCCGGTACCACGTCCGGTGGTACTTCGCCGTGTTGGTGCTGGTGGCCGCCGGTCTGGTCGTCGCGCCCGGCACGGCCATGCCCGAGTACTACGGCGGGCGGCTGGTGGGCGCGCTGTGGCCGCTCACCCCGCCGCAGATCGGACAGTACGCCGCGGTGATCATCGGGCTCACCGTGCTCCTGCTGCTGGGCCGCCAGGTCACCGGCTCCGGTGCGGCGGTGGTCATCGTGCCGGCGATGGTCCTCCTGGCGATGACCCACACCCGGACGGCGACGGTCGGACTGCTCACCGGACTGGTCGTGGCGATCGGCTCGCTCGTCCTGACCAGCCCTGCCGCCCGCCGCTTCTTCACCCGGGCGGTGGTGTGCGCGGTGGTGGCGGCGGTGGCCTTCAGCTCCGCGCTCCAGGCGTGGTTCCTCCGCGGGCAGAGCCAGGAGAACTTCTCCAACCTCACCGGTCGGGCCAAGGTCTGGGACGCCCTGTTGGCCGCGCCCCGGACGGCCGGGGAGAAGGCGTTCGGCACCGGTCTGGGCGACAAGTCGTTCGACGGACTGCCCATCGACAACAGCTGGCTGGCCGTCTACGACGAGCAGGGCCTGCTCGGTGTCGTCCTGGTGGCGGCGATCATCGCCGTGCTGGGCGGCGTCGCCCTGCTCCGGCCGCCCTCGCTGTCGAGGGCCTGCGCGATCTTCCTGATCAGCTACTGCGCGATCTCGTCGTACACGGAGGTCGGGCTCGGCGACGCCTCGGCGTACCTGCTGCACCTGGCGCTGGCCGCCGCGCTGCTCGCGGTGCCCGCCGCGGACGCACCCGGCCCGACGGTCGAGACGCCCCCACGACCCATCCCGCGACGGGCCCGGAGGATGACCTGAGCATGCACGTCCTGGTAGTGCACAACCGATACTCCTCGGCCCAGCCGAGCGGGGAGAACAGGGTCGTCGACGAGGAGGTGGCGCTGCTGCGCGCGGCCGGCCACCGGGTCGACGCCTTCGAGCGGCGCAGCGACGACATCGCCGCCCGCTCCCTGCCCGCCAAGGTCGCGGTGCCCCTGCTGGTGCCGTGGAACCCGGCCGTCCGCACCGAACTCGCCGCCCGGCTCCGCGCCGAACGGCCGGACGTGGTGCACGTCCACAACGTCTTCCCGCTGCTGTCGCCCGCGGTGCTGGCCGCCTGCGCCGACGCCGACGTCCCCGTCGTCGCCACGTTGCACAACTACGCCCAGGTGTGCCCGCCCGGCACCCTGCACCGCGACGGCCGGCCGTGCACCGAGTGCGCGGGGCCGACGTTGCCGCTGCCCGCCATCCGGCACGGCTGCTACCGCGGCTCCCGGTTGGCGACGGTTCCGTTGGCCGTCGGCCTGGTGGTCAACCGACGGCGGTGGTGGTCCGGCGTGGAGCGGTTCTTCTGCATCTCCGCGGCGCAGCGCGACCTCCTGGTGCGCACCGGGATGCCCACCGAACGGCTGGTGGTGAAGCACAACTTCGTGCCCGACCCGGGTGAGCGTCGCGAGGGCCCGGGCGAGCACCTGCTCTACCTCGGCCGGCTCGCGGAGCCCAAGGGCGTGCGCCTGCTCATGGCCGCGTGGGACCGGCTCGCGGCGGCCGGCGGGGTGGGCGCACCGCTGGTGATCGCGGGTGCGGGACCGTTGGATCGGGAAGTGGCCGCCTGGGCGGCGGGCCGGGACGACGCGCGGTACGCCGGCCTGTGGGACCCGGCGGAGTGCCGCGCAGCCGTCGCACGCTCCGTCGCCGTGGTCGCCCCCTCGACGGCCCGGGAGACGTTCGGCCTGGTGGTCGCGGAGGCGATGGCGGCCGGGGTGCCGGCCGTCGCCGCCGACCACGGCGCCTTCGCCGAACTCGTCGAGGACGGGGTGAGCGGGCTGCTGCACCGGCCGGACGAGGTCGACTCGCTCGCGTCCCGGCTGCGTCTGGTCGCGGCCGATCCGGTCCGCAACCAGGAGATGGGCCGGGCGGCCCGGCGCCGGTACGAGCAGGGCTTCAGCCCGGCCGTCGGCCTGGAGCGCCTGGAAGAGGGGTACCGCACCGCGATCGCGCTGCGGTCCGGCGGCGTGCACGACGCGCCGTCGACGGGCAACGACAAGGGCCCGCGGCGGGACGCCCGCGCGGGCAGGGATGGGGGAAGCGGATGACAGGATGCCGACTCTGCGGTTCGAAGGCGCTGGTGAGCGTCGTCGATCTCGGAGCGACCCCGCCGTGCGAGAGCTTTCTCGCCGAAGACCAACTGGACCGACCGGAGCCGGCGTACCCGCTGCACCTGCGGGTCTGCACGGACTGCTGGCTCGCGCAGATCCCGCCGCTGATCACCCCGGAGGAGACGTTCACCCAGTACGCGTACTTCTCCTCCTACTCCACCTCCTGGGTGGAGCACGCGGGCGCCTTCGTCGCCGAGGCCGTGCAGCGGTTGGACCTCGGCCCCGACGCCTTCGTGGTCGAGGTCGCGAGCAACGACGGATACCTGCTGAAGCACCTGGTGGACCGCAAGGTCCGCTGCCTGGGCATCGAACCGTCGGTGAACGTGGGGGCCGCGGCGCGGGAAGCGGGCGTGCCCACGGTCACCGAGTTCCTGGACCCGGACACCGGTGCCGCGGTCCGCGCCGAGCACGGCCCGGCGGACCTGGTCGTGGCCAACAACGTGTACGCGCACATCCCCGACGTGGTCGGGTTCACCCGGGGGCTGCGCGCCCTGGTCGCCGACGACGGCTGGGTCTCCATCGAGGTGCAGCACCTGCTGACCCTGATCGAGCAGAACCAGTACGACACGATCTACCACGAGCACTTCCAGTACTACACGGTGGCGTCCGCGGCCCGGGCCCTGGCGAGCGGCGGGCTGACGCTCGTGGACGTGGACCTGCTGCCCACGCACGGCGGCTCCATCCGCCTCTGGGCCCGACCGACCGAAGCCGCCGGCGAACCGACCCGGCGGGTGGCCGAGGCGCTGGACCGGGAGAAGGCCGCGGGGCTCCAGGAACTGTCCGGGTACACCGAGTTCTCCGCCCGGGTGGCGAAGGTGCGCCGGGACCTCCTGAAGTTCCTCATCGAGGCGGCCGAGTGCGGCGAGACGGTCGTCGGCTACGGCGCCCCGGGCAAGGGCAACACCCTGCTCAACCACTGCGGCATCCGCCCCGACCTGCTTCCGTACACGGTCGACCGCAACCCCTACAAGCACGGCAGGTACACCCCCGGCACCCGCATCCCGATCCTCTCGCCCGAGCAGATCGGCGCCGACCGACCGGACTACGTGCTCGTCCTGCCCTGGAACCTGCGGGACGAACTCGTCGAGCAACTCTCCTTCGTGCACGCCTGGGGCGGCCGGCTGGTCTTCCCCATCCCGGAACTGAGCATTGTCGAGGTCAAGCCATGAAGGTCGTCCTGTTCTGCGGCGGTTACGGGCTGCGCATGCGCAGCGGAGCCTCCGACGACGTGCCCAAGCCGATGGCGATGGTCGGCCCGCGCCCGCTGATCTGGCACGTCATGCGCTACTACGCGCACTACGGGCACACCGAGTTCATCCTGTGCCTCGGCTACGGCGCCCACCACATCAAGGACTTCTTCCTCAACTACGAGGAGACCACGTCCAACGACTTCGTGCTGCGCGGCGGCCGGACCGAACTCCTCTCCACCGACATCTCCTCCTGGACGATCACCTTCGTGCAGACCGGCATCGAGTCGCCGATCGGGGAGCGGCTGCGCCGGGTGCGGCACCACCTGGACGGCGAGGAGATGTTCCTCGCCAACTACGCCGACGTGCTCACCGACGCCCCGCTGCCGGAGATGATCGACCAGTTCGCCCGGCGCGACGCCGGTGCCTCGATGACGGTGGTGCCGCCGCAGTCCTCCTTCCACTGCGTGGAGTTGGGCGAGGACGGACTGGTGGGGGGCATCACCGCGGTCAGCGAACTGCCGCTGTGGGAGAACGGCGGCTACTTCGTACTGCGGCAGGAGGTCTTCGACCACATCCCCGAGGGCGGCGACCTGGTCGCCGACGGATGCGCCCAACTGGCCAAGCGCGGCAGGCTGGTGGCGTACCAGCACCGCGGCTTCTGGAAGCCCACCGACACCGTCAAGGAACGGGCCGCGCTCGACTCCGCCTACGCCCGGGGCGACCGCCCGTGGGCCGTGTGGGAGCGGGCCGGCGCCGAAGCGGGGAACCGGTGATCCGGCTCGGCGCGGGCCGCCTGGCCGGGATCGTCGCGGTGGGCGCGCACTGCGACGACATCGCCATCGGCGCCGGCGGCACCCTGCTGACCCTGTGCCTCGCCCACCCGGGCCTGCGCGTCGACGCGCTGGTGCTCTCCGGCGGCGGCAGCGAACGGGAACAGGAGGAGCGGGACGCGCTCGCCGCCTTCTGCCCCGGCGCCGACCTGCGGCTGACCGTGCTCAAGCTGACGGACGGCCGGCTCCCCGCACAGTGGGACGAGGCCAAGACCGCGGTCGAGGAACTGCGGGCCCGCACCGAACCGGACCTCGTGCTGGCCCCGCGCACCGAGGACGCGCACCAGGACCACCGCGGGCTGGCGAAGCTGGTGTCCACCGGGTTCCGCGACCACCTCGTGCTCGGCTACGAGATCGTCAAGTGGGACGGCGACCTCGGCCGTCCGACCGCGTACCAGCCGCTGTCCCCGGAGACCGCCGAACGGAAGGCGGCCCTGCTCCAGGAGCACTACCCCTCGCAACGCCACCGGCCCTGGTACGACCGGGAGGCGTTCCTCGGCCTGGCGCGGATCCGCGGCATCGAATGCCACACCCGCTACGCCGAGGCGTTCGCCGTCACCAAACTCACTCTCGACATGGGGGAATGAACGTGCGCGTACTACTGACCGGACACCAGGGCTATCTGGGCACCGTGATGGCCCCGGTCCTCGCCGCGGCCGGCCACGAGGTCGTCGGGCTGGACTCCGGCCTGTTCGCCGACTGCGTGCTGGGCCCGGCACCCGCGGACCCGCCGGGGCACCGGGTGGACCTGCGCGACCTCACGGCCGACCACGTGGCCGGGGTGGACGCCGTGATCCACCTGGCCGCGCTCTCCAACGACCCGCTGGGAGCGCTGGCCCCGGACCTCACCTACGACATCAACCACCACGCCTCGGTGCGGCTGGCCCGGCTGGCCCGCGACGCCGGAGTGGGACGCTTCCTGTACGCGTCGACCTGCTCCGTCTACGGCGCCGCCGGCGGCGACGAACTGGTCGCCGAGGACGCCCCGCTGCGTCCGGTGACGCCGTACGCCGAGTCGAAGGTGCGGGTGGAGGACGACTTGCACGCGCTGTCCGACGACGACTTCAGCCCGGTGTACATGCGCAACGCCACCGCCTTCGGCTACTCGCCCCGGCTGCGCGCGGACATCGTGCTCAACAACCTGGTGGGCCACGCGCTCCTGTCCGGCGAGGTGCTGGTGCTCTCCGACGGCACCCCCTGGCGCCCCCTGGTGCACGCCGTCGACATCGCACGGGCCTTCGAAGCCGCCCTGACCGCGCCCCGCGAGGCGGTGCACGACCGGGCCTTCAACGTCGGCAGCGAGACCAACAACGTCACGGTCGCCGAGATCGCCGAGCAGGTCGCCGAGGCGGTGGCCGGCTCACGGGTGGTGATCACGGGCGAGACCGGTGCCGATCCGCGGTCGTACCGGGTGGACTTCTCCCGCTTCCGCGCCGCGGTGCCGGGCTTCGACTGCGAGTGGACGGTGAAGCGGGGCGCGCTGGAACTCGCCGACGCCTACCGCGAACACCGGCTGACCCGGGAGGACTTCGAACGCCGCTTCACCCGGCTGGCCGTGCTGCGCGCGGCGGCCGAGGCCGACACCGTCGACGACACCCTGCGGTGGCGCCGATGACCTCGACCGGCGAACGGATGCACGCCCTCGTGGAGCGGTTGTACCCGCTCTGCCGGAGCATCACCGGCGACGGGGTGCGCGCCACCCTGGAGATCATCGGCGAACACCTCCCGCTCCTGGTGCACGAGGTGCCCACCGGCACGCAGGTGCTCGACTGGACGGTGCCGCAGGAATGGAACATCACGGACGCGTACGTCGCCGACGGCGCGGGCAACCGGGTCGTCGACTTCGCCGCGTCCAGCCTGCACGTGCTCGGCTACAGCGTGCCGGTGTCGGCGACCATGCCGCTCGCCGAACTCCGCAACCACCTGCACACCCTGCCGGACCACCCGACCTGGGTGCCGTACCGCACCAGCTACTACCGGCCGGAGTGGGGGTTCTGCCTGTCCCAGGAGACCCTGGACGCACTGCCGGACGGCGAGTACGAGGTGCGCATCGACTCCACGCTCGCCGACGGCCACCTCACCTACGCCGAACACGTGGTCCCCGGGCAGGTCCCCGACGAGGTGCTCGTCTCCTGCCACGTCTGCCACCCCTCGCTGGCCAACGACAACCTGGCCGGCATCGCGGTGGCGACCCAACTGGCCCGCGAACTGGCCGAGGGCACCCCCTGGTACACCTACCGGTTCCTGTTCGCACCCGGCACCATCGGGGCGATCACCTGGCTGGCCCGCAACGAGGAGCGGGTGGGCCGGGCGTCCCCGGTGCCGGGGGAGGGGCCGCGGACCGGGGGGAGGGTCGCGCACGGACTGGTGCTGGCCTGCGCCGGCGACCGGGGCCAGGTGACCTACAAGCAGAGCAGGCGCGGCGACGCGGAGATCGACCGGGTGATGCGGCACGTGCTCCGCACCTCCGAACGGCCCCACCGCATCAACGAGTTCACCCCGTACGGCTACGACGAGCGGCAGTTCTGTTCGCCCGGGTTCGACCTCGGGGTGGGCTCCCTCACCCGGACCCCGTACGCCGGCTACCCCGAGTACCACACCTCCGCGGACAACCCGGACTTCGTCTCCCCGGAGGCGATGGCGGACACCCTCGCCGTCTGCCGCGAAGCGTGCGCGGTACTGGACCGCAACCGGCGCTACCTCAACCTCAGCCCCCACGGCGAACCCCAGCTCGGCCGGCGCGGGCTGTACGCCTCGCTCGGCGGCCGGAGCGACGCCCAGCAGGCCCAGATGGCCATGCTCTGGGTGCTGAACCTCTCCGACGGCGAGCACGACCTGCTGGACGTCGCCGAGCGGTCCGGGCTGCCGTTCGACACCGTCGCCGCCGCGGCCGACGCCCTGCACGGCGCCGGGCTGATCAAGACGTGAGCTCGATGACCACCGAGGGGGAGGAGACGACGGCCGCCGCCCGGCCCACCGCCCGGCGAGCCCTCCTCGGCCGGCTGTCCTGGGGACTGGCCGACCAGGCGGTGTGCAGCATGACCAACTTCGCGGTGGGCATCTACGTGGCCCGCTCGCTGGGGTTGACCGCGTTCGGCGTGTTCAGCCTGGCCTGGGTCACCTACGGCGTGGTGCTCGGCGTCTCCCGCGGAGTGGCCACCGACCCGCTGATGGTCCGCTTCAGCGGCGTGCCGGACGCCAGCTGGCGCACGGCGGCGGCCCGGTCCTCGGGCACCGCGCTCGGGGTCGGCGCCGTCGTCGGCGCCGTGTGCCTGGCGGTCGGGCTGGGCGTGGGCGGCCGGGTGGGGCTCGCGTTCGCGGCGCTCGGCGTCGTCCTGCCCGGCCTGCTCCTCCAGGACGCCTGGCGGTTCTCGTTCTTCGCCGCCGGGACCGGGCGCAAGGCGTTCGTCAACGACCTCCTGGGCGGCATCGCCCTGGTCCCGGCCATGGTGGCGGCCGACCACCTGGGCAGCGTGACCGCCTTCGTGCTGGCCTGGGGCGCGGCCGCCTCGGTCGCCGCCGGCTACGGCTGGCTCCAGTCCGGCATCCGACCCCGACCGGCCGGGGCACGCGCCTGGCTCCGCGACCACCGCGACCTCGGCTACCGGTACCTGGTCGAGAACGTCGGGGTCAGCGGCGCCGCCCAACTGCGGGCGTACGGCCTCGGCGCGATCGTCGGAGTCAGCGCGGTGGGGGTGGTCCGGGGCGCCGAACTCCTGCTCGGCCCGTTCCTCGCCGTGCTGATGGGCCTGTCGCTGGTCACCGTCGCGGAGGCGGCCCGGGTGCTGCGACGGGCCCCGCACCGGCTGCGCGCCTTCTGCCTCCTGCTCGGCGCCGGGCAGGCCGTCGGCGCGCTGCTCTGGGGCGCGGCGCTGCTCCTGGTGCCGGACCGGGTCGGCGCACTCGTGCTCGGCGAGGTCTGGGGCGCCGCCTCGGAGCTCATCGTGCCGGCCACGCTCGGCGTCGCCGGAGCCGGCCTCGGCGTCGGCGCCGCGGCCGGGCTGCGCGCCCTCGCCGCGGCCCGGCGCAGCCTGCGCTGCCAACTGTTCGCCTCCGCCTGCTACGTCGGCGGCGGCCTCGGCGGAGCGGCCGTGGCCGGCACGGTCGGCTCGGCCTGGGGCGTCGCCGCCGCGACCGTCAGCGGCTCGGCCCTGTGGTGGCTGCACCTGCACGCGGCCCTGCGCGAGCACCACCGGAACACCCTTCGTGAAGTGAGGACACCATGACCCCCCGGCTGAGCATCGGCCTACCCGTCTACAACGGCGAGGAGTACCTCGCCGAGGCGCTCGACGCCCTCCTCGGCCAGACCTACGAGGACTTCGAGCTGGTCGTCTCCGACAACGCCTCGACCGACGGGACCCCGGACATCTGCCGCCGCTACGCCGCGCAGGACCCGCGCATCCGCTACCTGCGGCTGCCCCGCAACATCGGCGCCGCACCCAACCACAATTACGTGTTCACCCAGTGCCGCGGCGAACTCTTCAAGTGGGCCTCCCACGACGACCTGTACGCCCGCGACCTCCTGCGGAGCTGCGTGGAGGCGCTGGACGAACGACCGGAAGTGATCCTCGCGCACAGCGGCCAGGCGGTCATCGACGGCGACGGCCGGGTGAAGGTCCCCTACGAGTACGGGCTCGCCACCGACTCGCCCCGCGCGCCCGAGCGCTTCCGCAGCATGCTGTTCGAGCCCGGCGGCGACGACTTCTACGGGGTGATGCGGGCCGAGGTGCTGCGCCGGGTGAAACCGCACGACAGCTACCACCACGCGGACCGCACCTTCGTCTCCGAGATCGGCCTGCACGGTCCCTTCCACCAGGTGCCCGAACTGCTGTACTTCCGGCGCGACCACCCCACCCGCGCCGAGCGGGCCAACCCCTCCAAGCGTTCCCGGTGCGTCAACCTGGACCCCCGCAGGGCCGGACTCCTGCACCCGACGCCCCGGCTGCTCGCCGAGTACGTGTGGGGATTCGTCGCCGCGATCCGACGGGCGCCGCTCTCCCCGGCGGACCGCCGCGCCTGCTACCGCCACCTGGCCGCCTGGGCGACCAGCCGGGCGCGGCCGGGCAGCGGCGAACGGGTCGAGGACCGCACCCCGGTCGACCCGCACCGGTTCGACGTCTCCATCGACGCCCTCGTCGCCGGCCGCGAGGGGCGGCGGGCATGACCTCCGCGGACGCGACCCCGGTGCGCGTCGGGGTGTTCGGGCTGCTCGGCTCCGGCAACATCGGCAACGACGGGTCGCTGGAGGCGGTGCTCGGCTACCTGCGCGCCGCGCACCCGGACGCGGTGGTCGACGCGCTGTGCGGCGGCCCCGAAGTCGTCACCGCCCGGTACGGGATCCCCGCGACTCGGCTGCACTGGTACCGCGGCGAGTACCGGACCGCCTCGCGGGCGGGCGCGATCGCGGGCAAGGGCCTCGGCAAACTCGTCGACGCCTTCCGCACCGCCGCCTGGGTGCGCCGGCACGACGTGGTGATCGTGCCGGGCATGGGCGTCCTGGAGGCCACCCTGCCCCTGCGGCCGTGGGGCTTCCCGTACGCGCTCTTCCTGCTCTGCGCGAGCGGCCGGCTGTTCGGCACCCGCGTCGCGCTGGTCAGCGTCGGCGCCGCCGCCGTCAGCCGCCGGCCCACCCGGGTCCTGATGCGCTGGTCGGCACGGCTGGCCGCCTACCGCTCGTACCGGGACGAGATGTCCCGCGAGGCGATGCGGGCGATGGGCGTGGACACCGCCCGCGACGAGGTCTACCCCGACCTGGCCTTCGCCCTGCCGACACCCCGCGGGGACCGCCCGGACGCACCGGGCCCGGTCTGCGTGGGCGTCATGGCCTTCCACGGCGGCAACGACGACCGCGCCCGGGCCGAGGAGATCCACCGGCGCTACCTGGACGGGACGACCCGCTTCGTCCGGGCGCTGGTGGCGGACGGCCGGCGGGTCCGGTTGCTCACCGGGGACGCGTGCGACGCGCCGGTGGTCGCCGCGATCCTCGACGCGGTCGACTCCCCGCTGGTCACCGCCGCCGAAGCGGGCTCGCTGGCCGACCTGATGAAGGAGGCGGCAGCCGCCGATGCCGTGGTGGCGACCCGGTACCACAACCTGATCTGCGCGCTGAAGGTCGGTACGCCGACGCTCGCACTCAGCTACGCGGCCAAGAGCGACGCGCTCATGGCCCGGATGGGACTGGACGCCCACCGCCATCCGGCCCGCGAGGTCGACGCCGACCGGCTGCTCGAACAGTTCCGGTCGCTGGAGGCGGCTGCGGTGCAGCTGCGGGAGACCCTCGCCGAGCGGAACCGGCTCGTCGCCCGGAGCCTCGACCAGCAGTTCACCGCCCTGACCGCGGCCCTCTTCCCGGCGGCCGCACCCACCCACACCCTGAGAGAGGCACCGTGAAAGCGACCGCAGTCCCGGCGATCGACGGCGCGTACCTGTTCGAGCCGACGCCGTACGCCGACGAGCGCGGCTTCTTCTGCCGCACCTTCGACGCCGAAGCGGCCCGCTCCGTCGGCCTCGACCCGGACGCCTTCGTCCAGGACAGCGTGTCCCGCTCGGTGCAGGGGGTGCTGCGCGGACTGCACCTGCGCTCCGGGGCCGGCGAGGCGAAGCTGGTGCGGTGCTCGTACGGCCGGGTCTTCGACGTGGTCGTGGACCTGCGGGCCGACTCGCCGACCTACCGCAACCGGGCCTTCTTCGAACTGTCCGGCGAGACGCAGACGACCCTGTACGTCCCGGCGGGGTGCGCACACGGCTTCCAGGCGCTCACCGAGACCGCCGACGTCTCCTACCGGATCGACCGCGAGCACGACCCGGCCGAGGACGTGACGATCGCCTTCGACGACCCCGAACTCGCCGTTCCGTGGCCGCTGCCGGCCACCTCGGTGTCCCCCCGGGACCGGGGGGCCCCGAGCCTCGCCGAGGTCCTGCACCGGCGAGAGAAGTGAGGTCGGCGTGGACGCGGACGAGTTCCACCTGCCCCGGTCCCGACGGGCCAACGAACGGCTGCACGCCGCGATCCCCGGCGGCGCCCACACCTACGCCAAGGGCGACGACCAGTACCCCGAGGACCTGGCCCCGGTCATCAGCCACGGCCGTGGCGCCCACGTCTGGGACGTCGACGGCAACCGCTACGTCGAGTACGGGTCCGGGCTGCGGTCGGTCAGCCTGGGCCACGCCCACCCCCGGGTGCTCGAAGCGGTGCGCCGGGAACTCGACCGCGGCAGCAACTTCGTGCGGCCGTCCCTCGTGGAGGCCGAGGCGGCGGAGCGCTTCCTGGCCACCGTGCCGACCGCCGAGATGGTGAAGTTCGCGAAGAACGGCTCCGACGCCACCACCGCCGCGGTACGCCTCGCCCGCGCCGTCACCGGGCGCCCACGGGTGGCCGTCTGCGGCGACCACCCGTTCTTCTCCGTCGACGACTGGTTCATCGGCACCACCCCGATGGACGCCGGCATCCCTGCGGCGACCACCGAACTCACCGTGGCCTTCCCCTACGGGGACCTGGTGGCCACCGAGGAACTCCTCAGCCGGTACCGGGGCGAGATCGCCTGCCTGATCCTCGAACCCACCGGACACACCGAGCCGCCGCCCCGTGCGAACGGCGCGGGCCCCGCCCCCGGGTACCTGGCCGGCCTGCGCGAACTGGCCGACCGACACGGCTGCGTCCTGGTCTTCGACGAGATGATCACCGGCCTCCGCTGGTCCGAAGCGGGCGCCCAGGGCCTGTACGGGGTGGTCCCCGACCTCTCCACCTTCGGCAAGGCGCTCGGCAACGGCTTCGCCGTCTCCGCGCTGGCCGGCCGCCGGGAGCTCATGGAACGGGGCGGGCTGCGCCACGCCCACGACCGGGTGTTCCTGCTGTCCACCACGCACGGTGCGGAAACGCACTCGCTGGCCGCCGCGATGGCCGTGCTCGCCACCTACGTCGAGGAGGGGATCACCGCGCGGCTGCACGCCCTCGGCGAGCGGCTGGCCACCGGTGTCCGCGAGGCCGCCGCCGGCGCGGGCGTCGGCGACCACCTCGTGGTCCGGGGCCGGGCGAGCAACCTGGTCTTCGCCACCCTCGACGAGAACCGGCAGCCCTCGCAGCCCTACCGCACCCTGTTCCTGCGACAACTCCTCGCGGGCGGGGTGCTCGCCCCGTCGTTCGTGGTGAGCAGCGCGCTCACCGACGCCGACATCGACCACACCGTCGACACCGTGGCCCGGGCGTGCGCGGTCTACCGGAAGGCACTGGACGCCGCCGACCCCGCCCCCTGGACGGGTGGGCGGCCGGTGCGGCCCGTCTTCCGCCGCCGGGCCTGACGCACCGTCACCGGCGCTCCCGCCGCCCGGCGGGAGCCGCCCGGTCGACCAACCACGCGGTCGCCGGGACCACCGCCAGCGCCGTGCACCAGCCGCCGAGGGCGTCGGTGGGATAGTGCGCGCCCAGAGCGACCTGCGCCCAGCCCATGGCGCCGCCGGCGACCAGCGCCGCGGCGAGCACCCAGCAGAGGCCGACCGCCCTCCCCGGAGCGAGCCGTCCGACCAGCAGCAGGGCCAGGACGAGGGCGAACGCGGTCAGGAAGGCGGTGTGCCCGCTGGGGTAGGCCAGGTGCCCGTCATGGATGGTGCGCCCCACCAGGGGCTTCAGCAGCTTCGTCGTCACCACGGCCGTGCCGGTGCCGACCACGACGAGCGCCGCCGCACGAGGCCGCCGAAGCCACAGACAGCCCACCACGGCGACCAGGACCAGCGCCGCCGCCCCCAGGGGTTCCCCCAGGAAGTCGATGGCCAGGGCGACGCGCCGCCACGACGGCCCCAGGCCCTCCGCCGCCGGCCACCACCACGCGTCCACCGCGCCGGGCCGGTCGTGACCGGCGTACCGGACCCCGAGCGCCCCGACCACCAGTGCGGCCAGCACCGCGACCGCACCGAGCCGGGTGCGCAGCGACGGCGGGAGCACCGGCCCACCCGCCCCCGCGGTCCGGCGGCGGTCCGCCGTGGCGGACGGACCGCCCTGCGGGTCCCGACCGTTCGAGGCGGGAGCAGGGGGCGTCCCCTGCTCCGACCGTTGGGCAGCCATGAAGCAGCGGCCTCCTGTATCGCTCCGGCCGGGCGGTCCGGCACCCGTGCCGGGCGCCGGGGCCCGGCGCCGACCCGTCCCGGTACCCGCTCCCCGTGGTGGGGCCCCTCGGGTCCGAACACGGGCTGCACGGACGGCCGTTGGTCCCGGGTCAGTTCCTTCGCGTCACCCTAGCCAACGTTCCCCTCGCGGCAACACCACCGAAAGGGTGCCGTTTCTGCCCGAACGGACCGACACGGTGCCTCTCCCGTAGGGGACTTGAGGGAACGCGCCAGCACCACGGGGACCGGAAGCGGTCGACCGTGCGGCGGATTGCCCGTCCCGCCCGCGGGTGCCCGCCCGCGAACCTATGCTGGCACCGAAGGCACGGACGACCGGGGGCGCGCCTCATGAGGGCACTGGACAAGGGCACGGCAGCGGTGAGGTCGGCGGTCAAACGGCTCATCGGCCGTACCGGCTTCGACGTCGTGCGCAGCACCAACAACCGCGGGGGCGTCGACGACTTCCTCCCCTTCGAGGCGACGATGCGGGCCGCGCGGGCGTCCGGCCTGTCGGTGGGCGACCACATCGACGAGGTCATGAACGGAACGCCCGGCGCCACCCAGTCCACCGTCGACGAACTGCGCACCCTCGGCGTCTACGCCGCGAAGCCCGACACGGTGCTGGAGATCGGTCCCGGTTCCGGGCGGTACCTGGAGAAGACGCTGAAGGAGTGCTCACCGAGCCGCTACGAGATCTACGAGACCGCCGCGCCCTGGGCCGCACACCTGGTGGACGCCTTCGGCGTGGTGGCCCGGCCGACCGAGGGGAGCAGCCTCGCCCCGACACCGGACGGCAGCGTCGACCTCGTCCAGGCCCACAAGGTCTTCAACACCGTGACCTTCCTCTGCACCGCCCGCTACTTCCTCGAAATGGCCCGGGTGACCCGGCCCGGCGGCCGGATCGTCTTCGACGTGATGACGGAGACCTGCCTGGACCCGGCGGCGGTGCACGCCTGGGCGGCCCGAGGCGGCGCGGGGCACGACTCCTACCCGGCGGCCGTGCCGCGTCAGACGTGCGTCGACCTCTTCGAGAGCCTCGGGTGCGCTCTGGAGGCGAGCTTCCTGGCGCCCATGGGCATCGGCTCCACGGAGGTGCTCGTCTTCGCGAAGGGGGACTGACAGTGAGGATGTGACGTGGCTTCTCCGCTGGGTCTGACTCACGGACTGACCGACGCCGACTGGCTGTCCTTTGCGGGATTCGTCGGCCCGCGCGGAGGAGCCACCGCACGCGACCGGACGGGCGCCCGTGACCTTATAGCGCCTCTGTGTGTCAAGCTGCTTGAGCAAGGTGGTTCCGTTGGTCTCGCTTCATGATCCGGTAGACCACGTTGGACAGCCGTCGCTTGAGGGCCCGCCGGGCCTCGGATGGTGTCTTCCCTTCGCTGATCTTGCGGAGGTAGTAGTCCTGCCCGCGGCCGCCGTCGCGGATCTGGCAGACGGCGATGGTGTGCAGAACCGAGTTCAGCGCGCGGTTGCCGCCGGTGTTGAGCCGGTGGCGGACGTTGTTGCCGCTGGAGGCGTCCAGGGGTGCGCTGCCGGTGTAGCTGGCGAAGTGGTGCTCGGTGGGGAACCGGCTGACGTCCCCGATGTGTCCGATGACCTTCGCGGCCAGCACGGTGCCCAGGCCCGGCAGGGTGGTCAGCGTCGTGCGGGTTGCGGCGACGGCCTCGCGCATCTCGGCTTCGTTGTCCTTTACCTGCCGGTCCAGTCTGCGCAGGTCGGCCAGCAGGTCACGGGCTATGTCCCGGCGGCAGTTGTCGGTGGCCGTGACCGGCCGGATGCCCTTCATCAAGGCGGCGGCCTTGTCGGCCGACAGGCCGGTGGGTGCTCCGCCGGGCAGGAGATCGCGCAGTACGGCATGGAGCCGGTTGAGGACGCGGGTGCGCTCGTGGACCAGGTCGTCTCGTCGCTCGGTCAGCAGCCGCAGGATCGTCGTCTGGTCTTCCCGCACGACGGGGCGGAGGTCG
>NZ_JBEOWM010000011.1:0-163499 GCF_040296045.1 Streptomyces sp. NPDC002490 | reverse complement strand
AACCGCCCCGCAAACACCTCCGACTCACCCAACAACCCCGCAGCCATCCCCACCCACTGCGACCCCTGACCCGGAAACACCAACACCGTACGACCCGACACCACACCACCACCCGACACCAACTGAGGCACCACACCCCCCTCCGCCAACACCCGCAAGCCGTGCACCAGTTCACCCCGATCGGCACCCACCACCACCGCACGCTCCGCGAAACGCGAACGCCCCACCGCCAGCGAGTAACCGACATCCACCACGTCCAACGCCGGCTCCGCCGCCACCCGCCCCACCAACGCAGCCGCCTGACCCCGCAACCCCGCACCATCCCGAGCCGACAACGGCCACACCACCGACCGCGGAGGAACGACCCCGGCCGAAGCGACCAACTCGCCCGAAGCCACGACCGGCGCCGACTCCAGAACGACATGGGCATTGGTACCGCTCACCCCGAACGACGACACGCCCACCCGACGCGGCCGACCGGCGTCCTCCCACTCCCGGGCCTCCGTCAACAGGGCACCGGCCCCCGCCGACCAGTCCACCTCCGGCGTGGGACCGTCGACGTGCAGGGTCTTCGGCATGACCCCGTGCCGCATCGCCAGCACCGACTTGATCACACCGCCCACGCCCGCCGCGGCCTGGGTGTGCCCGATGTTGGACTTCAACGAGCCGATCCACAGCGGGCGTTCCGCCGGGCGGTCCTGACCGTAGGTCGCCAACAGCGCCTGCGCCTCGATCGGATCGCCCAATCGGGTGCCGGTGCCGTGCGCCTCCACCACGTCCACCTCGAACCCCGCAAGACCGGCATCCGCCAACGCCGCCCGGATCACCCGCTGCTGCGACGGACCGTTCGGCGCCGTCAACCCGTTCGACGCACCATCCTGATTCACCGCCGAACCCCGCACCACCGCCAACACCGGATGCCCCCTACGCACCGCATCCGACAACCGCTCCACCAACACCAGCCCCACGCCCTCGGCGAGGCCGAACCCGTCGGCCGCCGCCGCGAACGCCTTGCAGCGGCCGTCCGGAGCCAGGCCCCCCTGCCGGCTGAACTCCACGAGCATGCCGAGCGTGGGCATCACCGTGACCCCACCGGCGAGCGCCAGCGAGCACTCCCCCGACCGCAGTGCCCGCACCGCCAGGTGCAGGGCCACCAGCGAGGACGAGCACGCCGTGTCCACGGTGATCGCGGCGCCCTCCAACCCGAGGGTGTAGGCGAGCCGGCCGGACACGACGCTTCCGGTGTTGCCGGTCAGCAGGTGGCCGCCGAGGTCGGTGCCCTGTTCCAGGCGGGGCCCGTAGTCCATGGTCATCGCCCCGACGAAGACGCCCGTGCGGCTCCGCCGCAGGGTCGACGGATCGATCCCGGCCCGCTCCAGCACCTCCCAAGCGGTCTCCAGCAGCAGCCGCTGCTGGGGGTCCATCGCCAGCGCCTCGCGCGGCGAGATCCCGAAGAACTCCGCGTCGAACTCGGCGGCCCCGTCGAGGGTTCCGGCCTCGCGCTGGTAGTACCGCCCCGGCGTGCCCGGTGCGGGGTCGTACCGGCCTGCGGTGTCCCAGCCCCGGTTGGTGGGGAGCGCGGAGACGGCGTCGGCGCCCGCCGACACCAAGGTCCAGAGCTCCTCCGGACTGTTGACGCCGCCGGGGTAGCGGCATCCCATGCTGACGATCACCACGGGGTCCTCGTCCGCGGCCCTCGCCGACGCCACGGCCGGGTCCGCACCGCTGTCGGGCCGGTCACCGACGAGTTCGGTGCGGAGGCGTTCGGCCAGTTCCTCCGGGGTGGGGCAGTCGAACACCACCGTCGACGGAATCCGCAGCCCCGTGGCCGCGCTCAGCCGGTTGCGCAGTTCCACCGCCGTGACGGAGTCGAATCCCAGGTCGAGGAAGGTCAGGTTCCCCGGCACCACCGGATCGGTGCGCCCGGTCAGGGCCACGACCTCCCGTGCCACCAGACGCAGCAGGACGGCGCGTTGTCCGGGCTCGTCCGTCTCCGCCAGTTCCGCGCGGAGCGCCAGGCCGTCCCCTTCGCTGCCGGTGGCGTCGTCGGGCAGGGTCATGTCGGCCGGGGCGGGCTCCACGAAGGCCGCCAGCGGCAGGTCCAGCGGGCGGGGCTCCCGTCCGGCGGACGCCGTCCCCGCATCGGGCGTCACCCCCTGCACGTACAGCTCGCCGAGCGAGGCGAGGAAGCGGGCGGGGCCGCCCTGGTCGCGGCGGAGCGTCCCGAGGACGGCGGCCCGCGCGCCGCGTTCCTCCGCGCAGTGGGTGAGGGCGGAGGTCAGCACGGTGTGCGGGCTGACCTCCAACAGCACGTCGTGGCCGGCGTCCAGCAGGGACTCCGCCGCCTGCTGGAACCGGACGGTGCTGCGCAGGTTGCGGCACCAGTAGTCGGCGTCCAGCACGGGGGCGTCCAGGAGTCCCCCGGTTAGCCCGGAGTAGTACGGCAGGTGCGTGGTGAGCGGCTGGAGCGGGGCCAGGTCGGCACGGAGCCGGGGGACGATCTCGTCGATGTGCGGGGAGTGCGCGGCCAGCCCGACCGCGACCTTCCGTGCGTGCACTCCGGCCGCGGCCAGTTCGGCGAGGAGTTCGGCCGCGGCGTCGGAGTCTCCCGAGACGATCACGGACCGGGGCCCGTTCAGGGCGGCGACGACGAGGCGGCCTTCCCAGCGCCGCAGCCGTGGCTCCACCTCGCCGACCGGGGCCATGACGGAGACCATGTCCCCCCGGCCGGCGAGGGTCGCCTGGGCGCGGCTCCACAGGGCCACCACCCGCGCGGAGTCGTCCAGGGAGAGTGCGCCGCAGACCGCGGCGGCGGTGACCTCGCCGACGCTGTGCCCGAGCACCGCCTCGGGTTCGACCCCGTGGGAGCGCCACAGCGCTGCCAGGGACACCGTCACGGCGAAGAGCAGGGGTTGCACCACGTCGGCCCGGTCCGCCGCCGGCCCGTGCGGCGCTCCCGGGTCCCGCAGCGCGTCCGGCAACGACCAGTCGACGAACGGTTCCAGCGCCTGGACGCACT
Source organism: Streptomyces sp. NPDC002490 (assembly GCF_040296045.1). Taxonomy (NCBI): domain Bacteria; kingdom Bacillati; phylum Actinomycetota; class Actinomycetes; order Kitasatosporales; family Streptomycetaceae; genus Streptomyces; species Streptomyces sp. NPDC002490. The sequence goes on along the minus strand of NZ_JBEOWM010000011.1, from coordinate 160,480 downwards.
CGTCCATCCGGTTGCGGAACACCGTGGAGGCGTCCCACAGGTCCACCGCCATCCGGGGCCACTGGGCGCCCTGGCCGGGGAACACGAAGGCGACCCGGCGGTGCGAGCCGCCGGTGTTCCCCTCCAGCAGACCGGGGGCGCCCCGACCCGCGGCGAGTGCGTCCAGCCGGTCCAGGAAGCCTTCGCGGTCCTGCGCCACCAGCGCGGCACGTCGGCTCCCGTCGGCGGCGGTGCGTGCCAGGGCGAGTGCGATGTCCTCGGGGTTCCAGTCGTCACGACCGGCCAGGTGCGCGCGCAGGGCGCGCGCACCGGCCGCCAAGGATTCCCTGCCGCTGCCGGCCATGGTCCAGAGCAGCGGCGATCCCGTACCCGTTGAGTGCGCCATCGTGTTTCCGGACTCCTTCACGGCGAGCAGGACGCATCAGTCACCGGACCACCGGGGTGGGCCCGATTTCCCGGGTCGACCCCTGCCCGTTCGCTTGTCTTGACGTCCGGCGCGAACGACTGCCGGACCCGCGTGCCAGATCCTGCCGGAGCGGAATAGCGGCCTGATAGCGCGGGCCGCGACACCGGCGCGGATCCCGTTCCTTCGGGAAACGGCCGGGTCAGCCGGCCGTCGTCGTGGGGCGCTGTGCGCGCGGTAGGCCCAGTTCCCGCCAGATCCCGTCCAGTGCAGTGACCAACTTCCGCACCTCGGAGGGGTGGTGCACGGCGCCGGGTGCGGTCCGGAGGATCTCCTGCCCCGGACGCACGCTCGGCGAGTTGATGGCCTGGACGTAGGCGCCGTGGTGCTCCAGGAGGAGCGCGGAGACGCGTTTGGAGAGGGCGTCGTCCCCCACGAAGACGGAGACGATGTGGGATTCGTCGGAGACGAAGGGGATCTCGTGCTCCCGGAGCAGTCGGTGCATCAGCCGTGCGTTCTCGCTGAGCCTCTCGCGTTCCTCGTCCGAGGTGCGCAGGTGCCGGACCGCGGCGAGTGCGCCGGCCACGACCGCGGGGGGAAGCGCGGTGGTAAAGATGAAGGAGCGGGACAGGCCGCGCACCGCGTCGACCAGTTCGGCCGGGCCCGCGATGTACCCACCGGTGGTGCCGAACCCCTTGGCCAGGGTCCCCATGATGACGGTGAACTCGTCCGCGAGTCCCAGGCCGGCCGCGATGCCGGCTCCCTGGGGCCCGTACATCCCGACCGCGTGCACTTCGTCGAGGAAGGTCATGGCGCCGTGCTCCCGGGCGAGCCGGGCGATCTCGGCGAGCGGGGCGACGTCGCCGGCCATGGAGTAGACCGATTCCATGACGATCATCTTCGGGCGGGCGGGATCGGTGGCGGAGAGCAACTCCTCCAGGTGTGCGGTGTCGTTGTGGCGGAAGATCCGCTTCTCCGCGCCGCTGTGCCGGAGTCCGTCGATGATCGAGGCGTGGTTCATCTCGTCGGAGAAGACGACGCAGTCGCCCAGCACTCCGGCGAGCACCGAGAGGGCGCCGTCGTTGGCGGTGTACCCGGAGGTGAAGAGGAGGGCGTCGGCCTTGCCGTGCAGTTCGGCCAGTTCCTTCTCCAACAGCACGTGGTAGCGGTGGGTTCCGCCGATGTTCCGGGAGCCGCCCGCCCCGGCGCCGTACTCGTCGAGCGCTTCCCGGGTCGCGGCCAGCACGCTCGGGTGCTGACCCATTCCCAGGTAGTCGTTGCTGCACCAGACGGTGATCTCGGAGACGGTTCCGTCACGGTGGTTCTGCGCCGCCGGAAACTTTCCGGCGAGCCGCCCGATCTGGAGGAATTCCCGTTTTCCTTGCGGGGACGAGGATTCCTGCATGCGTCGCGAAAAGATCTCCAGGTAATGGTCCATGACGTCAACTCGTTTCTCTGAGAACTTCGTCGATGCGGGACTCGGACTGGCTGAGGGGATTGTCCCAGAGCGGCATATCATTTCGATGGCGCGGCCTGTTGCATTCCTACGGCCTGGCACATTCGTTCAAGAATCCCGACTCCTGACACATCCACCTACCGTGTTGTATGCTCCCGAAAATTCCTCGTAACGGCACAACGGGAGTTCTGCATGTCGCCGAACGAAACGTATGTCAGCACGATTCTCGAGGTGATCTCCGCCGAACCGGAGAAGGTGGTGCTGTCGTGGCACGGGAAGACCCTGACCGCAGCTGAATTGACGGCTCGGGTCCGGTCCGCGGCTCAGGCCCTGCGACGGCGCACCGAGGGGACGACCACCGGCAGCGTGGTCGCGATCCTCACCGTCACCAACACCGCCCCGACCCTGATCCTGCGGTACGCCGCGAACCTGATCGGGGCCACGGTGGTCCACCTGCACACCACCAACGCGGTGGATCCCGGCGACCACATCGCCGCCGAGGCCAGACTCAGGATCCTCCGGCAGACCGGCGCGACGCACCTGGCCGTCGACGCGGAGAACCTCGCCGCCGGCAGGGAACTCCGCGACCGGCTGTCGGCTCCCCCCGCCCTCGTCGGCCTCGGCGACCTCGGCCCCGACGTCCTCGACCTGACGACCGGCGACGCCGATGCGTTCGACCCCGCCGGCGTCGAGATCGACCTCGACCGTCCGGCGGTGGTGACGTACACCAGCGGTACGACCGGTCAGCCCAAGGGCATCGCCGTCGACTTCCGCGCCCGCAACGGCTTCATCTCCGCCGGGCTCCAGATGCGGTGGCGGTCGGTCTACCTGGCCACCCTGCCGCTGAGCCACTCCAGCGGCGCCACCACCGACGACTCGCTCGCCTCCGGCGGTTCGGTGGTGCTCCAGGACGGCTTCGACCCCGGTGACGTGCTGCGGGCCGTGCAACGGCAGCGGATCACCCGGCTGTTGGTCTCCCCTCCCCAGCTGTACATGCTCATGGACCATCCCGACGTGGGCTCGACCGACCTGTCGTCCCTCCAGATGGTCACCTACGTGGGGTCCCCCGCCTCCCCGGAGCGGTTGGCCGATGCCGTCAAGCTCTTCGGCCAGGTGCTCACCCAGGTCTATGCCACCAGCGAGGCCGGTCTGGTCAGCATGCTCGCGCCGGCCGAGCACCTCGATCCCCCGCTGCGGATCACGGTCGGACGGCCGATGCCCGGCTGGGTCCGGATCCGCGACCAGGACGACCACCACGACCTGCCGGACGGCGAGATCGGCGAGGTCTGCGTGCAGTCGCCGTTCACGATGCGCGCGTACGTGGGGGAACCCGAACTCACCGCCCGGACCGTGCGGGACGGCTGGGTGCACACCGGCGACCTCGGCTTCATCGACGGTGACGGGTACCTCCACCTGCGCGGCCGGATCGGCGAGGTGATGAAGACCAACGGCATCAAGATCCACGCGGTGACGGTCGAGAACGCCTTCCTGGCCCACCCCGAGGTCGCCCAGGCGTGCGTGTTCTGCGTTCGGGACGCGGACCGGATCGAGTACCTGCACGCCGCCGTGGTGCTGCACCGGGGAGGCACCGTCACCGTCGCCGAACTCGCGGACCACGTCCGCACGGCCATCTCCCCCAAGCACGTCCCGGCCGAGATCCGCATCCGCACCTCGCTGCCCCTCACCGGCGTCGGCAAGCCGGACAAGACCCGGCTGGCCGCGGAAGCGGGCGGGTGAGCGCCGCGTGCTCTCGGTGGCGGCCGTGCTCGCCGAGTCGGCACTGCGACGACCCGACCACCCGGCGGTCGTGTTCGCCGCGCGCCGGATCACCTACCGCGAACTGTGGGACGGAGCACGCCGCTACGCCGCGGCACTGCGCGAGCGGGGCATCGGTCCGGACGACAAGGTGGCGCTGCTCCTGCCCAACACCCCGCACTTCCCCCTGGCCTACTTCGGCGTGCTCGCCCTCGGCGCGGTCGCGGTCCCCGTCCACGCCCTGCTCCGGGCCGACGAGATCGCCTACGTCCTCGACGACTCCGGCGCCACGGCGCTGATCTGCGCCGCCCCCCTGCTCACCGAGGGCGGCGCAGCCGCAGCGGCGACCCGGACCCCCCTGCTCACCGTCATGGCGGACGAGGAGGACCCCCGGGCGCCGCGCCTGGACGCGCTCGCCGCCCGGAGCACCCCGATCGACCGCCACGTGCTGCGCGCCCCGGACGACATCGCCGTCGTCCTCTACACCTCCGGCACCACCGGCCGCCCCAAGGGCGCACTGCTCACCCACCTCAACGTGGTGATGAACGTCGACACCACCATGCTCTCCCCGTTCGAGGTCACGGCGGACGACGTCCTGCTCGGCTGTCTGCCGCTGTTCCACACCTTCGGCCAGATCTGCGGGATGAACACCTGCTTCCGGGCGGGAGCGACCCTGGTGCTCATGCCCAGGTTCGACGGACCGGGAGCGTTGGACCACATGGTGCGGGAGGACTGCACCCTGTTCATGGGAGTTCCCACGATGTACGTGGCCCTCCTCGACGCGGCCCGCACCGACCCGCGCCGGCCCCCGCTCACCCGGGCGTTCTCCGGCGGCTCCGCACTGCCGGTGGCGCTCCTCGACGCGTTCCGGGAGACCTTCGGCTGCCCGGTCTACGAGGGCTACGGACTGACCGAGACCTCTCCGGTGGTGGCCTACAACCAGAAGGCGTGGCCGCTCAAGCCGGGCACCGTGGGCAAACCGGTGTGGGGCGTCGAGGTCGAGATCGCCAGGGCCGAGGTGGCGGACCGCATCGAGTTGTTGGCCGCCGGCGAGGTGGGCGAGGTCGTCGTCCGGGGGCACAACGTCATGGCCGGCTACCTGAACCGGCCGGAGGCGACCGCCGAGGCGATCGTGGACGGCTGGTTCCGCTCCGGCGACCTCGGCGTCAAGGACGACGAGGGCTACCTGTCCATCGTCGACCGCAAGAAGGACGTGGTGCTGCGCGCCGGGTACAACGTCTACCCGCGCGAGGTGGAGGACGTGTTGGCCCGCCATCCGGCGATCGCCCAGGTGGCCGTCGTAGGACTGCCGCACGCCGTCCACGGCGAGGAGGTGTGCGCGGTGGTGCGGACCTCGCCCGGCGCCACGCCCGGCCCGGGCCTCGGCGCCGAGATCGTGGCGTGGAGCCGGGCACGGATGGCCCCGTACAAGTACCCGCGGCTGGTGGAGTTCGTCGACGCCTTCCCCCTCGGCCCCAGCGGCAAGGTCCTCAAACGCGAGCTGGTCTCCCGGTTGGGCGGTGCCCGGGGCGGGGAGGCGGAGGAGGGAGCGCCGCCGGGGTGAGCCCGCCCCCGACTCCCGCGGGGCCGACGTGCCGGTACGTCACGCTCACCCGGTGCCCGCGCCCCCGGAGGGATGCGGGCACCACCGTGCGGGGCCGTCGATCGGGTCGGCAACGCCTACTTCTTGCGGGCGAGGGTGAGTCCGTCCGCGATGTGGATCATGGTGGCTTCGACGCGGTCGTCGGTGCGGACGCGTTCGTTGAGCTGCCGGACGGCCCGGGTGGTCCCGGCGGTGTCGTCCGGGTCGATGACGCGTCCGTGGTAAAGGACGTTGTCGACCAGGATCACGCCGCCGGACCGCACCCGCGGCACCACCTGCTCCCAGTAGGCGGGGTAGTTCTCGTAGTCGGCGTCGATGAAGGCCAGATCGTAGGTCGGCTGGTCGGGCAGGGCCCCGAGGGTGTCCAGGGCCGGCCCCAGACGGAGGTCGATGCGGTCCTGGACACCGGCGGCCTCCCAGTGGCGGCGGGCGATCCGGGTCCACTCCTCGCTGATGTCCAGACAGGTCAGACGGCCCCCTTCACCGAGTCCGCGGGCGATGGCCAAGGCGGAGTACCCGGTGAAGGTCCCGATCTCCAGGGCGGTGCGGGCTCCGGCCAATTCGGTCAGGAGGGTCAGGAAGGTGCCCTCGTCGGGAGAGACCTGCAGTCGGGCCTCGTGCCCGAGGGCGGCGGTCTCGGCGATCAGTCGCGACTGCACGGGGTCGGGCGGGGTCCCGTGGGCGCACAGGTAGTCGAACAACTCGTCCGACAGGGGCGTGGGGGTTCGCGTCATGCCAACGACCCTATCCACGGGGCCGGTCGGGCCCCGCGGATACGGCCGCCCAGGCCGTACGCGCTACTCCGGCGCCTGGAAGCCGCCGATCCTCTGCTCCAGCAGCTCGGCCAGCCTCAACGGCGTGCGATCCTCGAACATCGGACCGATGAGCTGCACTCCCACCGGCAGGCCCTCGGGCGACCGGCCCGCCGGGACGGCGGTGGCGGGCAGACCGGGCAAGGTGGCCAGACCGGCCCAGACGAGTTGGTCGAAGTAGGGGTACTCGACGCCGTCGATGTCGATCCGACGCTTCAGCAGGTCGGGGTCGTGGTCGTGCGGGTACGCGGGAGTGGGCGTGACGGGGCACACCACGACGTCGAACTCGGCGAAGACCTGCCGCCAGCCATGGCGGTGGAGCTCGCGAAGGCCGTTCGCCCCGATCCAGTCGCGGTGTCCGAGCACCATGCCGCGCAGCCGCGCCGCGTCGAGGCTCTCGTCGTCCCGGCTCAGTGCTGCGGCCCGGGCCTGTAGTCGCTCGTACGCTTCGACGGGAAAACGGGCAACGGAGCCCGAGAACAGGAACGTCATGTAGAGCACCGCGGCTTCGGCCAGATCGGGCAGCAGCGGGCTGTCCCGTTCGACGCGGGCCCCGCCGTCGACGAGTGCGTCGGCCACCCGGCCCACGCCCGCCCGCACCGCGGACCCGGTGGCGATGAGCGGATGCTCGTCGAGGACCAGGACCCGGAAGTCGCGGAGCCGTTCGTGGCGCGCGGCCGGCAGCCTCACCTCGTGCGCCACGCCGAGCGTCAGCGGGTCCGGTCCGGCCATGACGTCGAGCAGGAGCGTCAGGTCGCGAGCGGTGCGCGCCATCGGTCCGACGACGGCGAGGTCGTACTCGACCGGCAGGGCCGGCCCCGGCGGCGGGACCATGCCGCGGCTCGCCGCCAGCCCGAGCGTGGGCTTGTGCGCGTAGACGCCGCAGAAGTGCGCGGGGGTGCGCAAGGACCCGGCGAGGTCGGAGCCGATGGACAGGGCACCGAATCCGGACGCCAGCGCCGCCGCCGAGCCGCCGGAGGAGCCGCCCGGCGTACGACGGTGGTCCCACGGATTGTTGGTGGTGCCGTAGATCTCGTTGAAGCTCTGCAAGTCCTGTAGTCCCAGGGGCACGTTGGTCTTCCCGAGCACCACCGCGCCCGCGGCCTTGAGCCGCGACACCTGCACCGCGTCCTGGGCCGGCAGGTAGTCCCGGTGCAGCGGCATGCCCCAGGTCGTGGGCAGCCCGGCGACGTCGTAGGACTCCTTGACCGTCACCGGAACGCCCAGCAGCGGCCGGTCCTCGCCGCGGGCACGTGCCCGGTCGGCACGGCGCGCGGCGGCCCGCGCCCGGTCGAAGTCCGGCACGCAGATCGCGTTGATCGCCGCGTCGTCCCGCTCGATCCGGGCGATCGCCCCGTCGGTCAGTTCCGCCGAGGTCACTTCACCGGCGCGTATGGCGGTCACGAGCCGTTCCGCCGTCGAAAGGTTCCATTCCATGGATCCGACGGTACGGACCCGCGGAAGAGGCCACGGAATGCCCCTTCGCGCAACGGAGGGAACCCTCCCTTGCCTGGACGACTTCCTCCGTCGGCAATCCCAGCCGTCCGCCGGCCAGGCAGAGGGACGCCCCGGTCTGCCTCTTCAGCGATCGCCCCGTCACGGACACCGCTCCACGGCACCGCGTCGGCACCGACGAGGCCACCTTGCTCACCTCATCCCTCCTGACCCTCACCCGCGGATTCCTCCCGCGCGGCATTCCGGATCACCACGAGCGCTCGGATGCCTTCGTCCGTGCGTGCTCCGCCGCCGGCGAGCCGCCCACCGGGCGCTGACCGACACGGGAACGGTCTTCGAAGAAGTCGACGACCCGGGGCAGGGCCTCCCGCACCGAGGCGTTGTGGTCATGGGCGCCCACATCGACGACCGCGTGCCGCGCCCCGTTCTCCGTCAACTGGTCGGAACAGTGGTGGGCGTGGCTCGGCGGAACGTCCTCGTCCCGGTTGCCGTGGAAGATCCGCACGGGCACCCCGGGGCGCCAGTCGCAGGTGGTGTCCAGCGGGCGCAGCCTGGCCTTCAGCACACCGGTGGGCCTGCGGACCCGGTCGAGGAATTCCGCGGTGAACAGTTCCTTCGAGCTCGCGGGGAGTTCACGCAGGATGTCGGAGGCGGTGTGGTGGCCGTCGAAGAGCCTCTCGACCTTCTGGTCGTAGGGGGCGCGGAACGCCTCGGCGGGCGAGCCGTAGAGCCCGTACATCCTGTTCCAGGCCGTGGCGAAGTACGCGAGGTAGATCGCGGACCTGTTGATCCCGTCGTTCGCCGCGGCGGCTTCGAAGGTGCTCAAGTCGAAGGGCCCGCCGACCGGTGCGAGCGCGCCCGGCCGGAAGTACCGGTCGGCTCGCTCCTCGGCGAGGGCCCGGCCGACCATCATCGTCGCGGGCCCGCCCTGGGAGAAGCCGCTGATTCCGACCTCCGGCCGCAGTTTCCGTCCGCGTTCGCGGGCGAGCGTCCGGGCGGCGCGCAGCCCGTCGACCGCGGCGGCCACGGTGGCCGTCGGATCGCCGTAGGGATGGAGGCCGTCGCCCTTGCCGAGGCCCACGTAGTCGGGGGCGGAGACCGCCCTCCCGGCAGCGGCGAAGAGGAGGGCGGCGCGGCGGTCGGAGGAGTTCGGATTCACCGACGCCGCCTCGGCCTTGTGGACCGAGGTGCCGTGCAGCCAGGAGACGGCGGACAGGGAGTCTGCGCCGTTGTGCGGCAGCACCACGAGTTGGCTGGCGGTGGTGGGAGCGCCCGTGCTGTCGGTGGTGCGGTAGAGGACGCGGTACCGGGTCACGTCGTAACGGGCCCGGGAGGCGTCGATTCCCCCCTGTCGCAGGCTCTCGGCCACCTCGTCGGCGCTCATCCGGGTCTCGTCCTCGACCGCCACCACGGCACCGCCCCGCGCGGGCCGGTGCGGGGAGCGGGCGTCGGCGTCCGGGACGGGGCCGGCCAGGGGCACGACGGCACCGAGGACGACGGTTCCGAGGACCAGAGCGGTGGAACGCTTGTACCGGAGAGGGCTGTTCATGTGTTGATCATGCTTCGGCCGGGTCGGGGCAGGACATGGAGCGGACCCCCGCATGCGATGGGGGGGGGGACAGCACCCGGAACCCTCGGTGCGGTGCTCGCCCGTGGTCACGCGCCCGGCTGCCGAACACCGGGGAACGGCCCGCGGGGGTGGTCGGCCACCCCCGCGGGCCCCCTGTCACACCCGCCGACCCAGGAAGTTCAACAACCTGGTCTGGGCGTCCGCATCGACGGCCGAGGGAACCTTGGCGCCGAACGCCCTCGGCATCCGGATGTCCCCGTCCTCCGGCAACAGGATCTCCGTCGCCACGGCCACCGCTTCGGCGTCCAGCACCTCGTCCTGACCCGTCGCCCGGGCCAGGTCCCACCCGTGGATCAAGGTGTCGGCGCACGCCATCCGTCTCACGAATTCCTCGAACGGGATGGAGCCGAACTCCTCTCCGAGGCGGGCGTGCGCCTTCGCCGGGTCCCGCAGAGCGGCCTTGACCTCCACGGATGCCGCTTCCCATGCCCGAGACAGGTCCTCGCCCCGGCCGGGCCCGGAGTAGTCCGACCCCTCCAGTCCGGCGACGGCCCGCCGGTGATTCGTGACCACGTGGGCCACCACGTCCCACGCCGTCCATCCAGGGCACGGAGACGCGGCCTCCCATCCATCTCGTGGGCAATCACGGATCAACTCCCCGAATCGCTCCGCGATCCGCCCGTAGAGTTCTGGTACTGACGATGCCACTCGGCCCCTCCGCTCCGTCCGGGTGCCGGCCTTCCCGCGCCGGCCCCTCCATTGTCGATCAAGCCGGGCGAACAGTGAGCCGTACGCGGATCGCCCCCGGCCGTCACCGTTGCCGCGCCGTGGTGAGGGCTGGGATCTCAGGGCAGTTGTCGGGGTCCGCGGGGGGAGACGGCGGCTGCGCCGCGTCCGTTCCGGTGCCTTCGGCACGCGGGAACACGAGGCAAGGCCCCCGCCGGCTTCACACCGTCTGGACGCAGGTGCACTGGCAGACGGCGAGCGTGCCCTGTGCCGCCTCGGTCTCCTCCCGGACGGCGGGGTCACCGATGGTTCCGGCGGCCTCGGCCAGTTCCTCGCGCGGCCAGAGCGCCAGTGCGGCGACGGCTCCCAGCGCGGCGAGGACGGCGAGGATCGTCCAGGTGAACGTGAACCCCGATTCCGTGGCGATCCAGCCGGCGACGGGGTAGGTGACCAGCCACGCCAGATGGGACAGCGAGAACTGGGCGGCGAAGACCCCGGGCAGTCTGTTCGGCTCGGCCGAACGGCGCAGCACCCGCCCGGTCGGTGTGACGATCAGCGCCATTCCGCCCCCGATGACGGCCCAGACGGCCGCCGTCCCCGCCCACGTGGTGAAGCCGGACGCGCTCATCGTGACGGCGGCGGCGACGCCTGTCAGCAGGACCGCGGCGCCGGTCGTCATCACCGTGCGTTCACGGACACGGTCGAGGACGCGGGGCAGCAGGAGCGCGACCAGCAGGGTGCCGCCCCCGGAGGCGGCGAGCATCCAGGCGACGTCGGTCTGGGTTCCGTCGAGTTCGTCGCGGACGTAGTTCACGGTGTTGACCACGACGATCGAGCCCGCGGCGGCGACCACCAGGTTCAGCGCGATGATGCCGCGCAGCCTCGGAGTGGTGACGAAGGTCCGGATCCCCGAAGCGACGCGGTCCCACGCCCGGGTGTGCTCGCTGGGCCGGGCGTCGGGGATGCGTGTGGAGAGCACGAACAGGGCGGAGACGGCGAACCCGATGGACGTGCCGACGAAGAGCCAGTTGAAGCTCATGAAGGACAGCGCCACCGCCGCGAGGACCGGGCTCAGCAGGCTCTCCATGGTGTAGGCGACCTGAGAGGCCGACAGCGCCCGGGTGAAGTCCGCCTCATCGGTGACGATGTCGGGAATCACCGCCTGGAACGTGGGGGTGAACGCGGCGGACGCCGCCTGGAGGACACCGATCAGCACGTAGATCTGCCAGACCTCCGTGACGAACGGCAGCGCGATCACCACCACGGCCCGGACCACGTCGAGAGCGGTGAGGAGCTTCCTCCTCGGTAGACGATCCACATAGGCCGCAGCCAGCGGCGCGATGACGACGTACATGACCATCTTGATCGTCAAAGCGGTGGCGAGGACCGCGCCGGCGCTCGGGCCCGCGAGCTCGTAGGCGAGCAGCCCCAGTGCGACGGTGGCCAGCCCCGTGCCGAACAACGCGATGATCTGCGCACTGAACAGACGGCGGAAATCTCGCAGCGCGAACAATCCCATGGCTACCTTCCTCCCAGGCCATATACCCCGACAGGGTATTGCACGGCCTCCGCATGCATCGGTCGGGGGATCCTCGTGGCCTGCCTCAGGGCCGGCCTTCCGCGGGAGGACGACGCGCGCTCGGCCATGCGGAAGGCGGTGACGGCCCGTCAGGACCGGTGAGGTTCGGTTCTCCGAAGACTTCGACCAGCAGGGCCGCCACCTGCGCAGCGCTCCGGACGGTCCGGCGTCGGTCCACGCCGGTGCGGACGCTCGCCCTCGGGGCGTGGAAGATCCCGCGCACGTGTGGCGTCGGCAGGAGAGCCGCGAACCGGCCCCACAGGCACGGGTCCTCCGTGTGATCACTGAGCGTGGAGAACGCCGCGATCACGCGGAGCCCGCGCCTGTTCCCGCTTGCCGGGACCCCTCGCCCGCTCCCGGCCTCACCGTCCGCGGGCCGGTCAGCGTCCCGCGGTTGCAGGCGCCTTCCGTGGTGAGGCCGTGCAGCGCGCCCGACCCACCCGGGTCCGCCGGTCCCTCACCAGGCCGCACGGCTCACGACCCGCTCGCACCACGCTCCACACGTCGACGCGCGTCCCCGCCGACGTCGCCGGCCTCGCGTGGCACACCATCAGGCCGGGCGACGCGCCCGGACGGAGATCATGACCAGACTGACGTCGATCAAGGCCGGATCGTCGAAGCAGTTTCGATGCCCGTCTGGGTTTCTGCAGCTGCTGGCAGGTCATCGTTCGGTGCTCCTTGCGTGTCGTGGCAGTCGGGTACGGCCGTGGGGGCGTCTGACGTGGTGAGTCCGCGGTGGTGGATGAAGGTGCGGGCGCTGCTGGTGAAGGCGAGGAAGCGCTCGGTCTCGCGTCAGCTCCTGAGCGCGGAGAAGGCGAGCGCCGGCAAGCGCCTGGCCTGCGGTGCGGCGACGAAGTGGGTGAGTCGTTCCAGGGTCGCGCGCCCGGTGCGACTCGTGGCGAAGTGAGAGCGACGGAGAACCGACGAAGAAGCCCCCTGGCGCCGGTGCGACGGGTGCGCCGAGCACGGTCTTCTCGACCTCTCCCAGCATGAAGGCGTTGTGCACGAATCCGGTTGCCACTGCCGACTGCCCGGCGGGTGTGGCCGGGGTAGGCGTCCCAGGGCGTGTAGCCGAGGAGGAACCCCACCCCTGGCCAGGAGTTGACGCCCACGGTCCCGTAGCGCAGTGCGGCGATGGCGTCCCGAACGGTGGAGGGTGCCGCCTTCTCCGTCCGTGGGTGGACGAGGACCGTGGCGCTCAGCGTCCCGGGCAGGACGTCGTTGGCGAAGTCGACCGCGCGGCGGAGGAACTCGTGCGGACCGTCGCTGCGAAGCCTGACCATGCCGAGGGCGCCGGCGAAGACCTCGGTCGTGATGAGCGGATCGTCGTGGTCGTGCAGTTCCGGTACCAGGACGAGGCCCGTGGTGCCGAGGATCTCGGCCTCCGGGTGGCGGGCCAGGACTTCGGCCGGCCGATTCTCGGTGCCGGGGTAGTAGCCGGCGCGTGGCGGAAGCGCACGCGCGAGAAGGCGGATCTCGTCCAGCAGTCGCCGGGATCCGGTCCAGCCGGCCGGCAGAACGAGCACCTGACTGGCGACACAGTTGTGGCCCGAGTTGTTCAGCTTGCTGGTCACGATGTGCTCGGCCTGGAAACGGAAGCCCCTGTCGCTCCAGTCCCCGGGGAGGACGATGGCGGGGCTGACTCCGCCCAGTTCGCTGGTGAAAGGCTTGGTGACCAGGGGAGCGTCTTCGCGGCGCCGCCGCTCGGCCAGAGCGTCGGTGCCCCACGCTATGGCGTCGTGAGTGCGGTCGCTCCCCGTCGCGTCCAGGGAGTCCAAGCTCGGGTGTGCGGTGAGGTACGCGCCCTCCGCCTCGCCCCCGTCGACGAACCGCAGCCAGTCGCGCCTGACGAACTCGCCGAACACCCAGTCGAGGTGGGGACGAAGGTAGGCGTTGACCGGGTGGGTCTTCGCCACGACGACCTGACCGTCGGCGTAGAGCTTGTGGAGGACGTCGAGCGGGGTGACAGAGGCGACGTTGCCGCCCCCGAGCACCAGTGCGACGCCAGGTGGGCTCGCACCGCCACGGTATTCCTCCGCCGCACCGGCCAGGACGCTCTCGGGCGTGGCGCCCTCCTGCATCCGCACCTCGGCACGGTGTCCGTTGAGGACCACGCGGTCCCACCCCGTGACGGGGAAGACGTCGACCGCGAGGCGTCCGTCACGGATGCGCACCGCGTGGGATTCCACCGGGTCCCTTCCCGTTGCCACACGACGCAGCACCTCAAGACGGGGCCCAGGGGCCGCCGGCCCACCCAGTCCTCGGCCGCCCACGGGGAGTCCGGAGCGTAGCCCTTCGCGCGGGCGGCCGCGGTGACCATATCCGAGGCCACGTCGAGGATCCTCGGTACGACTCGTTCGAGCAGGGCGATGCGTTCCGTGATCGGAGTGGCAGCCCAGGAAGGGGCGTTTCGCTGCAGTGCGTGCACGGCCTCGTCCATCGCTACCGTGCAGGAAACGATCCTATCCACGACAGGTCGCCTCCCGGTCACGCACCCGTTTTCCCAAGCGCCCGTTCCCCGACTGATTCCACACCGGGAGCCGTATCATTTCCTCTCCTCGTGAAACGTGTAGAGCGCCAGAGCCCGAGGAATTACCCTCCGCGGAGTGAACCGGACCGGCAACGTCCGTAGCCCGACGGAATCACCCGCCCACAGACCCGCCGTCCACCGGCACCAAAACCAGCCCCGCCGCGATCCACCCAGCAGAGCACGGGCATCACCCGCGCCTGCGCGCTACTCCGCGATCCGCACTCCAGTGCCAGCGTTCATCTGTGATCTTGCGATCACTCAACTCAGGAGAAATCATGGAAGACGATCCAGTACTCACTATCTTCTTCCGTAACAGCACACAGAGACTGCCCGTCGAATGACATTGCCATGAAATCTACGTTTTCCTTTTGATGGCTCAACCGGGATGAAATCCCGACTCCATCCACCCATTTAACGCAAATCCAGCCGGCGCCGACCGCCCCCGGTCCGGGAAGAGCGATGAGGAACTTCCCGTCCTCAGTGAAAAGTGAATGACTCCTTGCCGTGGCAAGCCACTGGCGATCAGCTTCATCCAGTGCACCAGGGGAATCGGAGGGGATGACCTTGGCGGGCCGGACCTCCACGTTCGTCACGCTCAGCAGTGCCTGACTCACACTGGGGACGCCTTCCGGAGCGGACTCATCCAGGGTTGCGAGCCCCATATCGATCGCTCTGCCCAACCAGAACTCTCTGCTCGTCGGATCGTTCATCGCGCCTACTCCTCGTAGAAGAAGTGATGGTCCCCGCCCTCTTTGTTCATTTTGGCGTATCTTTCCATACCGCGATAGCCTCCGCTGTGATCCCATCCAAAGTTGACGAATGTTCTGGATTCATCGATCTTCGGCTTTCCGGCATGGAAGTGCGGACCTGCTGGATCGTGCGTGTGCTCGACGACAACTCTTGATCCCTGAGGGGTTTCGTACTGTCGAAAATTCCCCCAATGCGATGCCTCAGAAGAGTAGACGTAGCCGTCCATGTTACTCATTCTCACATCGCCGACCACCTGCCACTCAGCCCAGAATTCTGCCTCGCCGAGGCGGATTCCCGCCAGTTCATAGGCCGCCTCCTTCGCTTCAGCGCGCGAACCGAACGGGTTTGACTTCTCCCCCTTGGGGTAGGAAGGCGCAAGGCCCAGGGGGTCGGTCCAGCTGTAGGGGTTGTGGACGTAGGTGTGTGGGTTGGGCGCAGGGACCAGGCCGAGGGGGTCAGGGGTCGTGTAGCGGGCGGTTTCGGGGTCGTAGTAGCGGAAGTAGTTGTAGTGGAGGCCGGTTTCGGGATCGTGGTACTGGCCTGGGAAGCGGAGTGGGGTGTAGGCGGTGGCGGTGGTGTTCCAGGTGGTGGTTCCCCAGAGGGTGGTGCGGGTGTGCCAGGCGATCTCGCCGTCCTCTGCCACGAGTTCGCGTGGGGTGCCGACGAGGTCGGTGACGATGGCGAAGAAGCGGGAGTCGATCTCCGTCTGGGGGGCGGCGTCGGCGGCAGTGATGCGTTCGGTCTGGGTGATCGGTTGCAGGCCGCGGTGTTCCCAGGTGAGGGTGACCGGGTTCGGGGCATCGGGTGTCGATGTGGTCTGTTCGCAGAGGGCGGTGCCGTCCCAGGTGAACGTGATCCGTTCTGTCACCGTCGTGTCGTCTGCCGATAAGCGTTGTTTTGATGTGCGGCGGCCGAGTGGGTCGTAGGTGTAGCGCCATACGGTGCCGTCGGGGGTGGTGACCTGGGTGAGGCGGTCCTCCGGGTCCCACTGGTAGTGCCAAGTGTCCGGTTTGCGGGAGAGGCGGGTTTTCTGGCGGAGGGTGACGCGGCCGAGGGCGTCGTGTTCGTAGCGGACTCCGCCGGCTCGGGTGATGCGGGTGCCGGTGTAGGTGCGGGCGCCGGTGGCTTCGTAGCCCGGGTGGGTGGCCGGCCAGGAGGCTGCTGCCTGATTGCCTGCCGCGTCGTAAGCGTAGGTCTCGGTCCAGTTGGTGGCGTGGACGGCGGTGACGCGGCCTACGGGGTCGAGGGTGAAGGTGCGGGGGCCGTCGAGGTGGTCGTCGAGGGCGGTGAGGTTGCCGTCGGCCCGGTAGGCGTAGGACCGTCGTTGCAGGGTCTCGCCGTCCGTGGTAGCGGTCTGGGTGGCCAGGCGGCCCATCGGGTCGTAGGTGTTGGCGAGGGTGAGGAAGCCGCCAACTCCGCGGGTGAGTTCGCGGCCCGCAGCGTCGTAGGTGATGTCGACGGGGCGGCCGGAGACGATCAGGTTCGTTCGGCGGCCTGCGGCATCGTACGACCAGGTGGTGCGGGCTCCGGTGGGGGTGGTGCGGCCGGTGCGGCGGCCTAGTTCGTCGTGGTCGTACGTGAGGGTGCGCCCGTCGACGGTTTCCGTGCGGACACGGCCGTACCGGTCACGCAGGATGCTCAGCCGGGTGCCGTTGGGGCTTGTCGCCTCGGCGAGCCGGTCCGAGAGGTCGTAAGCGAAGGTACTCACTCGGCCTGCCGCGTCCTTGCGGATGGTGCGCCCCAGCGCGTCGCGCTCGAACGCCGTCGTCTCGTCGAGTGCGTTCGTCCGGGAGACGAGATGGCCCGCCGGGTCGAAGACGTACGCGAGGGTGCGGTCGTCGAAGTCGGTCTCGGATACGAGGCGTCCGGCCGGGTCGTAGGCATAGTCCCAGGTCAGGCCCTGGGGGTTGGTGACGCGGGTGAGGCGGAGTTCGGCGTCGTGGGTGAACTCGTAGCGGGTGCCGTCGGGGGTGGTGCGGGCGGTGAGGAGGTCGAAGTGGGTGTATTCGAAGTGGGTGGTGCCGCCGAGGGGGTCGGTGTGGGTGGTGCAGTTGCCCTCGCCGTCATAGGTCCAGGTCTCGCTGGTTCCGTCGGGTGTGGTGCGGCGGGCCAGTTGGCCTTCGACGGTCCATGCGAGGCGGGTGGTGAGGCCGGTGGGGTCGGTCATGGTGATCGGGCGGCCGAACGTGTCGCGCGCGTAGCGGGTGACGGCGCCGAGGGGGTCGGTGATCTCGACCGGGAGGCCGGCGCGGTCGCAGTGGACGGTCGTGACATGGCCGAGGGGGTCGGTGACGGAGGTGAGGCGGCCTGCGTCGTCGTGGGTGAAGCGGGTGGTGTGGCCTGCCGGGGTGGTGCTGGTGAGGCGGTTGCCGCGGACGTCGTAGGTGTGGCGGGTGGTGTTGCCGTCTGTGCCGCGGATACGGGTGAGGCGGTTGAAGTCGCCGTACTCGGCTGTGACCTTGCGGCCGTCTGCGCGGGTCACCGAGACGACGTTGCCCGTGGCGTCGTACCCGCACGTGGTGATGTGCCCCAGCGGATCGGTTCGCGTGAGCACCCGTCCGAACCGGTCCCGTGTGAACCGTGTGACGTGTCCCAGCGGGTCCGTCTCGGCGACCACATGCCGGTGCTCGTCGATGTAGTAGCGGCGGGTGTGACCCTCGCCCGTGGTCGCCGTCGTGATGCGGTGGCCAGTCGCCGGGTCCCGTTCGTCGTAGGTGAGGCGGAGCTTCATGTGGCCGGCTTCGCCGCCTTCGGCGGTGCAGCGGTCCTGGTCGTCGTACTCGTAGGTGTACGAGCGGTCGTTGCTGTCGGTCCAGGAGGTGACCCGGCCTCGGTCGTCGTAGGTGAACGTCAGCGGTAGGCCGGAGGAGTTGAAGACCTGGGTCAGGTCACCGGACACGGAGTAGGCGTAGCGCTTGAGCTGTTGGTCGGTGCCATCGGGGGCCGCGCCGGCCAGGGACAGGGTCGTAACGCGGTCGTCTTCGACGGTGAGGGTGAGGCGGTAGCCGCCGGAGGAGGTGACGGCGAGGGGGGTTCCTTCGGAGGTGTGCTCGAAGGTGATCCAGTTGCCGTTGCGGTCGTCGATCTGTTCCAGGACGGACCGGTCGGCGGTCTGGTCGGTGAAGTGCCAGGTGCGGCCCGTGTGCGGGTCGTTGATCGTGTAGCCCTGGTCGGTCCGGTCCAAGGGCCAGCGGTGGGGGCTGGTGGTGGGGAGAGTGGGGGCGCCGGGGGCGGGGTGGGGGTAGGTGAGGAGGAGGCCGTCTTCGGTGACGAAGATGACGCCTTCGGCGTCGATTTCCAGGCGTTGGTCGAGGGTCGAGGTCCAGGAGGGGCCGAACCAGTGGCCGAGGCGTGAGCCGGATTCCAGGCGGCGGGTGAAGATGAGGGGGAGTGTGCCGGGCAGGGTGACGTCGGTCTGTGGCAGGTACATCGTGCCGGTGACCAGGTCGACCGGGTCGCTGGGATCGTTCTCGACCTTCTTGCGTGGGTTCTCCGGGCGCGGTTCCTTCGTCGCCGTCTCGCGTGCGGCGTTCCCGCCCTTTGCAGTCGCCGCCCGCATCCCGCCTCGCGCGAGCCCCGCGCCCTTCGTCCCGATCAGCTCGGGGATGAGGCGCCCGGTGAACTCGGAAGGGTCCTTCTTGAAGCCGTCGGCGACAGCGGTGGCGATGCGTTCGGGGTGGGCAGCGGTGGAGACGAGGCCGGAGAGCGTCATGGAGACGTTCTGCATGTAGGCGGCGGGGTGGGTGAGGTTGTAGGGGTCGGTGGGGTTGAGGCCGCGGGCGAAGTTCACCAAGCCCGCGGTGCCCTTCAGCGCGCCGCCGACCACATGGGTGAGTTCGGTGTTGTACGCCTGGTAGCCGTCGAGGATGTTGCTGCCGAGGCGGTCGAGCGGCGGGGGCTCGGCGGGGGCGTGCGCGAGGGCGGCCTTCACCTTGGCCCGGGCGTCACCGGCCGCGGTGTTGCGCTGCCCACGGGCCTCGGCGAGCGTTTCGTGGGCCTTCTCGATGTCGGCCTTGCCGGGGTCTTGGAAGGGCTCGGGCCGGGGGCCGGGGTCCTCGGCCGCCTTGATCTTCGCGTTGTAGGCGTCGACCCTCTTGTTGTACGCGTCGACCGCCTCCTCCGAGGCCTTCCTGCCCTTCTTGTAGAGCTCGACCGCCTCCTTCGCCTTGCCCTGCGCCCACGTCACCGTGTCGGCGTACGCCTCCAGGGCGCCGCTCGCCTTCTCACAAGCAGCAGCAGCCTGCGCCCACTTGGTGGGATGCACACCGAACTTCTTGCGGAACGCATCACCCCCCTCACCGGCCCAACCCGAGGAGTCGACCTTGCGCATGCCGACACTGACCTGGTCGAACGCCGTGTGGAAGTCCTTGAGGTGCTTCGCGGACGCACGGATCTTGTCGGGCTTGCCGTGGACGAGCTCGTTCGCCTCCTCGGTCTGGCCGAGCTGCTGTTCACCGGGCGTGGCACCGAGGTCGGAGGCGACGCTGTCGCCCCAGTCCTCGACCGCGTCGGCGGCGCCGTGCGCACCGACGTAGTCGAGGCCGTCACCGACCCTGTCCGTGGTCCAGTCGACTCCCTCGCCGACCAGCTTCTTGCCCGCGTCGACGCCGTCCTCAAGCTTGCCGAGCCCGTCGTTGACCAGATCACCGAAGCCCATCAGCCCGCGCCCCCGCCCTGCTGCTGTTCGGCGGCCTTCGCCCGCTCCTCGGGGGAAGGGCCGAAGGTGGAGTCGAGCCACCGCTCGTACTCGGCGTCGGACATACCGGCGGCGCCGTGCAGGTTCTGCGGGTTCAGCCCCATCGGGCCGACGGTGGAGGAGGTCATCACGTCCCGGCCCGCGTCCTTCCACCCCTGCCCGCTGTTGGCCAGCGCCTGGTCGAAGGACTCCCTGCTGTAGTCCACACCGCCTAGGGCACCGGACGTGGCGATGTCACCCCAACCCTGCCGGACGACCTCGTCCTCGGACGCGTACGGATTGCCGATCAGCGAGTTCGTCACCACCTTCAAACTGCCCTCGACGTACCGCTCGGTCTCGTAGTACGTGCCCGCCGACAGGCCCGTCTTCGACGCGAAGGCGTTCCCCTCGTTCACCAGCGAGCGCACCCCCCACTCCCAGCGCTCACAGAACGACGTGAAGTCGTCCGTCAGCCCCTGATGGCCCAACTCCAAACCCGACAACGCAATGTCCCCGAAACCCCGCCCCGCACCGGCCTCCCCCACCATGCCCAGCTCCTTCAGCTCGGCCAGCGCCTCGGTCAGCCCCTTGGCGATCAACGCGAGACCATCGGCCTTCAGGTCCTTGCCACCGCCGCTCATCGCCCCGCCCCCTCACCGTCGGCCACATCACGATCGACCGCCACCTCGTCCGACACAATGCCCCTCACCGGCGGGAACACCGTCCCGTCCGTCCCGTCCGCACAGTCCAACGCCACCCCGCAGGGCACACCCGCCGCAGGCACCGCGACATCAAGCAACCGCGCGCCCAGAATCGTGCGGTACACCCACTCACGAGCGAACTCACCGCGAGCCCGGGCGTACCGGGCCAGGGCCTGTTCGTCGGAGAACGCCAGGATGAACCTGATGCCGTTGAAGTCCGCCGTCAGCAGCCCCCGTTCCTCCTCCGGGCCCGGCTCATCACCCAACGGCACCAGCACCGCCGTCCGCCGGAACTCACCAAGAAGCCGGGCGAACTCCCGCTTCCGAGCCAGCACCTCGGGGGCGTCGAGTAAGGCGCCGGGATCATCCGCCGCCGCACCGAATCCTCCAGACACGGGCAACGCCGGTTGACTGACTCCGCCCTCGACCTCCCCCACCACGTCGGAGGACGACGCCGACCGAACCGGACCACTCATCTCCACGTAGTCGGCGAGGCGAGACCTCGGCGATTCCCGCGGCTGATCCGCCGCACCCCCGTGCTCAGTCATGCCAGACATCATGGCGCACACAGCCTCGCGAACCACAACGCGCCTACGCCACAACCCTGTCACTCCCCTTCGATCCCGGTGCGCCGGCACGCGGTTGGCTGCACGGATCACCGCTGTGCCGGTCGACGGTGAGGTGGCGCCGCAACCGGAGGTGGGGTGGGCCAAGAGTCGGGTGTCCCGGCCGCGAGTGCGAGATCAGTGATCCCCTGAACCGCCCCGACGTCGCCGCCGCAGGGGGTGGAACCCCGGTCCGGTCTCGTCGGTTTGGACGGCTGCCAGACGGTCAGGGCGGTGGTGAGACCGGACCCCGGCGGGAATCAGCGAATGGTCGCGAGCCGGTATCACCTCGACGGTTTGGGGACATGTCGCTCGGTCGGCGCATGCCACGAACCCGACCTTCCGCCGTACGGCAGCGCTACTGACGGGAGCGTGCAGCAGGACTCCACCCCCGTCAAGAACCCTGACGCCCGTCCGGCAGACCATCGTTCCGCGAGGGACGTCGCACGGCCCGCACCGCAGCCGGGCCTGAGCGCCGGCCGGCACATGCGAGAACACATCGGCGCCCCGTTGAGCAGCTGGGTGCCGCTACCCCCATGTGCCTAGGCGAACCCGGGGAAGCCGGCCGTCACGGCGCGGCCCGGCCTGCTGCCGCCACCTGCTTCTCCGCCAGGGACGGAGCATCGAACGCCGTGCGGGCGAGCCGAGGGCACCGCCACCAAGCGCCATTGACCTTTGCGTCGATGTTTTGACGTATATGTTGACACGATGAGGTCCCGGGCTCATCGTGGACGCGTTGCTCATGGGTGGTCGAGGTTGGACTCGCTCATCCAGTGCACCCACCACGGCCCTGAGCCGCACGGCACCCGGCCCGGCGCATCCACGCCGTGACGACGGCGCGTGCGGGGAACCGACGGCGACCCGCAGCTCACGCAGCTCAGAGAAGGGCACACACCGATGACCAGGTCGGCACCGAGCCACACCTCGGAGAGCACCGCGCCAGCGCCGAAGGATCGCGTGGAGCCCAGCAGAATCGCTTCGTCCCGATCTCCTCCGAGACCAGTCTTCGGACGAACGAGTCGCCCGGTCCGACAGCAGAGACGAGGACGCCTTCGCCGAGGTCCGCCCAGTACTCGACGTTCTCGGATCCGTCGCCGCCTGGGCGGGTTCGACTCGGGCGAGCAGATGAAGTCCGTCGCCGCGCATATCCCGATCGCCGACGACGCGCCCATGCCGGTCGGCATCGCGGCGGCCATCCATGTCCTGGACTCCGGGGCGTTCAAGGTCACCGCCAACAGCTCCGGCCGCACTGATACGTCCGGCTGCGACCTACCGCCCCCGAAGGCGGGCGGTCGACGCGGGGCGACCTGCCACCCGGCGGGCCGCTCGTCGTGACCGCCCACGAGGTCACCGCCGCGGAGAACCCGAAGATCGCCACCGCCCCCTCGACGGCAAGGCCGTGCAGAAGGGACACGCCTCACGCCTCGTCACCAACGCCCCTAACCCGTCGAGCAGTTGTCGAAGCGTGCCGGCTTCGAACCCCGCGTAGGCACCGGCCGCAAGCACCCGGTGCTCATCCGCGCGGGCGACGAGGTCCGGTGCAGCGTCGAGGGCATCGGTGACCTCGTGGCACACCTGACCGGACCCCGACATCGACACCCCACGCACGAGCCGCCATGCCGCCGGATTGGCCCTGGCATCAAGGAAGAAGAGAGATCGTCATGAAATTCACGTCAACGAGCCGCGCTCCTCTCGCGCTTGCCCTGAGTATCGGAGTGTGTCTAGCGCTCACCGCCTGTTCCTCCGGGGACGGGTCCGCGGGAGCGGGTGCGGAGTCGGCCGGGTCAACGTCGGAGGCGGCCGCCTTCTACCGCGACTTCACCGGCGCCGGCGAGGGCAAGGCGCAAGGCGAACCGATCACCGTCGGTTGGGTGAACCTGGAGGGTGGGGACGTCAGCTTTCCCGAGGTGACCGAGTCCGCTGAGGCTGCAGTGGCTCTCGTCAACGAAGAACTCGGAGGTGTTGGCGGCCGGCCGATCGAGTTGAGGAAGTGCGCCATCGTCACCTCGGAGGAGCAGGGTCAGGCATGCGCCCAGGAGATGCTCAACGATGACGAGATCGACCTGGTCATCGAGGGTGTGGCCCCGATAGGCACCGGTGCCTTCCATCAGACGATGGCCGGCAGGAAGCCCGTCATCGTGACCAATCCGACCACGGTCGCCGACACCGTGGCCGCCAACAGCTACGGGATCTCCGCCGGGGCCTTCACGAGTGAGACCTACTCCTCCTACGTCACCGAGACCGTGCGGGCCAAGACCGTGGGACTCCTGAACAGGAACGACGACCCGGCAGCCGTGGCTCAGGGCAAGCGAATCCGGGGACTGCTGGAGACAGCCGGCGTGAAGGTCAACCAGTCCACCTACTCGGGTACGACGAGTGACTTCACCGCGCCGCTCACCGCCACTGGGGGAAACAGCAACGACGCGCTCATCGTCGTGGCCGTGTCCCCTCCGGCCTGCATCGGGGTGGCCAAGGCGGTGAAGCAGATGGCCATCAGCAAGCCGGTCATCGGCGGCTTCACGTGCGTGTCGGAGGCAGTACGTGACGGCCTGGGCGACTTCGCGCCGTGGACCTACATCTACACCTACGAGAACACCGCGCTCCCCGAGGCGAGTCCCGCGGTCTCGGCGTATCGCACCACCATGGAGAAGCATGACAAGGAGCAGCTGGGCGGCCTTGCGCCTGCCGGATTCGCCGGCGTGATGACGGCGGTGCGCACTCTGGTCGAGGCCGGTTCCGATCGGACGCCGGAGAAGCTCTCGGAGCTGTTGACCGCTACCAAGTCCGGCGCGCCCATGTTCTCCCCGGTCCTGGCGTTCGGTGCGTTCCCTGAGGAAGGCGCGTTGGGCACCAAGTCCGCGCGCGCCTACACCTACGAGGGCAACGGCACGTGGGAGGACGCCACAGACGGCAAGTGGATCAACGAGGTGAAGAGCTCTTGAGCCGGAGCGAGGTGCAGCGATGAGCGAAGTACTTCTGTTCGCCGTTCTCGGACTCGGGCCAGGGGCGTTGATCGCGAGCCTGGCCGTCGGGATCGTGCTCAACTACCGCGGAGCGGGGGCGGTCAACCTCGGCATGGGAGCCGTAGCGATGTTCGCGGCCTTCGTCTTCTTCGGCCTGCGAACCGGCGGCTTCTTCGTACTTGAGGAACTCGACATGGGCGGACCCATGCCGACGCTACCGGCGTTCGCCGTGACGATGCTGTTCTGCGTTCTCCTCGGAGTGCTGTGGGACGCCGGGGTGCTCCGGGCGCTCAGGAAGTCGCCCCCACTGGCGAAGCTGGTGGCCTCGGTAGGGCTCCTGCTGGTACTCCAGGCGGTCATCAAACTGGAGTACGGCAGCGCGGGACAGTCGGCGGTGCCCGTCTTCGACGACCTCGGGTTCGTCAGCGTCTTCGGCCAGCAGGTCCCGAAGGACCCGTTCGTCCTGACGGGCATCATCCTGACTGTCACGGCACTGTTGGCGGCGGGATACCGCTGGACGCGTCTCGGGCTGGCCACGCAGGCGGCGGCGGAGAACGAGAACGCGGCAGAGCTGTACGGTCTGTCACCGAGCCGGCTCTCGATGGCCAACACGGTTCTGGCCTTCGCTCTGGCGGGCGGTCTCGGGGTCCTGGTCGCGCCCTTGACGCTGCTGAATCCGGTCTCGATCACCATCACAGTGATCCCCGCGCTAGGAGCGGCGCTGATCGCACGGTTCTCCTCGCTCTTCGTCGGGGCGGTCGCCGGTCTCGCCTTGGGAGTCATCGGATCGTTGATCACCTTGGCGCAGGCGCAGACCTGGTTCCCGACGGTGGACGGCACGCCCCTGCCGGGAGTCACCGAGTTGACCTACTTCCTGATCGTCGTGATTGCCATGTTCCTTCGGGGCGGCTCTCTTCCGCAACGCGGTGTCATCGTCGAGCCGAGGCTCCCGCAGGCGCCTGCAGCACGAAGGACACTCGTGCCCACAGCGGGGTTCGTCGCGGTGGTGGCAGTTCTCCTGGTGATCCTGCCGTTCGATGTTCGCCAGGCAACGATCACGTCCCTGATCGGCATGATCGTTTGCCTCTCGCTCGTGGTGATCACGGGTTTCGTGGGCCAGGTGTCACTCGCTCAGGTGGCACTCGCCGGGGCATCGGGGTTCGTCGTGTCCAAGCTGTCGCTCCACGTAGGGATCGGCTTCCCGTTCGCTCCCGTTCTGGGCGCTCTGGTCGCCATGCTGCTCGGCACGTTGGTCGCCTCGTCAGCGCTGCGCGTGCGAGGCGTGAACCTGGCCATCGTCACCCTCGCCGGAGCGGTGGCCATCGAGGCGTTCGGGTTCGCCAACTCGACGTGGGGTGCGGGCGGCGGTGGGTCGCAAGTGGGCACCCCGACTCTCGGCGGTGTCGACTTGGGACCGGGAGGCAGCTTCTTCCTCGGCGATGACACGCTGCCGAGCCCGCTGTTCGGCATGGTCTGCCTCGTGGTGGCGGCTGCTACCGGTCTGCTGGTGGCGCAAACCCGGCGCACCCTGCTCGGGCAACGAATGCTCGCGGTACGTTCCAACGAACGTGCGGCGGCGTCGGTCGGGATCGGTGTGCGGAACGTGAAGTTGGCCGCCTTTGCCCTCTCGTCGGGGATCGCGGGCGTCGCCGGCTCGTTGTACGCGTACTCGTTCGGGTCGGTCACCGCCGGACGGTTCGGCGTCATGACGGCCCTGGCGTTCGTTGCGTTCGCCTACATGGGCGGCATCACCACCGTGAGCGGCGCCGCGGTCGGCGGCCTGCTGGTCTCCGGCGGCCTCGTGATCACCTTGGTGCAGAACCTCACCGGACTGCCGACGGCGTGGGAGCTGCTCTTCGGAGGCGTCGCCCTGATCCTCACCGTGACCACATCACCCGCAGGCATCGTCGGTACGCGACTGCCCGGATTGAAGGCGCGGAAACAGCCCGGCGACGAGGTGGTCGCCACGCACGAAAGGACTCACGCGCCATGAACGCCCTCAGGGCAACGGGCATGACGGTCCGGTACGGCGGCGTCCAGGCCGTGGCCGATGTCGATCTCGAACTGCACCCGCACAAGCTCGTCGGGCTCATCGGACCCAACGGCGCCGGCAAGACCTCGTTGATCGACGCCATCACCGGCTTCACCTCGGCGTCGGGACGGGTGTTCCTCGGGGACCGGGACATCACCCGGTCCAGACCGGACCAGCGGGCGAGGGCCGGCCTGATGCGCACCTGGCAGTCGGCCGATCTGTTCGAAGACCTCACCGTCAGAGAGAACCTGTTGGTCAGTGCCCATCACCCGTCCGTGTGGCAGGCGCTCGTCGAGTTCGCCAGTGGCCGGCCACCACGACACTCCGGCATCGACCGGGCTCTTGAGTTGATGGACCTGCGCGATCTCGCCGAGCGCCGTGCCGATGAACTCACCGAAGGTCAACGGAAGCTGGTCGCCGTGGCCCGATCGCTGGCGCCGGTGCCGTCGGTACTGTGTCTGGACGAGCCGGCGGCAGGTCTGGACGCGGTGGAGAGCCGGGAACTGGGGAAGCGCCTGCGTCGCGTGCTCGACACCGGGATCGCGCTTCTGCTGATCGACCATGACATGGATCTCGTCATGTCCGTCTGCGACGAACTCGTGGTCCTGGACTTCGGCCGGGTGATCGCACGGGGCACGCCGGAGGCGATCCGGAACGATCCCGACGTGCTGAGCGCCTACCTCGGCGCCTCCTCGGCCGCCGCCACCGCAACGCCGCAGGACGGGGTCGAGGACGACGGAGGGCTGAACGGATGAGCAAGCCCGTGCTGAGCGTCCGGCGGATGTCCGTGGGATACGGCGGCGCTCCCGTCGTACGTGCCCTCGATCTGGAGGTCCGCGCCGGTCAGGTGGTCGCCCTGCTCGGCCCCAACGGCGCCGGCAAGTCGACGACCCTGCGTGCGGTGTCCCGTGTGCTCAAGACGGTCGCGGGATCGGTCCGCTTCAACGGCGAGGACGTCGCCGGACTGAGCGCGAGTGCCCTGGCCCGACGGGGCACCGCGCATGTGCCGGAGGGAGGGGGGACCTTCGCCGGACTGACCGTCGGAGAGCACTTCAAGCTGTCGCACCGCGGTGAACGGCTGGACGTCCCTACGGCATTCACGTATTTTCCGGCCCTTGAGGCCCTGCGGGATCGTCGCGCGGGTCTGCTCAGCGGGGGCGAGCGCCAGATGCTCGCCGTCGCCCGCGCACTCGCCCGACGCCCGAAGCTGCTACTCGTCGACGAGTTGAGTCTCGGGCTCGCGCCTCTGATCATCAAACAACTGCTGCCCATCGTGCGACGGTTCGCCGACGACACGGGTGCGGGAGTCCTGCTGGTCGAACAGCACGTGCACCTGGCTCTTGAGGTTGCCGACCACGGCTACGTGCTCTCCCACGGCGAGCTCGTCACCCACGCAGGAGCGGCGGCCCTTCTGGAGGACCGGCAGCTTCTCGTGGCCGGCTACCTTGGAGGGTCGGCCACGACCTCGCCATCGTGACAAACACCCTTTCGACCTGCCGGGTACGCGGGAGGAGCATGGAGGTGAGTGACCGGGGCGGGTCCTGAACCGGTACCCGGTCCGGTGCGTGCGCAGGTGGGCGACCTTGTGCACACGGCCGGACCGGCCGGGGACGTGGCATGAACAACATCCGGCTGTTCCTCCCGGAAGACGTCACGGCCCTGATCCGTCCGGCCGCGGGTCGTGCGGGCTGTCTCCGCGAAGGCCCCCGAGCAGCCCTCGGCGTCAAGACTGCCTCGTCCTCCAAGCGGTCGTCCACGGATGCTCCCCGAGGGGTCCACGGAGGACGGCGATCCGAACGAGGACGGGGTACGGGCGAGAACTCGTCCAGGGCGTCCGGGTCGTGTGCCAGGTAGGCGATGAGGCCGTCATGGCCGTAGGTCAGCAGCAGTTTGCCGGTGTCCCGCATCATGTAGCCGGTGTTCAGGCAGTCCACGAGGTTACGGCCCAGCCGGTCCACGACCGCGCCGGCGATGCCGTCGTACGGCCCCCGCTCGTCCCGGAGCCACGGGCCGAGCTTCGGGCGGGTCATCGGGTCGGTGGCTCCCGAGACCTCCCAGTCGTCGGCCCAGGCCATGACGGGCCCGTCGACGGACTCGACCGCGGCGAGCACGTCGTCACGCTGGCGCTCCGGGGAGCTGGTGGCTGCGGACATCTGGGAGAGGTGGGGGAATCCGACGAGGCATCGACCACAACCGTCAAAGGGACGTTCGATCATGTTTCGAGCCATGCCATGCATACCGCAGCCTCCGCCGGTGTGCGCTCAACCCCGGTACGCCTCCAGCAGCCGCAGCCACACCTCGCTGATCGTCGGGTACGAGGGGACGGCGTGCCACAGGCGTTCCAGCGGGACCTCGCCGGCGACGGCGATGGTGGCCGAGTGGATCAGTTCGCCCACTCCGGGGCCGACGAAGGTGACGCCGAGGAGGACCTCCCGGTCCAGGTCCACGACCATCCGGGCGCGTCCGCGGTAGTCGTCTGCGTAGAGGTAGGCGCCGGCGACGGAGGAGAGGTCGTAGTCCACCGCGCGGACGCGGTGACCGGCGGCTTCGGCTTCGGCGAGGCTCAGGCCGACCGCGGCGACCTCCGGGTCGGTGAAGACGACCTGGGGGACGGCGGTGTGGTCGGCGGTGGCGGCGTGGGCGCCCCAGCGGTCGGTTTCCAGGAGCGGTACGCCCTGGGCCCGTGCGGTGATCGCCGCGCCCGCGATCCGCGCCTGGTACTTGCCCTGGTGGGTGAGGAGCGCGCGGTGGTTGACGTCGCCGACGGCGTAGAGCCAGGGGTGGTCCGGCACCCGGAGGGTGTCGTCCACGGTGAGCCAGTCGCCCGGTGTCAGGCCGATGGTGTCCAGGCCGATGTCGTCGGTGCGGGGGGCGCGACCGGTGGCGACGAGGACCTCGTCCGCGGTGACCCGCTCGCCGTCGCCGAGTTCCACCGTGACGGCGTCCGCCTCCCGGGTCACCGACCGCACCGAGGTGCCCGTGCGGACCTCGGCGCCGGCTCCGCGCAGCGCTTCGGCGACGAGGTCTCCGGCGAAGGGCTCCATCCGGGGCAGCACCCGGTCACCGCGCACCAGGAGCGTCACCCGGGAGCCCAGGCGCTGCCAGGCGGTCGCCATCTCCACGCCGACCACTCCCCCGCCGATGACGACGAGCCGTCGGGGGGCCCGTTCGGCGCTGGTGGCCTCGCGGCTGGTCCACGGGTGGGCTTCGGCCAGGCCGGGCAGGTCCGGGAGCCGGGCGCGGCTGCCGGTGCAGACGGCCACGGCGTGCCGCGCGGTGAGGTGGTGGGTCCGCCCGTCGGGTGCGGTGACGGTGACCCGGCGGGGGCCGTCCAGACGGCCGTGGCCGCGGTGGAGCCGGGCACCCGTCGACTCCAACCAGGTGACCTGTCCGTCGTCGCGGTGGTGGGCGGTGACCTCGTCCCGGTGGGCGAGTACCGCCGCGGTGTCGAGGGGCCCCTGGACGGCGTCGGCCAGTCCGGGGGTCCGGCGGGCGTCGGCGCGGGTGATCACGGGGCGCAGCAGGGCCTTGCTGGGCATGCACGCCCAGTAGGAACACTCGCCGCCGACGAGTTCGGCCTCGACCACCGCCGTGCTCAGGCCGGCCGCGCGGGTGCGGTCGGCCACGTTCTCCCCCACCGGTCCGGCGCCCAGCACCACCACGTCGTACTCGGTCGTCTCCGTCATGGGCACCAGTCTGGAGGCAGGTGTGTCGCCGGGCCACACGGGTACGCGTTCGACGGGCGCGCCCGCCCGTGGGCTCGGGTGGAATATCCCCCGGGCCGTGATCGTTGTGCGGAACGGTGCCGGCCGTTCGGCCGAAGGCCCGCCGGTGCCGCCGGGATCCCGGGGCCCGAGGTCGCGGGCCCGGAGCAGGGTCACCCGTCACGACCAGGAAGCAGGCAGCGGACATGAGCAAGACCGTGGAACTGACCAAGGAGAACTTCGACCAGACGGTCACGGACAACGAGTTCGTCCTGATCGACTTCTGGGCGGCCTGGTGCGGGCCGTGTCGTCAGTTCGCCCCGGTCTACGAGCAGGCCGCGGAGGCCAATCCGGACCTGGTGTTCGCGAAGGTCGACACGGAGGCGCAGCCGGAGTTGGCGCAGGCGTTCGAGATCCAGTCGATTCCGACGTTGATGATCGTGCGGGACCAGGTGGCGGTGTTCTCGCAGCCGGGCGCCCTGCCGCAGGCGGTGCTCGACGACGTGATCAGCCAGGCGCGGGGCCTGGACATGGACGAGGTGCGCAAGTCGATCGCCGCGGAGCAGCAGGGCGGGAGCTGATCGAGCGTTTCCTCGCGCGCTGCGCCCGGTGGCCCTCGACGGCCACCGGGCGTTGTCGTGGACGGGGATGGACGGGGTGTTCGCTGAGGTCAGAAGGGGTGTGCGGGGACGTCCGCGTCGACGGTGATCCAGCGCAGTTCGGTGAAGGCGTCGGCGTTGGCGTCGCCGCCGAACCGGGTGCCGGTGCCGGACACGCCCGTTCCGCCGAAGGGGGCGAGGGCCTCGTCCCCGACCGTCTGGTCGTTGATGTGGGCGATGCCGGTGGGTATGCGTTCGGCGAGCTCCCGGCCCCGGGCGGCGTCCCGGGTGATGATGCCGAGGGAAAGCCCGTACGGACCGGCGGCGGCCAGGGCGGCGGCTTCGTCGAGGGTGGTGAAGGGGCGTACGGGGGCGACCGGCCCGAAGACCTCCTGGGCGTAGGCGGGGGTGTCGTCGTCGACGCCGGTCAGTACGGTGGGCCGGTAGTAGGGGCCGTCGTGGGTGCCGCCCGCGCGGATCACGGCGCCGGCGGCGACGCTGGCCTTGACCAGGTCGTGCACGGTGCGCGTCTGTTCCCGGTCGATGAGCGGCCCGAGGTGGACCTTGTCCCGGTGGGGGTCCCCGACGATCAGGGCGTCGGCCTTGGCGGCGAGCCGTTCGACGTACTCCTCGTAGTGCGAGGCGTGGACGAGGTGGCGGCCGGTGGTCATGCAGATCTGGCCCTGGTGGAAGAAGGCCCCCCAGGCTCCGGCGGACAGTGCGGCCTCCAGGTCGGCGTCCTCCAGGACGATCAGGGCGGAGTTCCCGCCGAGTTCCAGGTGGGTCCGCTTCAGGTGCCGTCCGGCGGTTTCGGCGACCGAGCGGCCCGTTCGGGTGGAGCCGGTGAAGGAGATGACGGGGACGTGGGGGTCGGCGAGGAGTTGCCGTCCGGGGTCGGGGCCGCCGGGAAGCACGTGCAGGAGGTCCGCGGGCAAGCCCGCGGCGTGGAAGAGGGCGCCGAGGGCGAGCCCGCCGGAGACCGCCGTGCGGGGGTCCGGCTTGAGGACGACGGCGTTGCCGAGCGCCAGCGCCGGGGCGACCGAGCGCAGGGACAGCACGAGCGGGGCGTTGAACGGCGCGATGACCCCCACCACGCCCACGGGCACCCGCTGGGTGTACGCGAGGCGGGGGGCCGTGCTGCTGAGCACCTGGCCGGTGGGGCGGGTGGCGAGGGCGGCGGCCTCGTAGCACTCCTGGGTGGCCACCGAGAGTTCGAAGTGGGCCTTGCCCGGCACCGAGCCGGATTCGCGCACCAGCCACTCCCGCAGTTCGTCGCCGTGGGCGACGAGCAGGTCCCCCGCGCGGCGCAGCACGGCCGCGCGTTCGGCGGCGGGGCGCCCGGCCCAGGACCGCTGGGCGACGGCGGCCCGGGCGACGGAGGCCGTGACGTCGCTGGGCCCGGCGCTGCGCACCCGGGTGAGCACGGCGTCCGTGGCCGGTTCGACCACGTCGTACCACGGGCCCGTCACGACGGGCGACTGCCAGGTCATGGGGTGGAGCGGGGTCATCGCGGGTTTCCCTTCGCCGAGGTCGGGCCGGGTCGGTCGTGGTGGGCCCGGGGCCGCCGCCTCCGGCGGGCCACCGGGTGGTGCGAGGGGTACGCGGTCGCCGGGATCGCCGCGCGGACGTACGGGGCCGGGCGGCCGGCGGGCTGTGGCACCGCGCGGGCCGCCCGGCCGGTGCCGGACGTTCCCGGTCGAACCGCGGTGCGCGGTCCGACCGGGCGGGGTCAACCGCTTTCGCGCTCCACGAGGACCGCGCCGAGGAGTTGCCGGGTGAGGGGCTCCACCGCCGGCTCGTGGACGACCCGGTCGACCAGTGCGGCGAGTTCCTGACCGGAGGGCAGTTCGGTGCGCACCGTGGTGAGCCGGGGGCGCAGCAACCGGCCGAGCATGAGGTCGTCGGCGCCGACGAGCCCGGTGTCGTCGGGTACCCGGATGCCTTCGTCCTGGAGGGCGCGCATCAGGAGCATCGCGTACTCGTCGTTGTGGGCGAAGACCCCGTCGAGTCCGAGGTCGCGCCAGCGGGCGGCGAGTCGGGCGGCGGAGGTCTCGTCGTAGCGGAGGGGGACCTCGACCACTTCGGCCCCGGATTCGTCGGCGCTCTCCCGGACGCCGTCGGTGCGCGGCCGGGAGAGGGCTTCGAATCCCTTCTCCTCGGGGACGATCACTCCGATGCGCCGTCGCCCGCGGTCGACCAGGTGGGCACCGGCCGTGCGCCCGACCGCGTGCTGGTCCATCAGCAGGGCGTGGGCTCCGGTGACCTGTCGGGGGCCGAAGGTGATGACCGCTCGGGCCCCGGACCGTTTGAGCAGGGACACGCTGCGCGGTCCGAGGTCGTGCACCCCGGGGGCGAGGACGGCGACGGGCCGTAGTTCCGCCCAGGCCCGGGCGGCTTCCTCCCCGCTCAGGCCCACCCGCCCGTACTGGACGACCGTGTAGTCCAAACGGCCGAGGGCCCATTGGAGTTCGCCGAGGAACCGGCTGTAGAGCGGGCTGACCGGTACGGCCGGGGTGGGCATGAGGACCATGCGGCTGTGCCCTGCCCTCAGGCTGCGGGCGGCGGCGTGCGGGACGTAGCCGAGTTCCTTGGCGGCTTCGTGCACCCGGCGCCGGGTGGGTTCGCTGATCCGCACGGCGCTGGTGTTGTTGAGGACGTAGGAGACGGTCGCTCGGGAGACTCCGGCGAGCCGGGCGACGTCGGCGCTGGTGGGCACCGCGCGGGTGAGGGGTCTGGGGGAGGAACGGGACGGAGTGGGACTGGCGTTGTGTGCGGGCTTGGTGGACGGGGAGTCCGTCAGGCGTGGGGCACGCCGCGGTACGGGCTCCCGCTCGGCTGACTGATCGGATACGCGCACGACGGGCTGCTCGGGTATCTGCACCATGACGCTCCGCATCCTTCCATGGGACCGAGCGGTATTTTCAGCCTACCTGGAATCGGCCAACTTCCTTTCAGACAGCCTTTGTTGACTATTGTTCAGACCAGAGGGAGGCCGTCCGACGTCACGGACGAACCCCGGCCCCCTCACCCGCCTGCGGTTCCCCACCCGGCGAAGGCGGCGGGGTGCTCCTACCGTGGCGCCCATGACCGACTTCCCCGAAGGCCCCGACGCCCCCGGTCGCTCCGGCCCGCACGCCACCCGGCAGGTCGCGGCGCACACCGCCGTACGGGTCCGCACCGAGTACGCCCCCGATCCGGACGGGGACCCCGATCCGGGCGAGATCGTCTGGACCTGGGTGCCCTTCGAGGAGGGCGACGGCCGCGGCAAGGACCGGCCGGTGCTGGTCGTGGCCCGCGAGGCGACCGGCACCCTGCTGGCCGTGCCGTTGTCGAGCAAGCCGCACGAGGACCGCACCTGGGTGCCGATCGGCAGCGGCCCCTGGGACCGCGAGGGCCGTGACTCCTGGGTGGACCTGGGCCGGCTCCTGCGCGTCCACGAGGACGGCATGCGCCGGGAGGCGTGTGCGCTGGACCGGCCCCGGTTCGAGGCCGTGGTCGCACGGTTGCGCACGCTCCACGGCTGGCCCTGAGCCGCCGCGGGGGTCGGCCCCCTCCCTCCGCGGCGAGCACGATGGGTACCCGAATCAGCTCAGTGCGGGAGGCGGACGTCGGGCGTTGTCCGTAGGGGCGGCGCGACGGAGGTAGACGCCGTACGGCGTGGGGTACCACCCTGTGGGCCGCAGGGTGGTAGGGCAGGGTGCCGCACCCCGTCGCACCCGGGCCCGACGGGACACGCCGGTCCGACGACCGGAAGGGGCCCGGGGCGGGCGTACGGGCGGACGGTGGCGCGGGCACGCCCCCGGGGCGTCGACCCGGGTCGCGCGCGCACTCCCGCTGTCCCATGCTGTGCTCAGGGCCGAGCACCGCGTGCGCCCCGGGGCACCTCCGCCGGGGCGCGCCGTCGAAGCATCCGGCCGCATCGTCCGATCGAGGGTCGCGGGCACCCTTGTGCGGACGGTGCCGACCGTCTTGGGTGGACGAGTACCACCGAACCGGGCCATCCCGGCCCGGTCGGTTCCAGGAACTCCACCTGAGGATTTGGAGGGTCCCGGCCATGTCAGAGAGTGACTGTACTCACTCCACCACCCTGCTCTCGGACGCGGACACGGAAGCGCTGGTCCGCGGCATCTGCTTCAAGACCGGCCCGCCCCGCACCCTCGGCGTCGAACTCGAATGGCTGGTCCGCGCCGTCGACCGGCCCCACGAGCAGGTGTCCCGAGCCCGTCTGGACGAGTTGTACGCCCTGCTGCGCACGCTGCCGCTGCACTCGGCGCTCACCGTGGAACCCGGGGGGCAGTTGGAGCTCAGCTCCGCGCCCGCGCCCGCGCTCACCGCGTGCGTCACGGACGTGGCGAGCGACCTGGCGACCGTACGGGCGGCCCTGCGTCCGCTGGGGCTCGCCCTCGTGGGGGTCGGCACGGACCCGTGGTGCGGTCCGGTGCGCTGGCTCCGGGCGCCCCGGTACGCGGCCATGGAGACCTACCTCGACCGCGCCGGGCCCGCCGGACGCATGATGATGTGCTCGTCCGCCTCGGTCCAGGTGTGCGTGGACGCGGGGTACGAGGAGCCCGGGCCGCTGGGCCTGGGGCGCCGCTGGCGACTGGCCCACCTGTTGGGGCCGGTGCTGGTGGCCGCGTTCGCCAACTCTCCGCTGGCCCGGGGCCGCCTGACGGGATGGCGCTCCACCCGGCAGGCGCTGTGGGCGGACATCGAGCCCGGCCGCTCCGCCGCCCCGCCGCTGGGGGCCGAGCCCCGCGCCGGGTGGGCCCGCCGGGTGCTGGACGCCCCGGTGATGTGCGTGCGCACCGAGGAAGGGCCCTGGCTGGTGCCGGACGGACTGACCTTCCGCTCCTGGATACGCGGCGGGCTGCCCCGCCCGCCGACCCGCTCCGACCTCGACTACCACATCAGCACCCTGTTCCCGCCGGTCCGTCCGCGCGGACACCTGGAGCTGCGGATGATCGACGCCCAGCCCGGGGAGGACGGATGGATCGTGCCGCTGGCCGTGACGGCCGCCCTCTTCGACGACACGGAGGCCGCCGAGACCGCCTACCGGTGCGTGAAGTCGCTCTCCGAACGGGACGACGCACCGGCTCCCGGTAGCGAGCTGTGGCTGACGGCCGCCCGGGAGGCGCTCGGCGACCCGGAACTGCGGGAGGCCGCCGGGGTCTGCTTCGACGCCGCCCTGTCCGCGCTGCCCCGCCTCGGTGCGTCCGCCGGCGTCACCTCCGCCGTGGCGGCCTACGCGGACCGCTTCGTGCACCGCGGACGCTGCCCGGCCGACGAGTCGATCGAGGGCTTCGCCCCCCGTGGGAAGGACCCCAGCTCATGACCGAGTCCGCCGACACCACGCCGAGGGACCCCGATGCGGTGCGGGAACGGGCCCGGGAGGCCCTGCTCGGCGCCCGTGAACGCACCGCCCTGTTGACGGAGTGCGTCACGGACGGGGAGTTGACCTCGCAGGTCTCGCCGTTGATGTCACCGCTGGTGTGGGACCTCGCGCACATCGGCAACCAGGAGGAGCAGTGGCTGCTGCGGGCGGTGGCCGGGCAGGGGGCGATGCGCCCGGAGATCGACCCGCTGTACGACGCGTTCGAGCACCCGCGCGCCGAGCGGCCCTCGCTGCCGCTGCTGGCCCCCGCCGAGGCCCGCGCCTACGCGGCGGAGGTGCGCGGTCGGGCCCTGGACGTCCTGGACGCCGCCCCCGTGCACGGCTCACCGCTGCACGACGCCGGCTTCGCCTTCGGGATGATCGCCCAGCACGAGCAGCAGCACGACGAGACGATGCTCATCACCCACCAGTTGCGCACCGGGCCGACCGTGCTGACCGCGCCGGCCCCCCGGCCGGCGACCGCGTTCACCGGCCCCCACGAGGTCCTGGTGCCCGGTGGAGCGTTCACCATGGGCACCTCGGCGGAGCCGTGGGCACTGGACAACGAACGTCCCGCGCACCGGCGCACGGTGCCCCCGTTCTTCCTGGACACCGTCCCCGTGACCAACGCGGCGTACCAGCGGTTCGTCGAGGACGGCGGCTACGACGAACCGCGCTGGTGGGAGCCGCGCGGTTGGGAGCACATCCGCGCGCACGGGATCCACGCCCCCCTGTACTGGCGCCGCGAGGGCGGGGTGTGGCTGCGGCGCTCCTTCGGGGTCACCGAACCGGTGGTGCCCGACGAGCCGGTGCTGCACGTGGGCTGGTTCGAGGCGGACGCCTACGCCCGGTGGGCGGGGCGCCGGCTGCCGACCGAGGCGGAGTGGGAGAAGGCGGCCCGCTTCGACCCGGCGACCGGCAGGTCCGCCCGCTACCCCTGGGGGGACGCCGACCCCGGCCCCGACCACGCCAACCTGGGGCAGCGGCACCTACGGCCCGCGCCGGCGGGCAGTTACCCGGCCGGGGAATCGTTCCTGGGTGTCCGACAGTTGATCGGTGACGTGTGGGAGTGGACGGCGAGCGGCTTCGAGCCGTACCCCGGTTTCACCGCCTTCCCGTACCGGGAGTACTCGGAGGTCTTCTTCGGGGGCGACTACAAGGTGCTGCGGGGCGGTTCGTTCGCCGTGGGCCCGGTGGCCTGTCGGGG
This sequence comes from Streptomyces sp. NPDC002490, assembly GCF_040296045.1. Taxonomy (NCBI): domain Bacteria; kingdom Bacillati; phylum Actinomycetota; class Actinomycetes; order Kitasatosporales; family Streptomycetaceae; genus Streptomyces; species Streptomyces sp. NPDC002490. The sequence continues at coordinate 123,984 of NZ_JBEOWM010000011.1, read as the reverse complement.
CACCTTCCGCAACTGGGACCACCCCGTGCGGCGGCAGATCTTCTCGGGCTTCCGCACCGCCCGTGACGCCGCCCCGGACCGAGGCGGTGCCCGGGAGGTGGTGCGCTGATGTGCCGCCACCTGGCCTACGTGGGCGCGGAGACGACGCTCGGGGCGCTGCTGACCGCACCGCCGCACGCCCTGCACCGCCAGGCGTGGGCGCCCCGCCGCCAACGGCACGGCACGGTCAACGCGGACGGCTTCGGGGTCGGTTGGTACGCCGACGGGGACCCGGTACCGGCCCGGTACCGGCGCGCCGGGCCGATCTGGGCCGACCTGTCCTTCGCCGACCTCGCCCGGGTGGTGCGCACCCGGGCCCTGCTGGGCGCGGTGCGGGACGCCACCGTGGCGGACGCCGACGGGGAGGCCGCGGCGGCCCCCTTCGCCTTCGGCCCGTGGCTGTTCAGCCACAACGGGGCGGTGCGGGGCTGGCCGCACACGGTGGTGTCGCTCGCCGCGGAGCTGCCGCCCGTCGACCTGCTGTCGCTCGCGGCCCGTTGCGACGCGGCGCTGGTGTGGGCCCTGGTGCTGCGGCGGCTCACCGACGGGGTCGCGCCGGGGCGGGCCCTCGCGGACACCGTCGCGCAGGTGGCCGAGGCGGCTCCGGACTCCCGGCTGAACCTCCTGCTCGCCGACGGGTCCGCCGTCGCCGCGACCGCGTGGGGCGATTCCCTGTTCGTGCTCTCCGATCCGTCCGGGCGGCCCGGCACCGGCACGGTGGTCGCCTCGGAGCCCTACGACGACGACCCCCGGTGGCGACAGGTGCCCGACCGGACCCTGTTGACCGCCACCGCCACCGAAGTCCATCTGACCCCGCTCGAGGAGCCCGTCCCGTGAGCCCGTTCCGCCTCACCCGCACCCTGCCCGAGGACGCCGCGGGCGCGGCGCTGCGCGCCGATGTGCGCGCGGGTCTGATCCGCACCCCGAAGACCCTGCCGCCCAAGTGGTTCTACGACGCGCGGGGCAGCGCCCTGTTCGACCGGATCACGACCCTGCCGGAGTACTACCCGACGCGGGCCGAACGGGAGATCCTGCTCGCCCGCTCGCCCGAGATCGCCGCGGCGACCGGGGCCCGGACCCTGGTCGAACTGGGGTCGGGGTCCTCCGACAAGACCCGCCACCTGCTGGACGCCCTGGTCGGACTGCGGACCTACGTTCCGGTGGACGTCAGCGCGAGCGCGCTGGAGCAGGCCGGGGCGGCGCTGCTCGCCCAGCGGCCCGCGCTGGACGTCCACGCCCTGATCGCGGACTTCACCACGGCCGTCGAGCTGCCCGTCGACGCCCCCGGTCCGCGGCTGGTCGCGTTCCTCGGCGGCACGATCGGCAATCTGCTGCCCGCGGAGCGGGCCGCGTTCCTGCGCTCGGTGCGCTCCCTGGCGGCTCCCGGGGACGCGCTGCTGTTGGGGACCGACCTGGTGAAGGACGAGGCGACGCTGGTCGCGGCGTACGACGATGCCGCCGGGGTCACGGCCGCGTTCAACAAGAACGTCCTCACCGTGATCAACCGCGAGCTGGGGGCCGACTTCGACCTCGACGACTTCGCGCACGTCGCCCGGTGGGACGCCGAGCGGGAGTGGATCGAGATGCGGCTGCGCGCCCGCACCGCGGTGACCGTGAAGGTGCCTGCGGTGAACCTGGCCGTCGACTTCGAGGCCGGGGAGGAATTGCGCACGGAGGTGTCGGCAAAGTTCCGCGAGGCGGGCGTCCGCGCCGAGTTGGCCGCGGCCCGGTGGGAGGTCACCCGCTGGTGGACGGACCGGGCGGGGCGGTTCGCGCTCTCGCTGAGCACGGCCCGCTGAGCGGACCGGCGCCGGTGCCCGAGGGGGCACCGGCGCACGGGGTCAGCCCAGGGCCCGTGTGATCAGCATCGACGCCTTCTTGGCCTCGCTCGCGGGGTCGCTGCCGGTGAGCACCGCCGTCATGTACTTCTTGATGGGGTTGTCCAGCTCGACCTTGCCCCAGTTCGGGGAGTTGGGGGTGGCCCGGCCGCGCACGGACCCCTCGGCCATCGCGGCGACGCCGGGCTCGCCGGCGACGACCCGGGCGAGGGTGGTCTTGTTGGGCACGTAGCCCATGGTCCGGGCCAGCTCGGTCTGCCACTTCTCGCCCGTCAACGCCTGGATCAGGGCGACCGCCCCCCGGCGGTCCGTGGTGTTCTCGGGGACGACGAGGACGGAGCCGCCGATGAAGACGGAGCCCTTGCGGTTCGCCGTCTTCCCCGGGATGGGGAAGTAGCCCAGCTTCTCCGCCACCTCCGCGTTGGTTTCCTTGATCTTGGCGGCGGCGCTCGGCAGGCTGACGATCTGGGCGATGTTGCCGCGGGCGAACTCCACGGCCTGGTCGGGGTTCTTCTCGTCCGACCGCTTCGGCCCCTTGCCCAGGGCCTGCAACTCGGCGTAGAAGTCCATGGCCCGTCGGGCTTCCTCGGTGTCGAGGGCGCCCTCCCAGTTGCCGGAGCGGTCGGACGCCAGGTCCCCGCCCTCGTCCCAGATGAAACCGGCCAGCGTGTACCACTCCTGGCCGGGCAGGTAGATGCCCTGGACGTTGCCGCTGTTGAGGGTCTTGGTGATGGCCAGCCACTCGTCACGGGTCTGCGGCACCTTCTTGATGCCGGCCCGCTCCCACAGCTCCTTGTTGTAGATCACCACGCGGTTGGCGGCGAACCAGGGGATGCCGTACTGGCGGTTGTTGAACTGTCCCGGCTCCGAGAGGCCGGTGACCCAGTCCTCCATGCCGAAGTCACGCGCCGACTCCAGCGTGAGTTCCAGCAGCCCGCCCTCGTCGACGTACTGGGCGACCTGGGTGTTCCCGACCTCGATCACGTCCGGGCCGCCGCTCTTGGAGTCGAGCGCCTCCCTGATCTTCTGACCGATGCCTTCCCACTCGAAGATCTCGACCTTCAACTCGACGTCGCCGTGTTCCTTGCCGAACCAGTCCTTGAACTCGTCGAGGAACGCATCGGAAGCGCTGTCCTTCATCAGCCACATGGTGATCGTGCGGCCTCCCGAACCCCCACCCGGCAGGATGCTGCACCCGGTGGCGAGGGCTGCGGTGGCGCCCAGGGCTAGCGAGAGGACGGTCCGGCGGCGGGGCATCACATGGGTCGCTTTCTTCCAACAGCAAGGGGAACGTCAACCCGATGTGGGGGAAGAGCGTCGGCTCCATACGGGTGGGCTCGAAGTCTGGTACGCGTCAAGGACGCAGGTCAAGAGGCTGAGTGAGCTCTGTGAGTTTACCGTGAAGGGGGACGCCAACATGAGGCGGAGAGGAGAGCGCTCATGTCCGACCACACCTACCGGGTGACCGAGATCGTCGGCACCTCCACCGAGGGCCTGGACCAGGCCGTACGGAACGGAATCGCCCGGGCCTCACGCACCCTCCGCAACCTCGATTGGTTCGAGGTCACGCAGGTCCGGGGCCAGATCGAGAACGGCGAGGTGCAGCACTTCCAAGTCGGTCTGAAAGTCGGTTTCCGCATCGAGGACTGACCGCGCGGCCCCGCAGCAGGGGCCGCGCCCCTCTTCCGGCGCCGCCGTGACGGGCCCCCACCGGGTCGGACGATGGCCGAAAATGAGGGAAGTCTCACGTCCGCACAACCCCATGCGCCCCTTGGATTCCCTCGTTCCCCGGGCGAAGCACGGATGGCGGGAATCATCCCCGGGCCCCCGCCCGGGAACGACGACTCGGCCTCCGCCAGGGGCCGCTCGACGCCAGGGGCACCGGCCCGGGCCGCTCAGGCGCGGCACCCCACGGCCCTCGCGGCCTCCTCGGTCCGTCTCGGGAGTCCCGCCCGGACCGTGGTCGAGGCGGCGGAGGGAGCCGTACTCCTGGTGGTCGGGCGACGGGCCCTCCCCGCCGGTACGGCCCGGGCGGGCCTCCACCACGCCCTCTGCCCGGTGACCGTCGTTCCCCGCGCAGGAGACGGGTCCACCGTGCACCGGCAGTTGCACCCCCGGGGACGACGGCTCAGCGGGTGCGCAGATCGCGTCCGGTGACCTCTCTCGGCACCACTCTGATCCAGCGGGTCCGCCTTCCTTCGGCCCAGGGCCGCGAGCCCGTGCGACGGGTGAGTGCGGACAAGGTCTCGACGTCGGTCACGGACTCGGCCACTCCCGTCACCAGGATGCTCCAGCCACGGCTCCTCGCGTCGTCCAGGTGGTCGGCTTCGAAGGAGAGCGGGGCGCCCGACTCGACCGCCGCGGGACTCCCCGGCTCCGTGCGGTAGACGATGCTCCTGCCGTCGACGAGGAAGTTGACCGGCAGGATCACGGGCGTCTGGTCTCCCCGCAGCCCCAGGCGCCCCACGCCGTGGGTGCCGAGCCGTTCCCAGCACTCCCGTTCCGAGAGCCGTGCGAGGTAGGTGTGTCCTGTGGCCTCCCCCAGCCCCGGCGGAGGGTCGGCACGACCGTGGAGCAGCTCGTCGTACGTCGTGCCCAGGGCGGCGGCGACCCGGGCCAGTCCGTCCGGGTCGAAGCTTCCGTCCTCGACGAGACGGCGCAGGTAGGGCGGGGACATCCGCGCATGGTGCGCGAGCTCGGCCGTGGAGAGTCCCTGTTGCACCCGACGCAACTCGACCCGTTCGGCCACGGTTGGCGTCGGGGGCCCGCCCTCCGCGTCACGGTCCGGCCTGCCTGGGGTGCCCATGCCCCGCCTCCCTCACTCGTGGCGCCCGCGCTTCCGCGAGCGCCACCGTGGACCCGGAACGACATCTCCAGCATCCCGCCTCGGGCGGCCGTAGGCACGCCCGGGCGGGCGGGATCGGCGGAGTGGAGCGACCCCGACCACCGTCTGCCATGGGCCTCTCACTCGCGGAGCACCACGGCCACGGGTGCCGCGGCCAGGTGCAGGACGGTCCGGGTCACCGAACCGATGCCCTGGCGCGGACCGGCCCTGCGTCCCGCCCGGCTGGCCAACCTCTGCGCCCCTTCCCCACGATCGGCCACGACGGCTACCTGCGCTCACCGGGGGTCAGGAGCCGGTCCGTCGGCCCGGGGGTGTGCCGCCGAGGCTCCCGGTGGGGGCACTCGCCGGAGAGCGTGAGGGTGCGGGTCTCCCCCGGTGCCACCGAGACCGTGCGGTCGGGGAGCTCGATGCGGACGGGCGCCAGGTCGGAGTCGGGTACCGACACCTGTAGTCGGCCGGCGCTCAGCCGGAGCCGGATTCCCCAGTGCCCCCGGTAGCGGATCGCGAAGCCGTACGCGTCGGATCCGGCGTACAGGACGGACAGGGGGTCGAGCCGTAGGGCTTCCGGGCGGGGTTCGAGGCCGGTGAGGCAGCGCTGGACGAGGTCGAGGGTGCCGGCCATGGCCCCGAGGTGGATGCCCTCGCCGGTGGTGCCGCCCTGGAGGTCGGCGATGTCGCCCATCAGGGCCTCCCGGGCGAACGCCCATGCCTCGGTGCGCCGCGCACGGGCCAGTGTCCAGGCGTGGACGAGGCTGCTGAGGGTGGAGCCGTGGCTGGTGCGGCGTAGGTAGTAGTCCACGGTGCGTTGCCAGGAGGCGTCGTCGAGGTCGTACCCCAAGTGGTGGAGGACTTCCCGCAGTCCGGACGGGGTGAACAGGTATCCGAGCATCAGGACGTCCGCCTGTTTGGACGCCTGGTAGCGATTGGCGGTGTCCCCTTCGGCCTCCAGGATGCGGTCGAGCCTTCGGATGTCCCCGTAGCGGTGGCGGTAGTCGTCCCAGTCGAGTTCGGCCAGGTCGCCGTAGCCTTCGAACTGACTGATGACCCCCTGGTGGTGGGGGACGTACAGCTTCCGTGAGACGTCCTCCCAGTGCTCGGTCCCGCCGGTGTCGAGGCCGGTGCGCCCGAGGAGTTCGTCCTTCAGCGGCGCCGGAAGGGTGCGCAGCACGTCGAGGGCGCGGGTGAGCACCCAGGACGCGGTGACGTTGGTGTAGGCGTTGTCATCGATGCCCGGCGCGTCGCTGTCGGGATAGGCGTCGTGGTACTCGTCGGGGCCGACCACGCCCCGGATGCGGTATCGGCCCAGCCCGGTGTCGTACACCGCGGTGTCCGCCCAGAAGCGGGCGATCTGGAGGATCGTCTCCGCTCCCCGTGCGTGGAGGAAGTCGGTGTCCTGCGTGGCCTGCCAGTACGTCCACACGTTGTACGCGACGGCCGAACCGACGTGGTGTTGGAGACGGGAGTGGTCGGGCAGCCAGCGGCCGGAGCGTGGATTGAGGTGGATCTGCTGCGTCTCCTCCCGGCCGTCGCTACCGCTCTGCCAGGGGTAGCGGGCGCCCGTGCGGCCGGTGTCGCGGGCGGCGTCGCACGCCCGTTCCAGCCGTCGGTGGCGGTAGGTGAGCAGGGCGCGGGACACCTCGGGGAAGTGGAGGTTGAGGTAGGGCAGGACGAACAGTTCGTCCCAGAAGACGTGCCCCCGGTACGCCTCTCCGTGCAGCCCCCGGGCGGGGACGCCGGCGTCCAGGTCGACCGTGTGCGGGGAGAGGGTCTGTAGGACGTGGAAGAGGTGGAGCCGCAGGATCGAGCCCGCTTCGCCCGGCACGTCGAACTCGGCGTTGCGCCACAGTCGGTCCCAGGCGGCCCGGTGGGATTCCAGGAGCGCGTCCGCGTCCGGAGCCCGCGCCACCCGGTCGAGCGCTGCGTGCAGGGGATCGCTGATGGCCCGGTCGCACGAGGTGTGCAGGGCGACGGTCTTGTCCACGGTGATCCGCCGCCCGTCGGTCAGCGGCACGCGGAAGGCGAGCACGGCCCGTCCGTCCGTGGACGCTCCGGCGTTCGGAACGGCGCTGCCCTCCACGGTGGTCCGCGCGGCCAGTGCGACGCGGATGCCGGAGGTGGCCGTGCGGCAACTCAGCCACACCGTGCCCGGCGCCGGGGCGCCGGCCCGGACGTCCGCGAGGTGGTGTCCGGCGAGTTGCCGGTAGCGTTCGACACCGCTGTTGGTGACCGTCCCGTCGATCGCGGATTCCACCTCGATCTCGCCGGACCAGCCTTCGGCGGTGAGTTCGGTGCGCAACAGGGCGAGGTGGGGGTGGGCCATGTGCACGAGCCGTACTTGCCGCACGGCGAGTCGACGGCCGTCGACCTCGTAGCACAGGGTGCGTTCCAGGATGCCGGAACGCAGGTCGAGCCTCAGGCGCTGGCCGTGGACGGGATGCGTGTCCGGTGTGAGCCAGGAGGTGTCCGCACCGTTCGGGAGGCGGAAGCGCAGGGGAAGCCAGTTGGGCAGGTTCACCATGTCCTCGTTCTCCACCCGCTGTCCTGCCACGTTCGAGACCAGCCGGTCGTAGCAGCCCGCGGCGTAGGTGCCCGGGTAGTGGACGGCGTCCGCGGCGCACTCGGGGGCCGCGCCGCGGGTGGCGAAGACGCCGTTGCCGAGCGCGCACAAGGATTCCCGGACCCTCTCGTGATCCGGCTCGTACCCCTCGTACTCCCAGATCCACGCGGCCACGGGTCAGCCCCTCGTCAGCGGGGGCGTCGGGCGGGGGCCGGCAGCGGGCGGGGCGTCCCTCGTCGCGTCGTCGGAGGCCGCTGCGATCACGGTGCTCATGCGGGTGGGGGAACCACGGCCGCGGGGCACCGGGCGTGGTGGAGGGGGGTGGGGGCGACGGGACCGCGTTGCAGCCCGAACCGGCCGCCCCGGCGCAGTGCACCGAGCACCAGCAGACCGGCGGTTGCCGAGGCGTCCCGCAGGACGTTCCGGGCGGATCCCTCGGCCGTGCCGGTGCACCGGCACGGGCAACCTCATCGCTCTGGTCCTTCCGTCTCGCACGGAACAGTCTGGTCACAGCAGGGCCCCGGTCGCGACTTTGGAGGGGGTGAACCGGGCGGACGAGGAGACCCCGGCGCCGCCCCCTCCGCAGTCGCGACCGGGCGATGCCGGTGCGAACACCGGAACCGACGACCGCGGGGCGCTCCTCGACTCCTACCGGAGACCGGCCCGGGTGGCGGGACCGCACCGCACCGGAGAAGGTGGGGGTGTGCCGTCCCGGTGGCCCTCGGGCACCGCCCGGGGCGGACGTCCCGCCCGCACCGGAGTGGAGCCGTGTCCCCAGCGTTCCCCGAACCCGACCCCTACGTCCGGGTCCGAGGTGCGCGCGAGCACAACCTGCGGGGCGTCGACGTGGACGTCCCCCGCGACGCGCTGGTGGCGTTCACCGGGGTGTCCGGCTCGGGCAAGTCCTCGCTGGCGTTCGGCACCGTCTACGCGGAGGCGCAGCGGCGGTACTTCGAGTCGGTCGCCCCCTACGCACGGCGGTTGATCCACCAGGTCGGGGCGCCTCAGGTGGCGCGGATCACGGGGCTGCCGCCGGCGGTCAGCCTCCAGCAGCAGCGTTCGACGCCGACCGCGCGCTCCTCGGTGGGCACGGTGACGACCTTGTCCAACTCGTTGCGCATGCTGTTCTCCCGGGCCGGCACGTACCCTCCGGGGGCGCCCCGGCTGGACTCGGACTCCTTCTCCCCCAACACCGCGGCCGGGGCGTGTCCCGGATGCCACGGACTGGGCCGGGTGCACCGGACCACCGAGGAGCTCATGGTGCCCGACCCGTCGCTGTCGATCCGGGAGGGCGCCATCGCCGCCTGGCCGGGCGCGTGGCAGGGCAAGAACCTGCGGGACGTGCTCGACGCCCTCGGCCACGACGTCGACCGCCCGTGGCGGGAGCTCCCGCCGGCCGAGCGCGAGTGGATCCTCTTCACCGACGAGCAGCCCGTGGTGACCGTGCACCCGGTGCGGGAGGCGGACCGGATCCAACGGCCGTACCAGGGCACGTACACCAGCGCCCGGCGGTACGTGCTGAAGACGTTCGCCGACTCGAAGAGCCCCGCCCTGCGGGCCCGGGCGGAGCGGTTCCTGGACAGCGCCCCGTGCCCGGTGTGCGACGGTCGACGGCTGCGGGCCGAGGCGTTGGCGGTGCGGTTCGCCGGCCGGGACGTCGCCGGGCTCGCGGCACTGCCGCTCGACGCGTTGGCGCGGGTGCTGCGGGAGCACCGGGACGTTTCGCCGACCGCCCGGGTCCTCGTCGACGACCTGCTGTCCCGGATCGAACCCGTGCAGGAGCTGGGCCTCGGCTATCTGAGCCTGGACCGGTCGGCGCCGGGGCTGTCGGCGGGGGAACTCCAGCGGCTGCGGTTGGCGACCCAGTTGCGGTCCGGACTGTTCGGCGTGGTGTACGTCCTCGACGAGCCGTCCGCCGGGCTCCACCCGGCGGACGTCCGAGCGCTGCTCGCGGTCCTCGATCGGCTGCGCCGGGCCGGGAACTCGGTGTTCGTGGTGGAGCACCACCTCGACGTGATCCGGCACGCGGACTGGGTGGTGGAGGTGGGGCCCGGTGCGGGCGAGCACGGCGGGCGGGTGCTGCACAGCGGGCCGGTGGCGGACCTGGCGGGGGTGCCGGACTCGGCGACCGCCCGTTTCCTGTTCGGGCAGCGCCCCGCCGCGCCGCCGGGGACGGGGGACCGACCGGGCGGTGCGGACCGGGGTCGGCTGCGCATCGGGCCGGTCACCCGGCACAACCTGCGCGGGGTGAGCGCCGAGGTGCCGTGGGGCGCCCTGACCGCGGTGACCGGCGTGTCGGGGTCGGGGAAGTCGACGTTCGTGGGCGCGATCACCGAGGAACTCGACGGGGTGGGACGGTTGGTGAGCGTCGACCAGCGGCCGATCGGCCGGACCCCGCGCTCCAACCTGGCCACGTACACGGGGTTGTTCGACGCGGTCCGCAAGGCGTTCGCGGGCACGGACGCGGCCCGGGAACGGGGATACGGGGTGGGCCGGTTCTCGTTCAACGTCGCGGGCGGGCGGTGCGCGACCTGCCAGGGCGAGGGGTTCGTCTCGGTGGAGCTGCTGTTCCTGCCGAGCACCTACGCACCCTGCCCGGAGTGCGGGGGCGCGCGCTACAACGCCGAGACCCTCCGGGTGCGGTACCGCGGTCGTAGCGTCGCCGAGGTGCTGGACCTCACCGTGGAGTCCGCGGCGGCGTTCTTCGCCGACGTGCCGGCCGCGGCCCGCAGCCTCGACGCGCTGCTCGACGTGGGGCTCGGGTACCTGCGGCTCGGGCAGCCCGCGACGGAGTTGTCCGGGGGCGAGGCGCAGCGGATCAAGCTCGCCACGGAGCTCCAGCGGGCGCGGCGCGGGCCGGCGGTGTACGTGCTGGACGAGCCGACGACCGGGCTGCATCCCGCGGACGTGGCGGTGTTGATGCGGCAGTTGCGGAAGTTGGTCGGGGCGGGGCACACGGTGGTCGTGGTGGAGCACGACATGTCGGTGGTGGCGGACGCGGACTGGGTGGTGGACCTGGGGCCGGGCGGCGGGGACGAGGGCGGTCGGGTGGTGGCCGCCGGGCCGCCGCGGGAGGTGGCCCGGGCTGCGGGGAGCCGCACCGCCCCCTACCTCGCGCGGGAGGTGGCGGGCCGTTGAGAAGGTGGGGCTGACGGGGCCGGGGATGAGCACCACCTCCCGGCCCCGTCCGTTCGCGGTGGGTGGCGAACGGTCCCGGGGCCGGCGGTTACCGCTCGCCGGCGGAGCGGGTGGCGCGCAGCCACTCGCGGTTCATGCGGGTGATGGAGACCAGCGGGATGCCCTTGGGGCAGGCGGTGGCGCACTCCCCGGCGAGGGTGCAGCCGCCGAAGCCCTCCGCGTCCATCTGGGTGACCATGTCGAGGACCCGGGTCTCCCGTTCCGGTGCGCCCTGGGGCAGCACGCCGAGGTGGTTGACCTTGGCGGAGGTGAACAGCATCGCCGCGCCGTTGGGGCAGGCGGCCACGCAGGCGCCGCAGCCGATGCACTCCGCGTGTTCGAAGGCGAAGTCGGCGTCGGGCTTGGGCACCGGGGTGGCGTGGGCCTCGGGCGCGGAGCCGGTGGGCACGCTGATGTAGCCGCCGGCCTGGATGATCCGGTCGAAGGCGGAGCGGTCGACGACGAGGTCCTTGACCACCGGGAAGGCGGCGGCGCGCCAGGGCTCGATGTCGATGGTGTCGCCGTCCCGGAAGGACCGCATGTGCAGTTGGCAGGTGGTGGTGCGCTCGGGGCCGTGGGCGTCGCCGTTGATGACGAGGCTGCACGCGCCGCAGATGCCCTCGCGGCAGTCGTGGTCGAAGGCGACGGGGTCCTCGCCCTTGAGGATGAGTTCCTCGTTGAGGGTGTCGAGCATCTCCAGGAAGGACATGTCGGGCGAGATGCGGTCCACCTCGTACGTGGACATGGCGCCGTCGGACTCGGCGTTCTGTTGGCGCCAGACGCGCAGGGTGAGCTTCATGCGTAGCTCCGCTGGGTGGGGTGGACGTACTCGAAGACCAGGTCTTCCTTGTGCAGGACGGGTGCGGTACCGGTGGAGGTGAACTCCCAGGCCGCGGCGTAGGAGAAGGAGTCGTCGTCGCGCTTCGCCTCGCCGTCGGCGGTCTGGGACTCCTCCCGGAAGTGTCCGCCGCAGGACTCCTCGCGGTGCAGTGCGTCGAGGCACATCAGCTCGGCGAGTTCGAGGTAGTCGACGATGCGGTTGGCCTTCTCCAGCGACTGGTTGAACTCCTCGCCGGTGCCGGGGACCTTGAGGCGGCGCCAGAACTCCTCGCGGATCCGGGGGATGCGTTCCAGCGCCTTGCGCAGCCCGGCCTCGTTGCGGGCCATGCCGCAGTACTCCCACATGAGTTCACCGAGTTCGCGGTGGAAGGAGTCGGGGGTGCGGTCGCCGTCGACGGAGAGCAGCCGTCGCAACCGGTCCTCGGTCTCGGCGAGGACCTCCCGCACCGCCGGATGGTCGACGCCGAGGTCTTCGTCGGCGGGGCGGGGGTGGCGGGCGAGGTAGTCGTTGATGGTGGACGGCAGCACGAAGTAGCCGTCGGCGAGGCCCTGCATCAGCGCGGAGGCGCCGAGCCGGTTGGCGCCGTGGTCGGAGAAGTTGGCCTCGCCGACCGCGAAGAGGCCGGGGATCGTGGTCTCCAGGTCGTAGTCGACCCAGAGTCCGCCCATCGTGTAGTGCACGGCGGGGTAGATCCGCATGGGGGTCTCGTACGGGTTCTCCGCGGTGATCCGCGCGTACATGTCGAAGAGGTTGCCGTACTTCTCCTCGACCTTGTCCCGGCCCATGCGTCGGATGGCGTCGGCGAAGTCGAGGTAGACGCCCTGGCCGCCGGGGCCGACGCCGCGGCCCTCGTCGCAGACGTTCTTCGCGGCGCGGGAGGCGATGTCGCGGGGGACGAGGTTGCCGAAGGAGGGGTAGATGCGCTCCAGGTAGTAGTCGCGCTCGTCCTCGGGGATCTCGGCGGCCGGGCGGGTGTCGCCCTGGGCCTTGGGCACCCAGATCCGGCCGTCGTTGCGTAGCGACTCGCTCATCAGGGTGAGCTTGGACTGGTGGTCGCCGGTGCGGGGGATGCAGGTGGGGTGGATCTGGGTGAAGCAGGGGTTGGCGAAGTGGGCGCCGCGGCGGTGGGCCCGCCAGATCGCGGTGGCGTTGGAGTTCATGGCGTTGGTCGACAGGTAGAAGACGTTGCCGTAGCCGCCGGAGGCGAGGACCACGGCGTCGGCGAAGTACGTGTCGATGCGGCCGGTGACCAGGTCCCGGGCGACGATGCCGCGGGCGCGGCCGTCGATGACGACGAGGTCGAGCATCTCCGTGCGGGCGTGCAGTTCGATGGTGCCGGCGGCGATCTGCCGCGACATGGCCTGGTAGGCGCCGATGAGGAGTTGCTGACCCGTCTGGCCGCGGGCGTAGAAGGTGCGGGAGACCTGGACGCCGCCGAAGGAGCGGGTGTCGAGGAGTCCGCCGTACTCGCGGGCGAAGGGGACGCCCTGGGCGACGCACTGGTCGATGATCTCCACGGAGACTTGGGCGAGCCGGTGGACGTTGGACTCCCGGGCGCGGAAGTCGCCGCCCTTGACGGTGTCGTAGAAGAGGCGGTGGATCGAGTCACCGTCGTTGCGGTAGTTCTTGGCGGCGTTGATGCCGCCCTGGGCGGCGATCGAGTGGGCGCGGCGCGGCGAGTCCTGGTAGCAGAACTGGATGACGTGGTAGCCCTGCTCGGCGAGGGTGGCGCCGGCGGAGCCGCCGGCGAGGCCGGTGCCGACCACGATCACCGTCTGCTTGCGCCGGTTGGCGGGGTTGACGAGCTTGGCCTCGAACCGTCGGGTGTCCCAGCGCTCGTTGATGGGTCCGCCGGGGGCCTTGGCGTCCGCGAGGGGCTCGCCGGTGGCGTAGTCGGCGTACGGGGGGAAGGCGTCCTGGGAGGCCATGGTCAGCTCACCAATCCGGTCATGACGCCGACGGGGACGGAGACGAAGCCGACCGTCAGCAGTAGTGCGAGCGCGTTCGCGGAGGTCTTGAGGAAGCGGTCCCGGGACCTGCTGCCCGCGCCGAGGGTCTGGGCCGCGCTCCAGAATCCGTGGCGGACGTGGAGGCCGAGGGCGAGGACGGCGGTGATGTAGACGACGTTGCCGTACCAGGTGGAGAAGGTGTCGACCACGTTCTGGTACGGGCGGCCCTTCTCGAAGCCCCCGGGGTGGGCGTGGCCGGTCGTGAGGTCGAGGATGTGCCAGACGAGGAACAGGACCAGGATGATCCCGCCCCAGCGCATGGTGCGGGTGGCGTAGCTGGCCCGGGCCTTCTTGTGGACGTAGCGGGCGGGGCGCGCCTTGATGTCCCGGCGGCTGAGCTGGTAGGCGCAGACGCCGTGCGCGACCACCGCGACGACCAGGACGACGCGCAGCATCCACAGCGCCCACTCGTAGTGCAGGATCGGCTCGCCCAGGGTGCGCAGCCAGTGGGCGTACTCGTTGAAGGAACTCGTACCGAAGAAGATCTTCAGGTTGCCGATCATGTGGGCGACGAGGTATCCCAGCATGATCAGACCGCTCACCGCCATCACGGTCTTCTTGCCGACGGTGGAGTCCCAGATCGTGCGCGTCATGGACGGCCGTCGATCCGTCCGTGTTGCCAGAGCCATGCCACAGCACGCTACGGGGCCGATTCCGATCGGTCCAAGACATGGGTTAGCTCATTTTCATAGCCATCCACTATGACACCCGTACACTGGTCCCATGCAGTTGCAGCAGCTCCGCTACTTCGTCACCGTTGCCGAGACCCGGCACTTCACGCGCGCGGCCGAAGTGGTGCACGTCGCCCAGCCCTCGCTGTCCCAACAGATCAGGGCACTGGAGCGGGAGCTGGGCGCCGACCTGTTCCTGCGGGCCCGCGGCAACATCACCCTGACCGACGCCGGCGAGGCCCTGCTCCCGTTGGCCCGGCGCATCCTCGCCGACGCCGACACCGCCCGGCACGAGGTGCAGGAACTGGCCCAGCTGCGGCGCGGACGGGTGCGGCTCGGCGCCACGCCGAGCCTGTGCACGGGCCTGCTGCCGGAGGTGCTGCGGGCCTTCCACGACCGCTACCCGGGCATCCGGCTGCACATCGAGGAGGGCGGCTCGCACGACCTGGTGCGCGAGCTGGCCCGGGGAGCGCTGGACCTGGCGCTGGTGGTGCTGCCGCTGCCCTCCCCCTCGCCGGCGCTGACCACGGTGGAGATCCTGCGGGAGGAGCTGGTCGTGGTCTCCTCCCCGGAACTGCCCGCCCCCGGGCAGGGCGGTGAGGTGCGCGTCACGGACCTCTCGGGCGAACCCATGGTGATGTTCCGGCACGGCTACGACCTGCGGGAACTCACCGTCGGCGCCTGCCGCGCCCAGGGCTTCGAGCCGGAGTTCGCGGTCGAGGGCGGAGAGTTGGACGCGGTCCTCGGCTTCGTCCGGGCCGGGCTCGGCGTCGCAGTGGTCCCCCGGATGGTGGCCACCCGTCCCGGACTGGGCCTACGGGTCAGTCGGCTCTCCCACCCCGGGCTGCACCGGACGATCGCCCTGGCGCACCGCAGCGACGTGGCCCCGCCCCGGGCGGCCCGCGAACTCCAGCGGCTGTTGCTGGAGCGGAAGGCCACCGCCGGACGCTGAGCGGGTCGCCGAGGGCGGGCGGACGCACCCCCGAGGGCCTCCGCGTCCGGCGGCCGCGGAGAGCCGCCTCCCCCGTTCCGGACCGGGGCACCGCCCGGTGTCCCTCGGGGCCGCGCGGTCCGCTCGTCCAGGAGCCCCTCGGGCACGTCCGCGGCGTGGGGGAGGGCATTGCGCCGTGCCTCGTCGGGCGAGCGCACGGCGATCACGCTGCCCGCGACGGCAGGGTGCCGCCGGGGACACCACGGCGGCCCGGGGGACGAGGAGCCTGCCGACCTCGGTCGAGGGGGTGTGCTCAGCCGGTGGCGTCCGCCAGGGCGAGTTCGTGCAGTCGGTCCGGTGGACCGGGGCGGGCGTAGTACCAGCCCTGCGCGGTGTCGCAGCCCAGCTCCCGCAGCTGCTCGGCCTGGGCCCCGGTCTCGACGCCCTCCACGGTCACCGCGAGGTTCAGGCTGTGGGCGAGCGAGACGATGCCTTCGACGATCTTGAGGTCCACCGGATCGGCGGGGAACTGCTGCATGCCCTGGGTGAAGGAGCGGTCCAGCTTGAGGACGCTGACGGGCAGTCGACGCAAGTTGGCGAGATTCGAGTAGCCGGTGCCGAAGTCGTCCAGGGCGATGTCCACGCCCATCTCGGCCAGGCGCCGCAAGGGCTTGAGGAGGTCGTCGTCCGCGCCGATCAGGGCCGACTCGGTGACCTCCAGGCAGAGTGCCGCGGGGGCGAGGCCCGCCCGTTCCAGGATCTCCACCGTGTCGGAGACCAGTCCCGGGTGGGTGAGTTGACACGGGGAGAGGTTGACGTTGACGCGCAGCGGACCGGCCGGGGCGCCGTGCCGGGCCTGCCAGCGGCACGCCTGGCGCACCGATTCCTCCAGCACCCAGCGGCCGAGCGGGACGATCAGTCCGGTGCGTTCGGCGAGCGGGATGAAGCGGTCGGGACCGAGCACCCCGTGCTGCGGGTGCGACCAGCGCACCAGGGCTTCCGCACCGCTGACGCTGCCGTCGCCCAGCTGGACCAGGGGCTGGTACTCGATGAAGAACTCGCCGCGCTCCAGGGCGGTGGGCAGTGCGGTGGTCAGACCGTGCCGGGTGATGGCCCGGGCGTCGGCCTCCTCATCGGCCATCTCGTAGCGGTTGCCGCCCGCCGACTTGGCCCGGTACATGGTGATGTCGGCGCTGCGCAGCACTTCGGCGGCGCCCCGCTCGCCCGCCGGGCCCTCCACGATGCCGATGCTGCCGCGCACGGACAGTTCGCGGCCGTCGACCAGGATGGGGGTGGCCAGCGCGGTGAGGATGCGGCCGGCGAGCTCGTCCACCGCGTCCTGGGTGTCCGGGCCGGTGGTGAGGGCCACGAACTCGTCCCCGCCGAGCCGGGCGACCATCTCGCCGGGGGCGGTGGCGCACGCCTGGAGCCGGTCGGCGACCTCCACCAGCAACCGGTCCCCGGCCGCGTGCCCGAGGCTGTCGTTGATGATCTTGAATCCGTCCAAGTCGAGGTAGCAGAGCCCGAAGCGCTGCCCCTCCCCCGCGGAGAGCGCCTTCTCCAGCCGCTCGAAGAACAGGGTGCGGTTGGGCAGCCCGGTGAGGGCGTCGTGGGTGGCCTCGTAGCGCAACCGGAGGTTGAGCAGACGGCGCTCGGTGGTGTCCTCGATCAGCGCGAGCTGGTACTGCGGCTGCCCGTCGGCGTCCCTCAGCAGGGAGACCGTGAGGTTGGTCCACAGGGCGGTGCCGTCGGGACGCTGGAACGCCTTCTCCACCCGGTAGTGCTCCCGCTCGCCGCGGATCAGTTCCGCGTACAGCTGCCAGACGTGCGGGGGGTCGTCCGGATGGGTCCACTCCACGAGCGGCCGACCGCGCAGTTGCCGCTCCCCGCTGCCGAACATGCGGACCAGGGCGTCGTTGACCTCCAGGACCACGCCGTCGAGGTCGGCGATGCAGATCCCTATGGCCGCGCCCTCGAAGACCGCGCGGAACCTGGCCTCGCTGGCGTGCAGGGCCTCGGCGACCATGCTCCGCGCGGCGAGCGCGGCCCGGGAGATGGCCTCCTGCTCGACCAGCGTGCGCTCGCGCAGGGCGTGCGCGAACCCGGCCGCCGCGGCGTGCTGGAGCCGTGCCGAGCGGGCCCGGAGCCCGTCCGGGGGGCCGTCGCCGCCGCAGTACAGCACCAGGTACGCCTCCACCACGTCGAGGGTGCGGCTCAGCGCCTCCGGGTCGGTGCAGTGGGCCTCGACGAGGGCCGCGCCCACCGCCCTGCCCTCCGCGGCGTCGAAGGTGCGCGCGTGCAGGGCGTCCCGCAGCCGCCGGGCGAGCGGCAGCAGCGCCCGCTCGAACTCGACGCGGGTCCAGGACGTCGCGGTCACCGGGTAGAGGGTGCGGCTCCAGATGGTGGCGAATCTGCGCGCTCTGTCCTCCGGCCCGTCCGGCTCGGCGCTCACGCTTTGCGTCCCACCCCGACGAATCCGCCGAACAGCGACGGGTCCGCCTCGTTCGGATCGGTTTCGGGCCGCCAGTGGGGCAACGGCACGAGCCCGGGTTCCAACATGTCGTATCCCTCGAAGAACCGCGCGATCTCGTCGCGAGAACGCATGACCAGTGGATTGCGGGTGCTCTTGTAGACGTCCACGGTCCCCTCCGCCCGTTCCGCGGCGATCCTCATCCCTTCGTATGAACCGTGGGTGACGGCCAGCAGGCTTCCCGGGGCGAGTGCGTCCCCCAACTGCGCGACCGCGGCGTGCGGGTCGTCGGCGTCCTGCACGAAGTGCAGCACGGAAACGAGGAGCAGCGCCACGGGCCGGTCGAGGTCGAGCAGCTTCCCCACGGGCTCGGAGGTGAGGATCTCACGGGGACGGCGCAGGTCCGCACCGACCACATCGGCCTGTTCATTCTCGGCCAAGACCGCTTTGCTGTGGGCGACGGCCACCGGGTCGTGGTCGACGTAGACGACCCGGGCCGCGGGGTCCGCGGTCTGTGCGACCTCGTGGACGTTTCCGAAGGTGGGAATGCCGGAACCGATGTCGAGGAACTGCGTCACCCCGTCCGCAACGGCCAGTTCGATGGCCCGGCGCATGAACGCCCGGTTCGCCTGAGCCACCTTGGGGATGGCGGGAATGAACTGCATGGCTTGACGGGCAGCTTCCCGGTCCACCTCGAAGTTGTGCGAACCTCCGAGGTAGAAGTCATAGATCCGGGACACGCTCGGCACCGTGATGTCAATGCCCTGGGGGGCCCACGAAGGGCGGTCCATCGCAGTCTCCTACGCGTCGTCGTCCGGCCGGTGTTCGAGCCGAGGCTACTGATCGGCGGCCAAGGGGGCGAGCCGATGAGGAAATTCGCGATCCGTTCTCGGTCATTGCCAGCGGCACGTGCCGCTGGCGGGGGGTCGATCGTCCACCACCTCGGGGACGGGGGTCGGTCCCACCGCCCCCGGGGCGGTCTCGCAGCCTTTCGTTCGCCGGGCCCGGGCACACCCCGCGCACGGACCTCACCTGCGTCTGCGTCCGCGAGCGGCCGGACGTTACTGGGCGACGGGTCGACCGTCCGGCCTGACGGCGTACCAGGTCCCGCCGACGCCCTGCCCCTTGACGTCACCGGCCTTCGCGTCCTGGGCGAACCGGTACATCGGCCAGCCGGCGAGGGTGAGCTGCCGGGTCCCGTCCGCCCGGGTGAGCGTGCCGAGCAGGCTCGCGTCCATACCGCTCGCGGCGCTGGTGTTCTCCGCGAGGACCGGCGGCCAGGCGGTGACGCAGGCGTGGACGCAGGTCGACTTCGGCGGCTCCGCGCTGTCCTCGTCGTAGCGGTAGAGGGTGAACCCGGCGTCGTCGGTCACGATGTCGCCCAGCGACGCGTCCGCACGGACGGAGAGTTGCCCCGCGGCCTTCGCGCCGCCCTGCCCCGAGCCGCCCGAGCCTTCGGCCCCGCCGGGTGATCCGTTCGCTCTGAGGGGCTCGTGTCCCTCCGCCCCGCCGGCGGTCACCGACACGCCGGAGTTCCCTCCGTCCGCGACCCCCTCGACCCCGCCCTGGCCGCACGCCGCGATCAGGGTCAGCGTGGCTGCCACCGCGCCGACCAGTACGGCGCTCCGGCAGGTTCTCATAGCCAACTCCCCTTTTTTGTTTGGGTGTTGAGCAGTTCCTCAGTCCCGCTCTCGACTTATGTACGTCCTGGTGAGGAGGCGGCGTTCAACACCGTGCGAAAAAAGTCACGCCATCGGTAGGGGGTGAACCATGCGCGAGGGCGTTCGTCAACCGAACTGACCTTCATACCACCCGTTCGAAGTATTCATGTTCTCGCGAAGCCCCAGGTCGGGACCGTCCCTCCATGATCAGAGGGGTGTACGGATACCGACGGACCTGGTCCGCCCTGCTGATACGGGTGTTGGCCCCCCTCGCACTCGCCGGAGTCACCACCGCACCCGCCGCGGCGCTGACTCCGCTGACCGCGTGCGCCTCCGCATCCACCGGTGAGGGGAGCGCGATGGCGGTCGCGGGGACCGCGTCCTCCTGTTCGCCGCACCCCACCCCGCCCGCGCCCAGCCCCACGCCGACGCCGGCTCCCAGCCGGACGCCCGCGCCCAGCCCCACGCCGCCCCCCGCGCCCACTCCCCCGCCCGTTCCCCCTCGACAGGAGCCACGACCGTCCTCCCCGCCCGCTCCCCCGGCACCCGTGTCCCGGGCGCCCGCCGCCCCGGTGCCGGCGCCCGCGCCACCGCCCAGTCCCCGGCCCGCCGCGAAGCCGGCCCCCGACCCCGTCCGGCCGGCCCCGCCGCCCGCCGCGCCCGCGCAACGGATCGCGCCACCGCGCCCCGGACCCACCCCCGCGGCGCGGCCTGCTCCCCCGCAGGTGGCGTACCCCGAGTACCGGCCCACGGCCCGGCGTGCGCCGGTCCGCCACGGCCCCTCGCTCGTCTCGTTGACCCTGCTCATCACCGCACCCGCGGTCCTCGCCGTCGCCGCACTGCGTCCACGTTGACCCCCGGAGGAATATCCGATGCCGGAATGGCTTGTTCTCGCTCTCGCCATGGTCGCCGTGTGCACGGTGATCGTCCTCGTCACCTTCGTCCAGCACCGTCGGATCGGGGTCGATGACGATCCTTCGGAGACCCCCGACGTGATCGAGTACATCACCATGATGATCGGCGTGGTGTACGCCATCGTCCTGGGCCTGGCCATGGCGGGGGTGTGGGAGGCCCGCAGCGCCGCGGAGGAGCACGTGCACGCCGAGGCCCGGGCGCTGCACGAGGTCCACGAGCGGGTGCGGGTCTACCCCGCCGAGGTGCGCGACCGCATCCGGGCCGACGTCAACGCCTACGTCGGTCACGTGATCGACGTCGAGTGGAAGAAGATGGTGGACACCGGCGGGCTCACCGAACGGGGCGACGCCCTGATGGAGCGCATCCGGCACGACGTCACCGACTACCAGCCGCGGACCGACTTCGAGGCGCAGGCGTACCAGCCGCTCATGGACCAGGTGACCATCGCCGACCAGGCGCGCACCGGACGCGGCGAGGCGGCCCAGCCCACGATGCCCGGGGTCGTGTGGTTCGGGTTGATCGTCGGGGCGGTGGTGACCCTCGGGATGATGTTCGCGCTCCAGATCCGACGTACCGCCCGCGAACTGGTCCTCGCCGGACTGTTCTCGGTGCTGATCGCCTTCCTGTTGTTCCTGGTGTGGGACTTCGACACGCCGTACGGTCGCAGCGTGACCAGCGGCGGGGAGCCGTTCCTGAGCCTGTTCCCCAAGCTCGGCCCCTGATCGGTGCGGACTCCCGCCCCCGGCACGGCCGGGGCGGGGGCCCGGGCGGCGCGCCCGTTCGGTCCCCCGCACGAGTGAGGCGAACGGGCCGTGGTTCCCCCGTGCGGCCCACGGCCGTGCCCCATTCGCCCGACACCGATCGCGGCCCGGGAGGGGCGTCCCTAGCGTGGCGGGCAACGAGGCGCACGACCGACACCAGCGGAACAGGTCCGCGGCTGCCCCTCGGGACCGGAGGTCATCATGCGCGCGATACGCCTCGCCTCGGCCACCGCGCTGGCGGGCACCGCACTGGTCGCCAGTGCCCTCGCCCTCGCCGCTCCCCATGCGACCGCGGAGGACCGGGGCTCCGGGGAGGACCGCGACGCCGAGCACGGTCGGTTCGAGGCGAGTGCCGCCCCGACGACGATCGCGGCGGGCGGGCAACTCACGCTGCGGGCCTCCGGCTGCACGGGCGAGACCCGGGTGACCGCAGGGGTCTTCGACGCGGTGCGGCTGCGCGAGGGCGAGCGCTCCCGGTCGGTGACGGTGGACGGGGACGCCCGCGCGGGCGCCTCCTACGCCCTGACGTTCAGCTGCGAGAACGGCACCAGCCGGACCGTGCACCTGACCATCGCGGGGCACTCCCCGGTGGAGCACCCCGCGCAGTCGGAGCACCAGCAGTACGGGGTGCGGGCCGGCACCGGGGGCACCGTGGCCGGCTTCGACCTGGGCGAGATCGGGCTCGGCGCGGCGCTGGTGGCCGGCGCGGTGGGTTCGGCCTGGTACGCCTCCCGACGTCGGGCCGACGAGGGGTCCTCCTGAGGGGCGGGCCCGTGCCCCGGCGGGCGGCCGGCCGGTGGGACCGCCACGGTCCCGGCCGGCGGACCGGGACCGTGGCGGCGGGGCCCGGTGGGGCGTCTCAGGTGCGGTTCTCGGCCCGGCGTCGCATCCAGAAGAAGCCGCCGCCGATCGCCGCCACCCCGACGAGGCCGCCGCCGATCGCCATGTCGGTGCGGGTGGCGCCGCTCTCGCTGCTGCCGCCGAGTCCCCCGCGCACGCCGCCGATCACGGTGAACGCGTGCGGGCGGGTGTGCCGACGTCCGTCGCACTCCGCGGTGATCCCGTGGGAGCCGGCCGAGGCGAACCGGTGGACCGTGACGGTGGCGGTGGCGGTGCCCCGTCCGTCCCGGTCGTCGCGGCCCAGGCCGGTCAGCCGGGTGCGTTCGAAGACGGGCGACTCGATGAATCCGTTGCCGCACGAGCGCCCGTCCACCGTGACCGTGAGCCGTCCGCCCGCCGCGATCACGCTCGGATGGGCGGTGATGTCACCGATCTGGTCGTTGTCGTCATGGCTGTTGTGGCCGTTGTTGTTCTGGTCGTTCCCGGCGGTCGCGGTGGGGGCGGCGCCCCCGAGTGCGGCCACCACGGCGGCCGAGACCACCAGGGCACGGAAGCTACGCATGGACATCCTCCGCGGGGCGCCCCGGGGTGACGGTCCCCGGTCGGTCGACGCGAGCGCCTCCGCAACCGACCCTCACGGGGCGTGCGCGGGCGCGCATGTCGACGCTCCGCCGTCCCGGTGAGCGGGCCGATCGGGAGACGGCGCACGATCCGCCATCACCGCAGGTCACAGAGCGTCAGAAATTTCCGCGCGGTGGCGACTCGGATGGCGCACGCCTCGGGCGGTCCACCACCCGTTCGCCGTCGTCGCGTCGCAGGTGGTGTCCCCCGCGCTTAGTTTTCTCGTACGCATCGACGGGCGACCGGTCGCGAGCGGATCACGTCGAGAGGGGAAGGGCCATGTCTGCGTCCCAGCCGTTCGAACCGGAGCGGCCGAAGAAGCGCGCACCGTGGGGCGTGATGGCACTGGTGCTGTTGACCGGTCTCGCCTTGATGCGGAACGGGTCGGGCGAGTTCGACACGGGTCCGCCGCAGCCGGCCACCGCCGCGGCGACGGACCGTCGCGGACCCGCGCCCACTCCGGTCGCCGGGAGGGACGTGACGGCGCTGCCCTTCGCCAGACCGGAGCGGGTGGCGATCCCCGCGATCCGGGTGGACGCCCCGATGATGCCGGTGGCGCTGGACGCGGAGGGCTGGGTGGACGCACCGCCGCCGGAGGATCCGAACCTCGCGGGCTGGTTCTCGGGATCGGTCACCCCCGGCGAGAAGGGAACCGCGGTGGTGGTGGGCCATGTGGACAACACCCGGGGCCCGGCGGTCTTCTACGGCCTGGGGGCCCTGAACAAGGGCAACAAGGTGGAGGTGCGGCGCTCGGACGGCAAGACCGCCGTGTTCGAGGTCTACGGGATCGAGGTCTTCCAGAAGCACGACTTCCCCGGCGAGGTGGTGTACGGGGACACCGGGTACCCGGAGGTGCGGGTCATCACCTGTGGCGGCGGGTTCTCGAAGCAGGACGGGTACGACGGGAACGTCGTGGTGTTCGCCCGCATGGTCGACGTCCGCTGAGGCGATGCGGTCCGGGGCCGGTGGCTCCGGCCCGGGACCGCAGCTCAGAGCGCGGCCCGGTCCGGAAGCACCATCTCGTAGCCCCCGGCGAGCAGTTCGGGCAGCCAGACGCGCAGCGCCCGGACGGTCTGGGAGCGGTCACCGCCCGCGTCGTGGGAGAGCACCACCGCCCCGGGCTCCGCGCCCTCGCGGACCGCCCGGGTGATGGCGGCGGTGCCGGGGGTGTCCCAGTCGACGGTGTCGACGGTCCAGGCGAAGGGCTCCATGCCGAGGTCGGCGCCGATCTCGAAGACGGCGCGGTTCCAGGCGCCGTAGGGGGCACGGAACCACAGCGGGGGTGCTCCCACCGTGCGCTCGACGATGTCGCTGGTGCGGGCGATCTCGGAGCGGACCGCGTTCCGGCCGAGCGAGGGCAGCAGGGGGTGGCTCCAGGTGTGGTTGCCGATGACGTGGCCCTCGTCGGCCATCCGCCGGGTCAGGCCCTTGTTCCACCGGACCTGTTCGCCGCAGACGAAGAACACCGCGGGAACCTCGTGTTCGCGCAGCACCCGCAGGATGTCGGGGGTGTAGGCGGGGTCGGGGCCGTCGTCGAAGGTGAGGACCATGCTCCGTCGTCCCCCGTCGTCCCAGCTCAGGATGGGGGCCCGGCGCACCGCGGGCTTGGCGAGGGGGCGGGTGCGGGGCGGGGGCCCGTACCCGGTGAGGGGTTGGAGCCGGTACGCCGAGGGCTTCAGGGGGGCAATGGCCGGGGGTCCCGGGGCCGGGGCCGCCGTCGCGGTCGCCGCGGTGCCACCGGGGGTGCGCGCCCGGTCCACCGAGAAGCAGCCCGCCGTGGCGGCCGCTCCGAGTGCCGCGGCGGCACGGAGCAGTGTTCGGCGCACAGGAGTCGTCCGATCATCTTTCATGACTAATCCGTCGCATGACGCACCCCACGGGGGGATCACCGCCCCCGGAGCGCCGTCCGAATGCACCCGATGGGAGCAAGCGGGGCGGGACGGACCGGTCCGCGGTGCGCAGTCTGCCACGCGCACGGGCCCGGACCGCGGGCGACGCGCGGAATCCCCGGGTGACGGCGCTCCCGTCGGAGCGGGCCGGGAGCCGACTCACGGTGCGACGAGGGCGCACAACCACAGGACGTGCGCCCCGGTGCGGGCGTGCACTCCCGAAAGCGCCGGCATGCGGGTCACACGGACGGGGCGCCGGGTGCGCCTGCTTCCCGCGTCCGGGAACGCTCGCCACAGTGGCGTCGTCCGCCCGGAGGTCGGGTGCCGCGTCGCCGCCCCCGCCGGGGCGGCAGGACCGCGGTGCGCGGCCGGTGCGCACGGCCGTCCGCCGCCCGACCGGATCCGAAGGGGCGAGACCGTGGCCGTACCGCGGAGGGGCGAGGGCGTTCTGCGCCGCAAGCCCATCGAGCACGTCGAGGAGACCGAGGAGGGGGCCGGCCCCGGGCTGGCGCGCTCGCTGGGCCTGTGGCAGCTCACCGCCATCGGGGTGGGCGGCATCATCGGCGCCGGCATCTTCACCCTGGCCGGTACCGTCGCCAACGGCACGGCGGGACCGGCCGTGTTGCTGTCCTTCCTGATCGCCGGGGTGGCGAGTGCCTGCGCCGCGCTCTCGTACGCGGAGTTCGCCGGCCTGATCCCCAAGGCGGGCTCGGCGTACACCTACGGGTACGCGGTGCTCGGGGAGTTGGCGGGGTGGTTCATCGGCTGGGACCTGCTGCTGGAGTACACGGCGATCGTGGCGGTCGTCGCCATCGGCGTCTCCGGGTACTTCGGCTTCCTGGTCGAACAGACCGGTGCGGAGCTGCCCGCCTGGGCCTTGGGGGCACCGGGAACGGGCGCGGGTCACCGGATGGACCTGTTCGCGGCGGTGTTGTGCCTGCTGATCGCCTGGCTGCTGAACCGCGGCATCCGCAGCGCGGCCCGCTTCGAAACCGTCGTGGTGGTGTTGAAGGTCCTGGTGGTGCTCCTGGTGATCGGGGTGGGGGTCTTCCACATCGACACGGCGAACTACCACCCCTTCTTCCCCTACGGGGTGAGCGGGGCGTTCACCGGGGCGGCGACGGTGTTCTTCGCGGTGTTCGGCTACGACGCGATGAGCACCGCGGCCGAGGAGTCCAAGGACGCCCGGCGCCACATGCCCAGGGCGATCCTGTACTCGCTGGCCATCGCGATGGTGCTGTACGTCGCGGCGTGCCTGGTGCTGACGGGCATGCAGGACTACCGGGACATCGACCAGGAGAGCGGGTTCTCGACGGCGTTCGCGTCGGTGGGGCTGGACGGGCTCGCGAACGTGATCGCGGTGGGCGCGATCATCGGCATCCTCACTGTCATGTTCACGTTCATGTTGGGAGTGACCCGGGTGTTCTACAGCATGTCCCGCGACGGCCTGTTGCCGAAGTGGTTCGCCGCGACGCATCCGACCCGGCACGTGCCCACCCGGGTGACCTGGATCGTGGGGGCGGCCTCGGCCGGCATCGCCGGCTTCCTCCCGATCGGCGAGGCCGCCGAGCTGACCAACATCGGCATCCTGCTGGCCTTCGTGGTGGTCTGCGTGGCGGTGATCGTGCTGCGCTACCGCCGCCCGGACCTGCCCCGCACCTTCCGCACCCCGGGGATGCCGGTGGTCCCGGCGCTCGGCGTGGTCTTCTCGCTCTGGTTGATCACGTTCCTGCGGTGGGAGACCTGGGTCCGGTTCGCCGTGTGGTTCGCGGTCGGGATGGTCGTCTACTTCGGCTACTCCTACCGACGCTCGGAGCTGGCCGACCGCCCGCCGGAGTGAGCCCGCCCCCGCCTCAGCGCCCCATGGTGAGGCCGTCCCCGGCGGCACCCCGGCTGAGCACGACCTCCCGGACCCGTTCGCGCACCGCGGCGGCGCGCGAGCCCTCCTCGATCCCGGCGGAGGTCAGGTCCACCACCCGACCCCGGGCGGTGTCGAACCACTGGGGGAGGAACTCGGCCTTGGCGACCTCCCAGCGGGCTCCCGGGCGGGCGGGGGGCGCGAACGTGAAGCGGGCGATGCTGCCCTCGTTGCCCCGGGCGTCCCACTCCCCGTCGTAGTTCATCATGTCGCCCGCGACCTGGTCCCCCATGCCGTAGACGATCCACGTCCCGTTGACCTTCTCGTACGCCTGGGGGACGTGGGCGTGGGTGCCCACGATCACGTCGATGTCCGGGCGCCCGTCGGTGCGCAGGGCGGTCAACTGCTCCCCCAGGGCGAGTTGGTCCTCGTCGGGCTCCTGCTGCCACTCGGTGCCCCAGTGCAGGGACACCACGACCACGTCGGCACCGGCCGCCCGGGCCGCCCGGGCGTCCGAGGTGATCAGTTCGGGTTCCATCGGGTTCACCGCCCACTGCTGGTCGTCCGGCAGCGGATTGACGTTGGTCCCGAAGGTGTAGGCGAGGTGGGCGACCTTGGCCGTCCCCCCGGACAACCACGCCGGGGTGCGGGCCTCGCGCTCGGTGCGGGCCGAGCCGGCGTGCTTGACGCCCGCCCGGTCCAGCGCGTCCAGGGTCCGGGCGATCCCCTCGGCACCGTCGTCGAGGGTGTGGTTGGAGGCGGTCGAGCA
The DNA here is from genome assembly GCF_040296045.1 of Streptomyces sp. NPDC002490. NCBI lineage: Bacteria > Bacillati > Actinomycetota > Actinomycetes > Kitasatosporales > Streptomycetaceae > Streptomyces > Streptomyces sp. NPDC002490. Next base: position 97,292 of record NZ_JBEOWM010000011.1, on the reverse strand, counting down.
CGAGTCGTAGCCGGTGGCCCGGAGGCCGGCGGCCACCTCGGGCGGGGACTTGAACGCCGGATAGCCGGTGTAGTCGCCGTCCGCACCGTAGATCGTCTCCATGTGGCAGAGGGCGACGTCCGCTGCGGCGATCACCGGCCGGACCCCGGCCAGCATGGGCGCGAAGTCATGGCCCTCGCCCGTCGCGTCGGCCCTGGCTCGACGGATGATCGAGTCGTGCGGCAGGACGTCACCGGTGGCCACCAGGGTGAAGCCGCGCTCGGCGACGGCGGTCGGCGGAGCGGGCGCCGGCGAACGGGCCGGGGCGGAACGTCGGGGCGCATCGCGCCCGTCCGACGGACCGGGGTCGGCGCACGCGGTGGCGGCGGCGCCGAGCAACAGCGTGACGCCGACCGCGAACGCGCACCGGACGCGGGGGGCGGTCAGGGGGTGGAGGGGTTGGCGCGAGGTCATGGAACCGCTTCCCGTCACTACGCGGGTCGGCCGGGTGCGCGGACCGCGGAGTGCGCGCGGGGCTGGTGGCACGGCCCCCGTACCGACTTGTCATATTTTCCGACTTTCAGACTCCACAAGGGATGGTTCGCCGGGGCAAGGAGCCACACGGGGCCGCCCCGCCGGAGCCACCCGAACGGACGTCGGCCTCCACCCGACGAGCACCACGGAGGCGCATGTGACGCATCTCACGTTTCACCCATCGCCCTTTCGGTGCGTGACGATGGTCCACCGTTCAACCCCCGCACGTGCCCGGACTGCAACGCTGTGTAGCGGAATTCGGCGTTCCGGTGGGCCTGTTGCGACGGGAAGGCCCGTCTGCGGCCCTCGGGACGGTTGCGGACCGACAGCGAGCCCCTCGCCCGCTCCCTTCGCGCCGTCCGTCAGCCGGTTCCTCACCGACTCGGTTCACGATTCACCATCACATTCCGCCGGGGACGGCCGTAATGTGAGGGCTCGGCCGACCGAACGCCCGGGGTTCCCCACCCCGGTGCGTCCACACCTGTGGCCTGCCGTTCGGGGCCCCGCGAACCCCGGCAGGCCCACCACGAAGCACAGCGTCAACGTGAGTGAGCCGGACCCGACCGTGCGTCTCACCCCGTGGTGCCCGCCCGGCAATCGGCGCGGAGACCAGGGGGTGCCGAGGTCCGAGAGAAGGTGGAACGGTGCTGCCCGACAAAACGAACGGCACGAGTGGCGACGAACTCGTGATCCCCATGGCCTGGTTGTACGCCGAGTACATCGCGGACGAAGTGCTCCGCACCGGCGATCTCGTCCCCTCCAGCACACTCGAATTCCGCGCCGGGCGTCAGACCCTCGCCCTCACCGTCTATCTGTCCGACCTCAACGACGAGCTGTCCGGCATCCGCGTCGTCTCCCAACTCGACGAGTGGCTGTCCCTCACCGCCTACGGACACCCCTGGCAGGAATGGGTCCGCGAACGGTTCGTGGGCCTCGCCGCCGAAGAGCGCGCCCGCGGCCGCACCAATCCCGACCTACGACTCGCCGAAGCCGCCTGGCGGTGGCTGGAGCACACCGAACTCCTCGCCCCGGACCTCGACACGGGCCTGGTCTGGCGGCCGAACGGGCCCGCCGTCGACGAGAGCGAACAGGTGTGGACCCCTGCCTGGCGGCTCGGGGTCCCGCTCGGACACCTGGCCATCCACCTGTTCTGACCACCGGGATTCCGAGGGGCCTTGAGCGGAAGCGGAAGCCGCTGCGTATTCGATGACGGCATCCCCGCCCCCTCCCCACCGTGTCCCGAGGACCCCCACGTGAGCCCCTCCCCGCGGCACCGGGACGTCGCCGCCTATGCGCTCGGCGTCCTGGAACCGGCCGACGCCCTGCACTTCCAGGAACACCTCCCGGGCTGCCCGCCCTGCCGGGTCCAACTCGGCGACCTCGCCCCCACCATCGTCTCCCTCACGCCCCTCGCCCACCCCGGGGCGGCCGGCCCGCCACCCCTGCCGGCACGCCCCTCCGAGGCCCTCCTCGACCGTCTCCTGACCGAGGTCGCGGAGCGGACCGTCCGCACCCGCCTCCGCAGCCGCCGCCTCGCGCTCCTGGGCCTGGCGCTCGTCGCCGCCGCCCCCGTCACCGCCCGCGCGCTCGCCCACCGCCCGCGGCCCGCCCCCACCGCACGACACCTGAGCAGCACCGACCCGGTCACCGGGGCCCGCGCCGAGCTGACGCTCACCGACCGCGACTGGGGCACCGCGGTGGCGCTCTCCCTCACCCGGGTCCCCGGACCGTGCACCTGCGTCCTGCTCGCCGTGGGCCGCGACGGCACCGAGCAGGCCGTCCTGACCTGGACGGTGCCCGACGGCTCCGCGCCGACCGCCGGCCGCACGGCGGACCCCGTCGTCCGGGGCGGAACCGCGCTGCGGGCGACCGGGATCGCCCGGTTCGAGGTCCGCACCCGCGACGGCGACCGGCTGGCCACCGTGGTCATCTGACGGCCCGTCCGGGAATGCTCCGTCCGGGATCCCCCGTCACGCCGTGAGCTGCGTGAAGACCCTCCTCAGGTCCAGCGCCTCGCCCCCGCTGACCCACGCCAGCGGCGCGTAGTGGTGGACGACCCCCGCCGGGCGTTCCAGCAAGGGCCGTCCCACGGCGTCCGTGGGCCACTCGACCGCACCGGTGAGGGTGCGGGCCGCGAAGCTCCAGTGGTCACCGGAGGCGTACCGCCCGCCGGGCCCGAAGTGGATCTGGACCCCGTCCTCCAGGTCGAGCCACTGACCCTCGACCAACTGCACCGCACCGCCCTCCATCCCGGGCGCACCGCGCCGGCGGCGCTCCAGTTGGTCCCAGCGCCGCAGGTAGGGGTGGTGCGCGGGCTGCCGCCCGACCGTCGGGTCCGGTTCCGCCGACAGCCGGACCCGCCGCCCGGGCAGGTCGACCTCGACCACCTGCGGCAGGTCGAAGACCTCACCGCGCCCGACGGAGGCGTCGTCACCGACCTCCACGAAGTCACCGACGTCCACGGTGAGCCCGTCGTCGCGCCCCATCGCCTCCAGGGTGACCCACGCGCCGTCCACGGCGGTCAGCGGCAGCACCACCGACCCGTTCTCGCGCGACCACTTGTACGTGGCTTCGCCCGCCACGCCCCCGCGGTGGACCTCCACCCGGTACAACTGGTTCTCCGGCCCCCGGTACCGTGCGTCCGGCGCGACCAGGCACGGATCGTCCTCGGCGCGCGCCGGCCGCTCGGCACGCGCGGCGAGCCGACAGGTGCGGTCCTGCTGCTCGGCGACCCACTCGGCGAACGCCGCCGCGGGGTCCCGCTGCTGCTCTTCCGCCAGCTCCAGCGGCAGCACCTGCCAGTCGGCCCGCACCCGAGCCGTGGTGTCCGGCAGTGCGGAGCCGAGCGCGGTCTCCCGCAGCCGCGGGTCCTGCACCGCCGTCACCAGTCGGTCGTGCACCCGCAGGTAGGCCAGGAACGGGCCGGACGGCAGCTCGTCGGCGTCCCGTTCGAGATCCCGATGGGCATGGGGCTGGTCCCAGTAGGTCCACGGGCCGGCTCCGGTGCCCTCCCTGGTGTCCGCCGGCGGCGGGCCCTCGACCGCGCCCACCGCCGGCGGCGCCTCGGGGCGGGTGGCATCGACCGCGATGCCGTCCACGTAGTACCGACCTGCCGCGATCGTGAGCGACGCCTTCTCGCCCTCGGACTCCGCCCGGTACGCGACCTTGAAGCCGTCGCCGGGCCCGCCGTGTCGGCCGATCAGGTCGGCGGCCAGCGACCGGTCGGCCGCCAGCCGGAGATCGGCCTGCTCGTTGGACTCGGCGTCCAACAGCACCCGTCCCTGCTGGCTGACGACCGCGAGGTAGTGGTCCTCCGGTCGGTGCGTGCGGCGCGAGAAGTCGCCGTGCATCTTTCCCTCCCGAGCAAACGATTGACGTGGTGTCAGTTGACCTTGGTGATGCCGGCGTCCATGCCGGCAGGCGTGAACTCCGCGAGCCGCGCCCACAGGTTGTCCTCCCGCTGGGGCTGGAACAGGTCGTGCAGCACCCCGAGTTCCGAGCCGTCGTCCGCGCCCCGCTCGATCTCGACCGCGCACGACGGTGCGAGCTGGAGGTAGGCCGGCGTCCCGTACCGCCGGCTGGTGAACCGCGGCCGCACCCGTGCGGCCTCCAGCGCACGCAACCGCGGCAGGTCCGCCTCGTCCACGTCACCGGACTCGACGAGCCGCCGCAGGCCCTCGGCGACCAGGTCCGGTTGGCAGTGGTACCGGCGGGGCGTCCGCGACCCCACCGGCAGGTAGCAGAACCGCAGGCAGCCGACGCCCCTCCGCGCGACGTGCACCAGGCCGTCGAAGACGGCGTTCTCGCCCAGCCGGATCGCGTGCGTGCGCACCGCGCCGATCACCGTCGACCGCCGCACCGTCAGCTCCGCGTGCGCGTGCCGGCACTCCGGCGCCGACACCGCCTCGCGGTCCGCACCGGTCGCGTCCAGCACGGAGTCCGTGACGCACACCCGCACGGGGTCGGTCCCGGCCTCGTCGTTCGTCACCAGGACCGACCCCACGACGCTGTGGGAGATCTCCACGCACGCCGTGGTGTCCTCCAGCACCAGGCTGGGCTCCTGCGGGTGGGTGGGACGGCAGTGCGGCTCCAACGACCACCCGGGCACCAGCGTCGAGTGCCGTACGACGACCCCGCCCATCGGCCCGGTCACGCTGACCCCGCGGCCGGTGACCAGCAGTCCGTCGAGCACGAACCGCGGCGGCGGCCGGTCGTCGCCCTCCTGCGCGCCGAGCGCCCGGATCTGCAACGAGTCCGGCCGGTTGCTGTACCAGTCCAACAGCCGCAGCACCGGCCGCTTCCGGTCCGCGGCGCGCACCTCCAGCCGGTCCCCCGGCGACAGCACGAACTCCAGTTGCTCCTGGTAGGCCCCGCCGTCCGCGATCTCGATCACCGCCTCCGGCTGGGCACCGCCGCAGTTGTCGCGCTGCCACGCCGCGTAGGCCCGCTGGATCCGCTCGAACCGCTCCCCCGGTCCCACCCGGTACACCTTCGCCGCACCCGGCGTGGTCACGCCCCGCGGGTACTCCCCGCCGCCGAGTTCGGACGGCTGGAGGAAGTGGTAGTCCACCCACACCCCGCGCCGCGGCGCCGACCGCGCCCCGAACACGATCCGCCCGAGCTCCGGGTCCACGACCACCTCGGTGCGCCGCGCCCGGTAGAACCAGCCGGACAGGTCGGCCACCACGATGTCACCGGGCGGCACCGGTTCCGGGTGCCCGTCACGCCAGATCGCGAAGCTCTTGTCCCGGCCGTAGAAGTCCGGCAGCCGGTCGGCGAGTTCGCGCCGGGTGATCGGAGCCGGCACGTGCTCCCGTCGCGCGAGGTGCTCCGGCGAGGGCTCGGGCACCGGCTCCGTCGCCAGTGGCACGTCGTTGCCGAGGATCGAGAACGTGTACCGGTTGCGCGCCCGGTCGATGCAGTAGGCCGGCGCACGGGTCAGTGACTGCGGCCGCAGCCGCCACGCGTACACCCCGACGTTCGACGGACCGTACCGTCCCCGTCGCCGCGAAGAGCCGATGCGCGCGGCCTCGGCGAGGTGGCCCTGCGTCTCGAACGGCCCGCCGATCCCCACCAGTTCCGCGGCACGGCGCACGTCGAGCAACCCGGGGGCCGCCCCGACCCGGCGCACCGCCGCCGCATCGGAGGACGGAAGGAGTCCGACGGGCTGGTGGCGCAGCAGCAGCCGGTGGAACTCGACCGCCCGCGACGGCCAGTCGGCCACCGAGGACGCCAGCTCCTCCAGCATCGGCAGCGTCCCCTTGCGCCGTCTGGACCCCACCGTCGCGGCGACGTCCCGGCGCGGCGCCAGCCGGGCCACCAACCCGTCCGCGGCCGCCGTCGCGAGCGCCTCCTCGTGGCCCGGCGGCAACCGGTAGCCCACCAGATCGCCCAGGTAGGGGACCGCCCAGCGCTCGGCGGTCTCGACGAACCAGTTGTCGTACAGGCGCTCCAGGTCGCTCTGCACCAGGTCGACCTGCTCGCCGATCACCGCGAGCAGCGCCCGCAGCGCGGACCCGTTCTCGGCGTCGGTCCTGCGGATGTGGAGCGCGAGCAGTTCGCTCAGCCGGTCCGGCTTGCGGCTCATCGGCGTACCTCCTTCAGGATCAACGTGTTCGGGACGGCGGGCGACAGCAGCACCAGCTGCGCCGGCCGGACGCCGGCGAACACCACCACCCGGGTGCCCGCCGACAAGGGCTCGGCCGGTGGCAGCCCGGGGTTCAACCGGAGCAGTTCGGCCACCGTGATGCCGCCCCGCGCGGCGACCGACGTCAGGGACTCGCGGTACTCCGCGGAGTCGTCGGACCCGGGCGGCCGGACCTCGTGGTACTCGACCGCGTAGGACGCCTGCCGGGCCGGCACCACCGGGTTCGGCGTGGTCAGTGCGGAGGCCAGCTCCTGCAACCCGGCCGGTGTCATGCTGCCCGGGACGCCCGCGAACACGTCCACGTCGACGTACTCGACGCCCGGCACCGCCTGGGCCGCGGCGATCGCCTCGGACAGGTACGCCGGCTGCCCCAGTTCCCGTCGGTCGAACCCGAGCCGTTCCAGCAGTGCGCGCCGTACCCTCGGTTCCACCAGGTCGTAGGAGTGGTCCGGCGCGATCTTCAGTCCGGCGGACATCACCAGCAGCACCAGTTCGCGCACGTCCACCCGGACCGGTAGCTGCGGGTCGCCGTACCGGGCGAGCGCGGAGCGCAAGGACCGGACGATCTCGCCGTCCTCGTCGAGGGTGATGTCGTCGACGCCCGCGACGGTGACGTGGACGAGTTGGCGTCCGCCGAGGACGCGGCGTGCCGCGGCCCGGCCGATCCCGGCCCGCGACCTGGTGAAGTCCTCGTAGTCGGTGATCCCGACCAGGCGGTCCAGTGCCGCGACCGCGAGCGGGATCTGTCGCCGGGTCTGCCGCAGCCCGTCCGGGTCGGCGCCGCCGCCGGCCGGCAGCGGGTTGGTGACGCCGGTGACCCCGAGCGGGCGGGTAAGCGGGGTGGTCACGGTGTCGGCGGCGACGTTGCCCGCGGCGCCGGTCCCGACCCGGTAGCGGGCCCGGACGTTCTCGTAGCCGGTGGGCAGCCGGGCGCCGTGCACCCCGTCGCCGAAGCCGACCGTGGTGCGGCCGTCCTCGGCGGCGCCGGTGACGTAGACCTTCGCGGTCGGCGCCTGCCCGGCGAGGCTGTCCACCTCCTGCCACAGCACCCCGTCGACCCGTACCTGGAGCGTGTTGCGCGCGCCGCGCGGGGTGTCGGCCGGGAGCCAGGTCAGCGGAGCGGCGAACAGCGTGAACGTCTGCCCGGCGAGGCTGGCGTCGCCGCTGCCGATCGGCTCGTCCCGGGTCGTGCCGGCATCGGCCCGCACGACGTTGCCGTGGATCGTCACCGTCGTGCGGCGGTAGGCGTACGCCAGTGCTCCCGCGAAGGTGAGCGTGGTGTGCACGGCCTCCCCGGGCCTGGCCGGGTCGACGTCCTGCGAGACGCCGGCGATCATGGCGAGCTCGGCGGCCCTCACCCCCGGCGTGTCCGGGATGTCGGTGCGCTCTCCGGCGACGACGACCCAGCGGCCCGGCTCCAGCCCGTCGTACAGCTCGGCCAGCTCGACGGCGCTGCCGGCCACGTCGTCGGGGATCGGCTCGGTGGCGACGGTGAGCGGCTCGCCGCCGGCGTACACCGTGGTCCTGCGGATCTGGGACAGCTGCGTGTCCTCCGGGCCGAGCCAGGCGTCCGCCAGGGTCAGTTCGGTGACCTTGCCGGTGATCCCGAAGTCGGACTGCGAGATGACCCGGGCGGTCTCGACCCGGGTGATCAGTTTCTGCAACGACGGTACGGCGCCCGGCCGCTCGACCACGACCCAGCTGTCCGGTCCGATCCCCGGGTACACGGCGTCCAGCACGAGCACCTTCGGCGACACCGTGCTGGTGGTGGTCAGGGCGACCGTGACCCGGTCCGGGTCGTCGGCCCGCTCGGCCCGCCCCAGGACGACGTTGACGCCGCCGTGGGTGGTGGTCTCCTCGTCGCCGGGTTCGAGGTCCTTGCCGACCGGCGCCGGATCGGTCCCGAACGAGGGGGCGACCTCGACCGTGATCGTGCCGTCCGGGGTGCCGGCGTCCGGCTTCGGGCCGGTGAACGTGACCTTGCGCGCGACGTCGTTGCCCCAGCACAGCACGGTCACCGTCGCCGGTGCGTCGGCCGGTGTCGTGGTGGTGACCCAGACCCCCAACGGCCCCACCTGGAGGACGCCTTCGAACGGCAGCGCCGTCGGCTCGCCGACCGGGCTGCCCGATTCGATCCACTGCGAGACGAGCGTCTTCGGCTCGCCTTCGTCGTACTCGACGGTGAAGGTCAGTGACGTCGATCCGGTCAGCGGCCAGTCGACGTGCCCGACGATCCGGCCGTCCGCCGCGTACTGCGGTTGCAGCGGTGCGGTGGCGCCGAACGGGGTGGCCACCGTGCGCAGCACCTGCAACCCGGCGAGCGGCGGTGGCTTGGTGAGGTCGACGTTGCGCCACGCCTCGTACAGCGAGGCGAGCCGCGGGTCGAGCGCGGTCAGCAGCCGGACACCGGCGTCGGAGCCGGTGCCGAAGACGTCCGCCGGGTCCAGCGGCAGGGCGCGGGAGGACGCCGGCTGCGGTGTGCGCGGCTTGCGCAGCGCCCCGAGGAGCGCGGCCAGTCCGAGCAGGGCCGGGTCGTCCCCGGGGGGCCGTGCGCCGCCGGACCCGTCGTCGGTGGCGACGGAGCGTGCGAGGGCCAACTCGTGGAACAGTCCCTCGCCCTCTTCCGGGGGCCGGTCCTGTTCCGGCTCCAGTCGCCCGACCTGCACGCGGATCACGGTCAGGTCAGCCCGTAGGTCGGCGAGGAAGGCGTGCACGTTCGGGTACGGCGCCGCTGCCGCCGAGGACTCCTCCAGCAAGCGCAGCGCGTCGTCGAGCGCCCGCCCGAACTCGGTCGGCGTGGTGATCGTGTCCGGGTCGGTGCCGCCCTCCTCGCGGTCGACCGCGGTGACCGGAACGGGTGGCCCGGCGACGGGCTCCTCCGCCGGCAGCCGGTCGCGCAGCGGGACGAGGACGGTGTCGACGTACCGCCTGACGATCCGGCTGCCGCGGTACCCGTCGTCCTCCGACAGCGCGGCGACCCTGTCCCGGAACCGCGTGCACAGCTCGGCGAACGTCGGTGGCTTCGCACCCGGCATGAGTACCGTGGTGATCCCCTCGACCTCGTCGACGGTGCACTTCTGCACCACGTCGAGCGCCTGCCGACCCGGTTCGGTGCCGAACACGAACAGCAGCCGGTCGCCGGTCTGGAGCCGCGTTCCCGCGCCGGCCAGGTGCACCTCGCGCCGGTCGACCGTGCGGTCGGCCCGCAGCCGCACCGGATAGGGCCGCCGCAGCCGCACCGCGAGGTCGTTCCACGCCGTCCGTGCGACGAGGTCCTCGACGGTTTCGAAGGACTGCGGTTCCTGGCCCGTCCCCGGCACGCTCTGGGACCGTGCCCCGGCCGGGATCGTCACCGCCCGGTCCCGGTCCACCCGGTGGGCGAGGTACACGCCGGCGCCGACCCCGGGCCGCGGTGCGTGCCCCACCAGCCGGCCGAACAACAGCAGGGAGTCCGCCCGGGTCGCGGTGCGCAGGTAGCCCTCGTTCGCCACCCTCTCGGTGTGGAAGCCGAGCAGGTCGCCCAGGACCGCCCACGCGTCCAGCCAGGACAGCGCCGGGTCGTCCGGGGTGCGCACCAGCAGGTCGCGCAGCTCCGGGTACGCCGGGCTGGACAGCCTCGCGCGCATCGACGACCAGAACGCGTGGTGGTCGCCGGTCCGGTACGCGATCTGCGGCAACCCCGGCGGGTTGGCCCTGCCGAACGGCGTCTTGAGTTCGGTTCCGGTGCAGCAGTCCCCGCCCGCACCGCACCGGCAGTCCCCGGTCATCGGCCTCCTCCGATCTCGATGTGCAGCCGGCCGTTCTCCGGCCGGTCCGGGTCGTCGTCCAACTGCGCGACCTCCAGCGGGCCGATCCGCAGCAGCCCGTCGTCCAGTTCGCCGGCCTCGGGCGCGAACAGCCTCCGCAGCCGGGTCACCAGCACGCTCGTGACGCCCGGTGCGGCGGCCACCGCCGCGACCACCCGACTGATCCGCACCGGGTCGCCGAAGGTCACCGCGTCCGGGGCGAACAGCGCGAGCACCGTCTGCCGCACCGCGTCGTGCACATGGCCGCGCTGGTGGCCGGCTGCGGCGCAGACCTGCAGTTCCAGGTCCACCGGCACCGGCGTCGCCGGCCGGGCGACCACGTCGTGCCCGATCCGTCGCACGCCGTCCAGCGCGTGCTCGACCCGGGCCAGCAGCCCGGCGTCCGGCTCCGCGGTGCCCAGCGCGTCGACCGCGACGTGCACCTCCTGGCCGGTTCCGGTCCAGCGGAGGACGGCCGCCGCACGTTGCACGCCCGGCACGACCGAGGCCAGTTCGGCGTAGTCGTCCGCGGTCACCGCGCGGAGTCTCACCCGGTGCGGCTGGAGCGGCGCCAGCCGCCGTACGTCGTCCAGGGCCTCCGGCTCGGTCCCGCCGTGCGCCGGCAGCGGGTTGCGCACCAGGGTGACGGCGTCGTCGCCGCCGTCGCACAGCACCAGGTGTCCGATCGCCTCGGCACCGACGTTGCCCGCGGCACCGTTGCCCACCCGGTACCGGACCGCGATCCGTCCGCCCGCCGGCAGCGCCTCGCCGTTCACCCCGTCGCCGAACCGCAGGGCCAGCCGGCCGCCCTGTTCGCTCTCGCCGACGAACGCCTTGGTGTCGGGCGCGGCAGTCAGCAGGTCGCGGCGCGGGAGCCACTCCCCCGCCCGGGTGCCGTCGGCCGTGCGGGCCGTCACGGTCACCGCGGGCAGCGCGGCCCGGGGGTCCTGGGCGAGTGCGGCCGCGGCCGGCCCCGCCAGCCGCGGGTCCTCGGCCCGCAGCCCCTCGGCGTACGGCGGGCCCCAGGTCTGCGCGAGCTCGTCCACCAGCCAGCCGCCGAGCACCTCGCCCTCGCGGGCCCGGCGGGACAACCGGGCCAGCCGCCGGATCTTCGCCCCCAGCAGCGATGCGTAGCGCAGCAGCAGGGCGTGCAGCGCCCGCGCCTCGTCGTCCGCCAAGCCGAGCCGGTCCAGCACGGCCTGGCCGAACAGGAGCCGCAGTTCGGCGATCTCCCTCCCGGTCAGCGGCCGGGCAGCGCGCCACAACGCGGTCACCCGCGCCCTGGCCCGCGTCGGGATGCCGTCGAGGAGGTCCGCCTGCCCGGACGAGACGAGCGCCGGGACGGGGTAGGGGGTCCGTTGCGTCACCGGTGCGTCGGTCAGCTCGGGACGGAAGGGCTCCGTCGTTCCCGGGTGGCTCAGCTGGGCCAGCAGCGCGACCAGGCTCGCGGCCTGGTCGGCCGCGGGGGCAGCGGCGTCCAGCCCGGCCCGGTCCAACGCCGCCCGGCCGACCAGTCCGCTGAGGGCCAGGACCTCGTCCTCGGTGAGTTGCCCGCCGTTGCGCGCCTTCGTCAGCAGTCCCACGATCGCCTCCCCGGCGGGCCCCTGCCGGGGCCGGTCGGGGCAGCAACCGGGCTCGCACACCAGGGGCAGCACCGGCGCCGGCGGGACGTCGTGCTCCTCCGGGTTCCCGCCGCAGGCCGTCAGGTCCCGCCCGTGGTCGACCAGGACGACGTTGCCCCGTGCGACGGTCACCTCGGAGAGCCGCTCGCACGCCGGGCCGCCCTCCGTCGTCAGACAGGCGCTGAAGGTCAGCGCGTCCCCGGCCGCCCAGGTCACCTCCACGACCGCCCGGTCGTAGAGCGCGTCGCACGCCGGGGTCACCGAAGTGAGGCGCACCACCTGCCGGTGCGTCGGGTCGGCGTCGGCCGGTGAGCCGGTGCGCGGGCCGAGCACCTCTTCGATCACCAGCAGGTCGCCGGGCACCAGGTGCAGTCCCTCGTCGACGAGGGTCGCCGAGGTCGTGCCCTCGGGCAGGCAGCACTCCTCGTCGCCCCAGGTGTGGAACCTGATCCGGTTGTGCGTGGGCCACAGTTCGGTCTCCCCGCTCGCGACCGGTTCGAAGACCTCGGTCCGGACGGCGGGCGGCAGCGCGGCCAGCGCCGTCTCGGTGACGACCGCCTTCAGGTCCGGCCGGGCCACCGGGTCCACCCGGCTGACGTCGATCGCCGCGAACCGGAAGGCGCCGGGCCGCAGTGTCACCTCCTCGTCCACGCGCAGCGTCACCGCGGCCCGTGCGTTGCACCCGTCGTGCATCGGGTAGTCGACCAGCCGGGCGTGCCGCCGCACCGAGGTCCGCCGCCGTGCGGTGTGCAGGTACGCCTCGGTGGCCACCGCGTCGAGTTGGTACTCCAGTTGGTCACCGACGTACGCGAGCAGTTCGACCACGGTCGTGCCGAGGTCCGGCACGTGCCGCTCCACCCAGGAGGGTGCGACCAGGGTCATCCGGTCCAGCAGTTGTCGGCGCAGCGTCGAGTAGTCCCGTGCCGTGTAGTCGATCACCGGTGCCGGAGGGGTTTCGGAGGCTTTGGCACCGCCTCCGCAAGCGCAGTCGGACCGTGCCGGGCACTGCGGGTGGAACACGAAGTCGGCGCGGGAGTAGCGCGGGTCGAACCCGGCCAGCGGCTCGGTGCCCGGCCGCCCGTAGGCGTCCGGTTCCACCACGGAGAGCGTGTACGGGGAGGTGTCGCCGGTGCGGTCGACCACGACGAACGCCCGGTCGTCCAGGTCGGCGTCCTCCTCGCGTTCGATCGTCACCTCGACGACGTGCACCGCGGTGATCCGGCGGCCGCCGTCGATCCGGACGTTGCCCGGGGCGAGTCGCTTCGGCGCCTTGCCGAGGAACGTCACCAGCAGGGTCAGTCCGTCGTCGTGCGCCTCGACGGCATCGATGCCGTTCAGCTCCGCGGCCCTGAGGTCGCCGCGCCGGTGCCCGGTGCGGCACTCCGTCGTCGGTCCGGTGGTCATGCCGTCCTCCCCTCGAAGGTCTCGGTACGGCGGTCGCCGGTCGCTCGCAGGACGTAGGCCACCCGGACCCGCAGCACGTTGTCATCGCTCTCGACGACCACCGCCTCGATCTGGATCACGTCGCCCAGCCAGCGTTCCAACTGTGCGTGGACGGCCAGTTGCAGGGTGGCCGCCAGCTCCGGACTGTTCGGCTCGAACACCAGGTCCATCAGGCCGCAGCCGAAGTCCGGCCGCATCACGCGTTCGCCGGGGCTGGTGAACAGCACCGATTCGATCATGTCCCGGACGTGGCCGTCGTAGCCGACGTCCGCGGTCCGTCCCCGCCGGTCCACCCGGAACGGGACGTCGATGTCGATCCGCTCGGTCACCTGCTCAGACCCCCTTGGTCCGTTGCTGTACGACGGTCACCAACGGCGGCCCCTGCGGGACCTGCTCCGCGCTGACGCAGAGCCCGGTCGACGCCTGCGTCACCACCGGCGCGCCCGCCAGCGTCACGCGGGCCGCGGGCGTCACCCAGCGGATCGTCACGCACGGCTGCGGCTTGGTCCCGACGGTGAACGGGCAGCCCACGACCTGCCAGGCGCCGGCCACGGTGGCGGCGGGTTGGCCGGAGAGGTTCGCCCGTCCGGACGCCGGGCGGTACGAGGCCCGCCCTCCGTGGGGACAGCTCACGGTCGCGTTCACATGCAGCACATTGGTCATGGTCAGGTCACCGTGAGTCCACCGGTGTTGACGTCCACCACGTTGCCGACCAGCGAGATCGTGGCGCCCTTGCCGTTGCTGATCAGGATGCCGGTGTCGTTGACCGTGATCACGGCACCGGCCGGCGAGCGCAGGGTGATGCCCGGGCCGCCGGGCAGGTCGGACATGAGGATGCCGTACTGGCCACGGGTCTGGAGCAGGATGTTCGGCTGCCCCGGTGGTCCGGCCAGCGCGGTCGGCGGCACCTCGGCCACCGAACCGAACCAACAGCCCGTCCAGATCGGGTAGCTGGGATCGCCCTGCTCGAACTCCATCCACACCCCGGCGCCGACCACCGGGACGACGTACACCCCGTTCTGCGGCCCGGCCAGCGGAAGGCACGGCAGCGCGAAGGTGCACGGGGTGTCGCCGAGCACGTCCGGCACGGTCGCCTGGATCCGGCCCTGCTGCATCGGGTCGACGTTGTTCACCACGGTGCCGCGGTACTTGCCGAGGTACTTCGTTGGTTCTGGCATTCTTCGTCCTCACGGGAGCACGGCCGGGGTCAGGGACACCAGGCCCTCGCGGGCCAGCGTGAAGTTCTGGGTGTACGAGCCGCGCTGAAGGTTGTGGGTCACGGACTTCACGTAGTAGAGGCCGTCGTAGGTCAGCCCCGCCCCGCGCACGCCCACCAGTTCGCGCGGCCTCAGCACGTGTCCGTACCGGGTGACGTCCAACTGGCCGGAGCCGCTGACCGCGTCGGAGGACTCGACCGCTCTGGCCAGCGCCTCGGCGACCGCCTGCGCCGAGTCCTTCTTCGCCGTGTCCGCGATCACCTTCTTCTTCAGCGCCGGCGCGGGCCGGGCGGCGAGCGGCGGCCGCAGCACGCTGACCTCGGGCACCGGCAGCAGCAGCGCCACCTTGGTGGCGGGGATCTGGATCCGGGCGACCGGTTGCTCCCGGGCCGAGCCGTCGAACCCGAAGGTCATCTGGTCCACGTTCGACACGTGGTCGGAGTTCACGGTCAGCGCGTGCTGCGGAACGCCGAGCCGGATCTCCGGCCCCCAGTAGCCCTTGCTGATCCCCGGCACCGGACCGGGGTCGAGGTAGAACACGTAACCGTTCGCCTTGGCCAACTCGTTCAGGTACCCGAGGTCGGTGCCCTTCTGGAAGTCCACCCGCTGCGTCGGCAGCGGCGTCTGCGGCACCAGTTCGGGGACGACCAGCGGCACGATCCCGTACTGGGCGTACTGGGCGATGAGCGTCGCCACCCGGACCGCCGGTCCCATCGCCGGGTAGGGCACGCCCTCGCGCTCCTCCAGGTCCATCAGCACCGTCAGGTCCTCGCCGGTCAGCGTCAGCGTCGACTGTCCCGGCACCCCGCTCACCCCGACCTCGTGGCGCAGGACGATCCCGTCCATCAGCACCGTGGGCGTCCCCCGCACGATCGCCGTCAGCACCAGCCGGGTCGGCGGGTCGAAGAACCCGGAGGGCAACAGCGTCCGCCCGATCACCCCGCTCTTCGACAAGTCGAACGCCAGTTGGAACCCGCTGCGCTGCCCCGCACTGACCGTGATCTGCGCCGACAGCAACGCCTCGGTCACCGCCTCCGGGGCAGGCACCGCGATCTGCCGCCCCATCATGAGCAACAGCCGAACGGGCGTCTGCGCCATCGGTTCCTCCTCCCTCTCCGTTCACCGGCCCCGCGAGCCGGTGCGCCGCCACGCGCCGGCCCCGACGACCGCCGCTCCGTCAACCGGTCTGGTCCGGCAGCGTGATCCGCAGCACCCGGCCCGGGGTGCGGGTCAGTTCGGCCGGGTCCAGGACGGGGTTGGCGTCCGCGATCCGCCACCACTGCTCCGCGTCGCCCAGGTACCGGTTCGCCAGGTTGTCGGCGCGGTCCCCCTCGACCACCACGTGCTCGTCGATCTGCACCAGCCGCTCCGGCGGCGGCAGGATCCGCCGCGGGGTGTACGGGACCTCCTGCCCGTCCGCCGTCGTGTGCACCACCTGCCCGATGCCGTGGTACCTGCTGGTCCGCGGGTACGGATCGGGCGCCGGGATGCCGTCGAGCAGCCCTGCCATGTCCTCTTCCCTTCCTCGGGCGACGCTCGGAGGAACGACCGGTCAGATGCCGGTCAGTCCGAGCTGGGCGAGTCGGCCGGCGGCGAGCTGTCCCGCCAGGCGTTCCTTCTGGGCGAGGTGCGCGAGGTACAGTTCCGCGCCCCGGTGCCCGGCGGGCAGGTCGCTGACCGTCAGCAGGCGCAACCCGACCGCGAGCGTGGCCCGGACGGGTTGCAGCTGCTGGTCGAACGCCTCCTCGGTGACCGACAGCTCGGTCAGCCGGACCGGCACGACGCGCCGCGGACCCCAGACGAACAGGGTCAGCGGCTGCTCGACGGGCGTGATCTCCAGCATCCCGCGGCCGGCCAGTCGGCTGTTCTCGCGCACCTGCGCGGTCGGCGGCTGGAGCAGCATCTCCAGCGCCGCGAGGTGCGGGTGGATGCCGAGCGGGGACGGCACGGCCGGCTGGTCGGTGGCGTCCAGTTCGGCGGTGAACTTCCACGACTCGACCGCCGGGCCCTTCAGCCGCAGCGCCTCGGTCCGGTCGCCCTGCTGTTCCCCGCCGCCCGCCTGCGGCGCGATGCTGCGCTCCAACGAGTCCGGGTTGAACTGCAACACGATCACCCGCTGCGGCGTGCCCCGCTCGGGGTCCACGATCACGAGGCCGGACTGGAGCGGCTTGGGGAGGTCCGCGTACCGGGTCATGAGCCGACCTCGAACTCGTCGAACGCCCGCAGGGTGGCCCGCGCGAGGTCCCTGTTCTCCGGCTCGTCGTCGTTCCGGGCGATGCCCTCCAGCACCGGCCGGTACTCCGCAACGGGCGAGTACGCGCAGGCACGCATGCCGATCGCGCGCATCACCGGCTCGTCGGCGCGCATCGCTCGGGTGATCAGGTCGTAGAACTCGGGGTCGAACTCCTGCGGAGCCCCCAGACCGGCACGCAGGATCGCGCGGCCCCGCTCGGGGCCCCCGTCGTGGCGGGCGACCCCGCTCAGCAGCGCTTGCCTGGACCAGATGTCGAGGGAAGCGGTCAGGTCCGCCTCGTGGCGCGCCACCCGGGCCGTGTCCCGGCCCGCGAGGTAGACGTATCCCTCGTTGAGGACGTGGTCCTCGCGGAAGTGGAAGGTCACCGGCCCCTCCGTCACCCAGACCGCCTCGTACTCCACACCGCGATCGGGATCGGTGGTATCACGTGCGACCAGATCCCAATCGTGCTCGGCGGCGAACCACTCGGCGACGGGCTCCGCGTCATGCGCGTGGAGCACGTACCGTGGCGTGGCTCTCGGACCGAAGATTGTCATCGCGAGCCCATTTCCCTTCGAACGGATCTTCTCTCGGCCGGGGTCAGAGCGTAGATATCGAACAAGCGCTCATCGATGGCCTTCTCAAGACGCTTCTGGACGTCCTTCCTCGATGCGTCGTCGTCGGTGAGGACGTTGAGCGTCTCGACCCAGAGCTTGACGACGTTGATCTCGGCCTGCGCGAGCTCACGGGCCCCCTTGGGTGCCTTGTCGAGGCTCTTGTCGGGGGCGTCGAGCACGTTCCCGAGGTTGCTGGCGTTCTTCTGGGCGCCCTGCGGTGACATCGGGAGGTCACGGATCACCCGTTCCAGGTTCGGCGCGCCCTTGCCCGGTGGGGCGTTGGCCACGGTGTCCAGCGCGAGTGCGGACGTCGCCAACGCCGCCGGGTTCCTGCGCCCTTCGGCGTGCACGATCCAGGTGGTCAACTCGTCGGAGAACCCGGCATCGGGCCCGGCCGGTGTCATGCCCCCCAGCCTGGCCAGGGCACCCACCGCGATGCGCCGCTGCTCACGCGGATCGGTTCCGGCGATCTTGTCCGAGAGTTCGGAGTAGCTCAGCGCACGCAGTCGGCCGGACTTCGGGTCCTCCATGAGGACCAGTTGGTTGTGCTCGTCCGCACCGACCTGAACGCGCTTCTTCGGGGGCCCCGGAACGGTGATCCACCGTCCGCCCTGCTTCCGCTTCACGTCGTGGCTGTAACTGCGGCCTTCGTCCAGGTAGCGGATGATGCTCTGGGTGGCCGGGTTCGCCTTGGGATCGCGTTCGATCACGGCGTGCACGTCGTGCCCGCGAGCGCCCGGCCGCACTTCGATGAGCTCGCGCTGCTTCTTGATCGGCACATCCTGCTCCTCCGGGGTCAGGCGCCGTTTGGTCCTGCTGTGCGCCTTGGCCCGTTCCACCTGTGCCGATGCCGCGCGGCGGCCCACCTCGATGATGGCCTTGGAGACCCGGTGCAGATGGCTGACCAGCGCCTTCGGATCGAACTCGATGCCCGCGATCACCGCGGCCACCGGGTTGAGCCAGGCCCTGATGTCGAAGTGCCGTCCGGTTGACGCGACCAGCTTCGAGAGCCGGTACCACGCACGCAGCCCGAGGAGGACGCCGCTCATGACCTTCCGCCCGACACCGCGATCGAGCAATCGCTTCATCGCGGGACGGATCCGGGCGACGATCCTCGCCAGCCTGGCTTCCTTGGACTCCCCCGCCCCCTTCTTGTCCCGGCGGTTCTGCCTGCTGCGGTCGGTGACCTTCTTGCGCCAGTCCCTGAACTTCTGCCTGCCCCGGGCCACCAAGCCCTTCAGTTTGCCGGCGCTCGTCCTCAGCGCGCGGCCGAGCCTGCTGTTCGCGAGCCGGCCGCCCAGCCGCTTGACCGTCCGGTTGACCGCCCTCAGTGCGGGCGCCACCACCCGGCCGACCGCGCCGGCCGCACGCCGTGCCCCCCGGGCCGCCCCGCGCAGGCCGCTCCCGGCGGCTGCGCCCACCCGGCGGGCACCCGAACGGATGGCCCGCGCACCCGTGGTGACGCCGCGCCTGACCGCGCCGGCGGTGGCGACGGCCCCGCGCCTGACCGCCGCGACCCCGCGCCGTAGCTGTTGGCGGGCGGCGTTGACCGCCCGGCCGGCGGCCTTCCTGACCCCGCGGGCACCCCGACCGAGCCCCTTCATGATCTTCTCGGCGATGCCCTTGAGCTTCGCGCCGACGCCCTTCAGCGCACCCGCGATCCGCGCCATCAGGAAGTTGGCGATGAAGTCCAACAGTGCCACCGCGCCGCTCGCGACCGCCTTCGCGAACAGGCACGCGGCGGCGACGCCGCCCGTCTTCACCGCTTTGGCGAAGGTCAGGAACGCACTGAGCGCGGAAATGATCCGGCTCGCGCTCTGGTAGGCGGCCATCACCCCCTGCGCGATCGCGATGATGCCCCCGAGGGCCGGGACGAGGAGACCGACGAGTTTCTCGATGACGATCGAGACGATCATCGCGGGCAGTGACTTCACGATGGCCTGCCACGCCATCCGGCCGATCTGCGCGACCGACATGCAGCCCTTCACCAGCACGTTCCACAGCAGCTTGCCGACGCCGACCACGGACTCGACCTTGGCGTTGAACCACTCCTTGACCGCGGTCTTGACAGCGCCCCAGAGGAAGGTGCGGACGCCCTCCTTGGCCGCGGTGCCGAAGTTGCGGACCCAGCCGACCGGGTTGGGGGCGATGTCCTTCACCAGTGCGGCGAGTTCGCCCAGGACCTTGATCGCCGACTCGACGAAGGCGATCGCCGCCGTCACCGCGCCGCGGACCGCCTCGACCGCGGCGAGCAGCAGCTTCTCGTACAGTCGCAGGACCGCGACCAAGGCGCCGGCCAAGGCGTCGACGAGTGCGTTGACCGCCTTCTTCAGCCGGTCGGCGAACCGCTGCACGGTGGCGATCGCCGCGTCACGCAGGGAGACGATCGCCCTGCGCATCCTCTCCGCGATGCCGGGGAAGACCGTGCCGATCACGCTCACCACGGCCAACAGGGCGTTCGCGAGGGCCTTGATGATGCCGGTGATCGCCCGTGCGGCCAGGTCGATCAGGCCGTTGACCGCCTTCTTGAAGCCTTCCTTGATCGCGTTGATCGCCTTGACCGCCAGGTCGAACAGACCCCTGATCGCCGAGACGAGTGCGTCGAACGCGGCCTTGACCTTGGACTTGACCCAGCCCCACCAACCGGAGGACTCCTCCTTCGCGGCCTCGCGCTCCTTGCGGGCCTTCTCCTCGGCGGCCTTGCGCTCCCCCTCGATCCGTTCGTCGTCGGCGTTCTTGCGCTTCTCAATCTCGGCGTCGGTGTCGGTCTTCTTCGCGCTGGTGTCCTCGCGGGCCTTCCCGTGCGCCTCGGTGGCGGTCCTGGTGTTGTCCTCGACCGCCTCGTCCTGCTCGTCACGCCACTCGCCGCGCTTGCCAGCGGCGTCCTCGCGGGCCTCCTGACGCACGGCGGCCTGCTGGTCGCCGTTCTCCGCGATCGCCTGCCGGACCCGGGCCCGGTTGTCCTCCTCCGCCCGGTCGGACCGGGTCTGCTTGTCCTGCCGGGCCTGGCCCATCCGGCCCTGGCCGTCGGCGAACCCGGCCCGGATCTGCGGGCCGCGTTCCTGGACGGCGACCGCCGACACGGTGTCCGGATCCGTTCCGCCCGAGCCCTGGCCGCCGGCCGTGGTGGGCGCGCCGCCGGCGGACGCGCGATCGGGCACCGAGGCGGTGAGCGTCTCACCGGGCACGTCCGGATGGATCTGGTCCTCGCCGAGCCCGACCGCCGCGTCCTGCCGGCCGAGCGCATGCGTCCGGTGGATGCGGTCCTCGGTCTGTCGACGCTGCTCGTCGGCGAGGGCCGGATCGGTGGGACCCGCGAGCGTGACCGTGGGGGCGGCGCCGACGGTGGTGTGGAGCCGGTCGTCGCTGGTGGGTACGCCGTTGACCGCGCCCTGCAGTTGCTGGATCTCCGCGGCACCGGCCTTCTCCTCGTTGCCGCCGGCCACGAGGGGGGCCTTGACCCGGGTCGCGGGGTTCGGGGTGTCGGCGGTCGGCGGCGGGTCGGCCCTGCGCTGCTCGGCCAGCGTCCGCGGGGTCACCTCCGTCATCGGTTCGACCGCGGTGGACACCGGCGCACCGGTCGACGGGGCACCCGCCCGGGTCCGAGGTGCGCCGCTCGGACGTCGAAGCGCGGGCGGAGCATCCCGGAGGTCCCGGTGCTCCCTGCCGACCGTGCTGCTCACTGCCCGGTCGACGCCGCCGAGCGCCTGGGGGATCCGCGCCGGTGGCTGGGACGAGATCGTCGCGAGCGCCGCCGTCGGCTCCCGGTCGGTGACGTCCGGCGGGGCGTCCGCCTTCTTCTCCGCGGGGGCCGCCGGGGCCGCCGGCGCACCGCCCCCGCAACCGCCTCCGCCGTCACCGCCTGGGGCATCGGCCTCCGTCGTGGCGGTCGGCGCTCCGGCGCATCCGCCGCCGCCGGTCTCCAGCGACCCTTCGGGGCCGACGCCGGGTGCGGCTCCGCCGGGTCCCGGCTGCCCGGGCGTCGACTGCGCTGCCCCCGGGCCCGCGCCGGGTGCGGCTGCCGCATCCGCGAGCGGGGGATCGCCCGGCATCGGTTCGGCGAGTCGTGGTTCCACCGGGACGGGCGTCGCCGGGCCGGGCCCCGAGTCCCCCGCTCCGGCCGGCGCGCCGAGCGGGGCCGGGGCGACGCCGTCCGCTTCCCCGCCGGTCGGCTGCGGTTCCGTCACCGGGTCGACGGGTTTCCCGGCGGTTGCGGGTTCGGCCGGAGCCGGGGCGACCGACGCCGGTGGAGCCGGGTCCGCGGCGGCCGGCCCTTCGGGTGCACCCGGGGGCGCGGTGGCCTCGACCGCGGACGCCGTCGTCGGCGGGTCGGACGCGGTCCGTTCGCCTTCGGCCTCGACCGCCCGGTCCTCCGGGGCCTGCGCGTCGGCGCGTTCCCACTCCGGCTCGGCGGCCCGCTCGGCCTTCTCCGTGCGGTCCGGGTCCTGTGGTTCGGCCTCGACCGGTGGCGGTGCGGGCAGACTCGGGAGCTCCCGCGGCTTCGGCGGCGCACTTCCCTGGGCGGCCGTCAGCTCCTCGTCCACGGCGGGCACCGCGGACAGGTCAGGGTCGGTCTTGGGCACCGGGTCCGGTGCCGGCCCGTCCGCCCCCGCCGCCTGCTCGGCGCCCTCGACGACCCGCTGCGGCGGTTCGGGTTCGGCGGCTACGTCCGGCGCCGACACCTCAGACTCTGCACCGGCCTCGGTGTGCAGGGGTTGCTCCTGCTCCGGTGGCTCGTCCCGTCCGTCCGGCTCCTTCGCCAGCCCGTGCTTGGCCAACGGGCCCTGCGGGTCGTTCGCGACCGCCTCCGCGCGGTCCTCGCGCACCGGGTCCGCTCCGCCACCGCCGACGGAGGCGGCCGTGGCGACCTGGGCCCCGACGACCGGCTCCGGCCCGGCCCCGTCCGCTCCCGCTGCGGCCGGGGCCGCCGGCGGCACGGCCGCGCCGCTCGTCGGCGCCTCCGTCCGAGCGGACGCGCCCTCGGCAGCGGGCTGTTCCCCGTCTTCCGTTTCTGCCCGCTCGTCCTCGGCGGCGGCCCGGCGGTGTTCCTCGTCCTCGCCGCCCCGCTCGTCCTCCCGGGCCGCGGCGGCCTCCCCGCGCCGGTGGTCGAGCGCCGCCTCCTTCTCGCGTTCGACGTCCTGCTGCTTACGCTCGTCCTCGTCGGCCGCGCCCTCGTCGGTCCGCTCCCGGTCCCGGTCCTGCGCGTGCTGCCGCTGCTCCTCCTCGACGTCGCGTTCCCGGTCCGCCCGGCCCCGTTCGTCGCCCGCCTCCCGCTCCGTCAGGTCGCGCCGTTCGGTCCGCTCCCGCTCGGCCGGCTCCACCACGGGTTCCGGTACGGTGGCGGCGCCGACCGGCGTGCCCGCGGGCGTCTCGGCTTCGGCCACCAGGCGCTCGACCCGGAGGCACTCGGGCGAGGGCAGCCGCTGCCGCAGCCGGGTCAGCACGGCGGAGCGCAGTTCCGGCGCCAGCCGTACCAGTTGCTGCCGCACCCGCCCCGCGGCGTCCGCCGGATCGCCGTGCAGGGTGCGCACCACACCGGCGACGATCCGGTCCACCAGGGTCGCCGGATCCAGTTGCTCGGCCCGCATCTGGGAGACGTCGACGCTGATGAACCGCAGCCAGGACACCGGCTGCGCGCCCCGCCCCCGTGCCTCCCGTTCGCCGACCCCGGCCCCGGCCGCCCGGTCGTCCGCAGCGCGGTTCACCCGCTCCTCGGCCTCGCGCTCGACCCCGTCCAGGGGCCGGCTGAGCACGCCGTCCTGCCGGCCGAGCCGCAGCCGGCCGGGCGCGTCCGGCACCTGCACCGTGTGCAGGAGCTCGTGCGCGAGCAGCCGCAAGCCCTGAGCGGTCTCCGGGCGGTACGCGCCCGCGGCGAAGAAGATGTCCCGGCCCACCGCCACCGCGTCCGCGCCGACCGTCTCGGCCAGCACCGCCGCGTCCCGGTCGCTGTGGATGCGGACCGCGCTGAAGTCGTGGCCCAGCCACTCCTCCATCAGCCGTCCGACTCCGGGTTCCAGGGGCTTGCCCGCCCGCGCGAGCACCTCCTGCGGCGCCGGCGGCGTGCGTCGCGCCCAGGCGTCCCGCAGCGGTACCGACCGCTTCGCGCGCGTGCGGCGCGGTGGCTCCGGCTGCTGCTGCCGCACCCGCGTGACGCCGCTCATCGCACCAGCTCCCGGTGCACCGCACGCGCCAACTCCCGCCCGAGACGGCGTGCGGAGGTGGTCGCGGGCAGCGGTCGCAGACCGCTCACCACCTCGTACGACACGGCCTCCGCGACCGGCGGCTGCTCGGTCAGCAGCCGGGTGAGCTCGCGGGTGAAGGCACGCTCGATCCGCTCGGCATCGACGGGTCGCACGCCCTCGACGCCGCGGATCACCAGCTCGTCCACGTGCAGGCTCACACCCACCCGGCCACCTCCGTCGGCGTCACCGAGCGCTCGAACTTGACGTACTCGGTGTGCGCGGCGGCGAGCAGGTGCCGCATCCGCAGCTCGGTCCCCTCGTCGGCGGCCAGGAAGGCGGCCGACAGCGCGATGTTCCGGATGCTGCCGCCCGCCACCGTCAGTTGGGCCAGCCGCTCGACCTCGACCCCGTCGACCGGGGCCCGGGGCGGGATCACCCGCCGCCAGATCTCGGCCCGCTCGGCCTGGTTCGGGAACGGGAAGTCCACCACGAACCGCAGTCGCCGCAGGAACGCCTGGTCCAGGGACTTCTTCTGGTTCGTGGTCAGGATCGCCAGGCCCCGGTACGACTCCATCCGCATCAGCAGATAGCTGACCTCAAGGTTCGCGTACCGGTCGTGCGAGTCCTTCACCTCGCTGCGCTTGCCGAAGAGTGCGTCCGCCTCGTCGAACAGCAGCACCGCGCCCCCGCGCTCGGCCGCGTCGAAGACCCGGCGCAGGTTCTTCTCGGTCTCGCCGATGTACTTGCTGACCACCTGGGAGAGGTCGATGACGAACAGGTCCAGCCCGAGTTCGCCCGCCACCACCTCGGCGGCCAGCGTCTTGCCGGTGCCGCTGCCGCCGGCGAACAGGGCGGTGACGCCGAGCCCGCGCCGCAACACGTCCTCGAAGCCCCAGTCCTGGTAGACGGTCGCGCGCTGCCGCACGTGCGCGACGATCTCGTGGAGGATGCCGCGCTGCCGTTCCGGCACCACCAGGTCGTCCCAGCCGGCCCGGGACGCCACTCGGCGGCCGAGTTCGTCGAGCGCGATCCGCGCGTGCGCCAGGCCCGCGCGCCAGGCCGCCGCCCGGAGATCGCCGCCCACCTCGCGGGCGAGGGCGCCGGCGGCCCGGATCACGTGTCCGGGCAGGCTGAACTGCGCCACCAGGGCCGCCACATCGGCGTCGCCGCCGCGGCCGTCCAGCGCGTCGCGCCACAACCCGCGCTGCTCGGCCTGGTCCAGCGGCGCGACGACCAGGTGCACGCGCTGCGTCGTGGGGGCGGGGAGCGGATCCTGGCTGGACAGCACCACCGGGACCCCGAGCATCGCCACGAACGCCTCTGCCGCCGGCGCCTTCGCCGGGTCGGACACCTCGACCAGCAGGGCTGCGGGCAGCAGCACCGCCTCGCGTTCCCACAGCCGGGCCAGCGCCACGCGGTCCGCGGGTTCGGTCGGCAGGTCGGCGGCCGACAGCGCGAACGTCCCGAATCCGGCCGCGCGCGCCGCGGTGACGACCACTTCGCGCCGGGTCTGCGGATCGCCGCCGGACAGCGCCGCCACGCCGTCGGCGCTGACCGCCTCCGCCAA
Source organism: Streptomyces sp. NPDC002490 (assembly GCF_040296045.1). Lineage (NCBI taxonomy): Bacteria > Bacillati > Actinomycetota > Actinomycetes > Kitasatosporales > Streptomycetaceae > Streptomyces > Streptomyces sp. NPDC002490. Next base: position 72,466 of record NZ_JBEOWM010000011.1, on the reverse strand, counting down.
CTCCCCGGCCAGTCGCGCCTGCGACTCCGGCAACCGGCCGGGCGCGGCGGTGCGCGCGACCAGGCCCTGCACCTGCGGCTCGATCTGGGGCACGCCCAGCAGGAAGTGCAGCACCCGCTCGTCGATCCGCAGCCGCGCGGTGGTCAACACTCCGTCGTCGGCGACCTCGACGAGCCGGTACCGGCGCAGCGGCGCGTCCGGTGTCAGCGCGCTCCAGTGCGGCTCGGCCAGCGCGGCCAGGGCCAGGGAGAAGGTCGGGAACTCCCGTCCGCTCGCCGCCGCGCAGCGCGCCGCCGCCGTCGGTCCCAGTTCCATCGCCGCGCACAGCACCAGCAGGTCCCGTTCGAACGGGGTCAGTCCGAAGCAGGCGACCAGTGTCGCCAGGGAGCCTTCGCCGTGCGCCGCCCCGGCGGGGTAGTCCTTCCGGTCCCCGTCGTCGCTCGGGTGGACGGCGGCCCGCCGGGACTCCCCCGCCGGGTGCCGGGACCGCCGCCGCGACCGTCCGTCAGCGACGCCCGCGGCGGCGTCGGTCGCGATGGCCCTCGCATGGGCGTCGAGGCGCGCGAGGACCTCGGCTGTGGCCGTGGACATGGCCGCCGCGTCGGTCTGGTGCCCGGCGTCCATCAGAACTCCACCGCCGGCGTGCGCAGGTCCTCGCCGACCACCGTGTCGACCCCGTCGATCCGGATCCGGAGCAGATAGGCACCGGCGGCGACGCCCTCTGTCGCGACCTCGACCTCCCTCGGGTCCCGTGGTCCGGGCAGGGGGTACGGCGCGTCGAACCGATGGCCGACGGATCCGTCCAACTCGTCCAGCAGCACCGACACCCGTTGCCGGTCGCCGACCGCGACGTCCAGGGTGGCCGCCACCTCTCCGTTGGTGACCCGGGCGGCGGTCACGGTCGCCTGCCGCGCCATGGCGACCCTGTTCGAGTCGAGGATCCGGACCGTGTCGCCGAGCGCGATCCGGTGCAGCACCCGTACCGGGTGCGCTCCCGGGGCCAGGCCGACCGGCGGGGTGAACACCACCCGACCGTCGTCGACCACGGACGGTTCCACCAGCGCGCCGCCGACGTCGACCGTGACCCCCTCGCCGTTCAGGTCGTGCCCGGTCAGCACCACTTCGTGGCCCACCGGTACCGGGCCGGAGCGCGGTTCGGTGTCCGAGGCGGCCGGGCGGCTGCGCAGCTCCTCGACCACCGGCCGCCGTCCCGGGACCACCCGGACCCGGTGCTCCCGGACCGGGCGGCCGACGGCCGGTGTCCGCCGGCTCTCCAGCAGGACCAAGGACGCGTCGAACGCGATCGACGGTGTGTAGGGCGTCTGGATCAGCATCGACCACAGCTTCGACAGGTCGTCGAGGTCCATCTTCGACGGCGTCAGCCGGACCGCCTGCGGGGAGGCGGCCAGGTCCGCACCGGCCAGGAAGACCTGCCCGGCGGCGGCCTCCAGGTCCCGTGCGGAGAGCGCCGGCTGTTCGTGCAGCGTGCGCGCCACCGAGCCCAGCAGGGCCTGCGGCACCAGCTGGGCTTCGTTGCCGTAACAGCTGATCAGGTAGTGCAGGTCGTACGCCGCCGTGGGGGTCCGCAGCAGTCGTCCGTCGCCGTCCCGGGTGGGCGTGTCGGTGTTGCGCCGGGACGCGTTGGGCGTGATCCGGTAGCAGAAGACCGTGATGACCGGCTCGGTCATCGGCTCGCTCGGCGGCTTGCGCGCCTCCACCTGCACGGCGTAGGGCACGTCGGACTGCACCGAGCGGGCCAGCAGGCCGCGCAGCGCCTCGGTGGCCTGGGCGATCGCCAGGTAGTTGCTCACGTCGCCTCCTGCCGGTTGAGGAAGGCGTCCAGTGCGACGACCGGCTCGGGCCGGCCGCTCCGGTCGCGCCCTTGCGGCCTCGGTTCCCGCGTCGCCGTCGTCACTTCGAGCCGGCCGATGCTGACCCGGACCGGGGGCGGGGCGGGTGGGGTCCGCGCCTCGTGCCGCCGGGCGGAGCCGGCGGCCAGGGGGACCGGTGCACGTGCCGCGGCCGCCGTCCGGGCGGCGGCCGGGGGGCGGGCGGACGACGGCCACGGCTGCGTGACCAGCCGCGGGGAGGCGGACCGTTCGACGGGCGCCGTCGCCACGGCCGGCGCCGGCGCCACCCGCTCCACGACGCTCCGCAGGACCACGGGTGCGACCGCCCCCGCCACGGCCGGCGCTCCGGGGGGTGCCGTGCGCACCGTCTCGATCGACCGCACGGTCCGCTCGATCCGGTGCAGCACCGACGCCGGCTCCAGCTGCGCCTCCCGCGGACCGGACCGCGCCGTCGCCCGCGGTGCCTGCGATGTCTCCGGTACCGGCCGCGACGGGGCGGCGTCGATCTCGGCCTCGGTCTCGGTCGGTGCAGCGGGCGGCAGCCGCTCGAACGGCATCGCCGTGCGCGGTCGTGCCAGTGGCACCGCCTCGTCCGGCCGACCGGGCCTTGCCGTGCGGGTGAGCAGCCGGTCGAACAGGTCCGGTGTCCGTGTCTCAGCCATGTCCGGCCAGCTCCAGGTAGTAGCGGCGGCGCAGCGGTGACAGCGCCAGCACGTCGGGTTCGGTCCACCCGTAGCTCGACGCCAGTGCGTGCACGTCGGCGAGCGTCGTGCGGGCCCATGAGTCGAGCTCGTCCCACAGGTAGGTCGCGGCGTCGAGCGGGGTCCGCATCCGTGCGGCGCAGTCCGGGCACTCCAGGGAGAACGAGATGTCGGCCGCGGGATCCGCCGTCGCCACCGCCTCGGCGAGCAGGTGCACGATGCGCTCCGGCAGCCGGTCCCCGCGCACCGCTCGGCCACCGCGCCGTGCATCGAGCACCAGCCGGGCCGCGAGTTCCCGTCGTCGGTCCCCGGCGGCCCCATCCCGCACCGCGAGCAGGTCGGCCGAGGTGACCAGCCGGAACCGAACGGTCCAGTCGCCGTCGGTCAGCGGTTCCGGTTCGGTCCGGGGCGCGGGGGCTGCCAGGCCGGTCGCGTCGACGTCGAACTCCAATTCCGCCCCGCACTCGGGGCAGTCGATCCGAACCGACAGGACTTCGCCGAAGAGCGCGATGCGCAGGTCCAGCAGTTCGGCGTCGCGGGTGCCGACCGGGACGCCGAGGAGTTCCTCGGCCTCCTGACCGGGCCTGGCGAGTGCGTGCAGCAGCACCGTCCGCTGGATCGAGGAGGCGGGCAGCGCGAGCCCGATCTCCCAGGCGGCGAGCATGTCCGTCGGGGAAGCCACCGCGCGCCTTACGGAACCTGGTAGGACGGCTCGTCCGGCTCGGCGACTTCCAGGTCCCGTTCCCAGCCCTCGCACTCCAGCTTCAGGTGCTGGATCGCCACCGCGTTCGCGTTGGCGTCCATCTCGCCGAGCACCTGGTACTCCGAGGGGAACGCCCGGTACACCTTGTACGCGAGCGCCACCTGGCCGGCCTCGTTGAGGACCTGGATCACGATGTCCTTGCGGAAGTCCTTGAGCGAGGACTCGTTCCCGAGGCCCTGGCCGACCATCCAGACCTTGTTCGCCCAGCGGTCGAACTCCGGGTCGTGGGTCACGCCGCGTTCGATGGTGATCGCCTCGAACTCGGTGCGGCCGGCGGATTTCCGCGGTGAGTTGGGATCGCCGCCGTTGCGGTGCTTGACGACTTCGGTGGTCCTCTTCAGCGGGCTGATCTTGCTGCATCCGGCGACGGTCTTGCCGTCCCAGAGCACCAGGAACTTGAAGTTCTTGTAGGGGTCGAACCGCTGCGCGTTCACGGTGAACTCAGCCATGGTGATTCCTCATGCCTCGATCCGGCCCGCCATCTGTTCGATCTTCACCACGACGAACTCGGCCGGCTTCAGCGGTGCGAAACCGACGATCACGTTGACGATGCCGCGGTTGACGTCGTCCTGGGTCGTGGTCTCCTTGTCGCACTTCACGAAGTAGGCTTCGCGCGACGCCGTGCCCTGGAACGCGCCTTGAGTGAACAGGTTGTGCATGAAGGCGCCCACGTTCAGTCGGATCTGGCCCCACAACGGTTCGTCGTTCGGTTCGAACACCACCCACTTCAGGCCCCGGTACAGGCTCTCCTCAAGCATGAACGCCAGCCGTCGGACCGGGACGTACTTCCACTCCGAGGCGAGCACGTCCGCGCCGAGGAGGGTGCGTGCGCCCCAGATCACCGGGCCGACGACGGGGAAGGTTCGTAGGCAGTTCACCCCGAGCGGGTTGAGCAGTCCGTTCTCGGCATCGGACATCCTGACGCTCATCGAGCGGACGCCGGTCAGCCGCACGTCGGTGCCGGCGGGCGCCTTCCACACGCCGCGTTCCGCGTCGGTCCTGGCCATCAACCCGGCGACCGCTCCCGACGGCGGGAACGTGCGCAGTCGTCCGGTGAGCGGGTCGGTCAGCGTGATGTGCGGGAAGTACAGCGCCGCGTGGTCGCTGCGGACCGCGTCGTAGGTCGCCAGTCCGGCACGGGCCTGCTCGATGCCGGTCCACTCCGGCGGGCTGTCGACGATCAGGAGCATCCGCTTGTCCTCGCAGAGCTCCTCCGCAGTGGTGATCACGCTGATCGGATCGCCGGTGTAGTCGGGTCCGGCCAGGTCGGGGAGACAGAGCAGGTTGACGTCCTGCACCTCCCGCAGCGCGTGCACTCCCGTCTTGTCCGCCTCGCTGCCGCGGAACTCCGCGTCGGTCGGCGGGACGCCGTCGTTTCCGCCCGTCAACGGGTAGGCGGTCGGGCGCGCGGCGGTCAGGCCGAGCAGGTTCGCCACCTCGCCGGTGAGCGTCATCGTGGCGCCCGCCGTGCCGGCCAGCACCTGGAGCCGCCGGCCGGTCACGTCGACGTCGGCCCGGGTGAAGGCCCGGTCGGGCGACGCGCCCCGTAGGGTGCGCTCCAGCAGGAGGCCGAGCGCGGTCAGGGACGCGGGTGGGGCGTCGGCGGCGGTGTAGAGCGTGATCTCGACCGGCTCGACGCCGTCGACGGTGGCGGTGAGCTTCTTGTCCGCCAGGTCCGGCAGCGTGTCCACCGGTCCCGAGACGGTGCCGGAGAAGTCCGGCACCGCGTCGCCGGTCGCCTCGGTGTTGATGAAGGACGACTCGTTGACGACCGCCTCGACGAAGCGCGGCGCGGTGGGGTCCATGGACAGGTCGCGGTACCGCTCCAGCACCGTTCCGGAGGCGTCCAGCACGCGCACGGTGAAGGTGTCGTCGGACGTTCCCGGGTCGATCGCGACCCGTAGCCCGTTGCCCCAGGCGCTGGCGTCCCGCGAGGTCACCGTCAGCGCGTTCGGCTCACCGCCCGCCGCGAGGTCCCGCGATGCCGGCTCGGCACCCTTGGCGACCCGGACGATGACCGCGACCGAACCGCCGACCAGGAAGAACTGTTGCACCGCGTAGCTCAACAGGCTCTTCGCGTCCAGGCCGCCGTACTGCCGCTCGAAGTCGGCGAAGCTGGTGATCGTCACCGCCTCGTCGAGGGGTCCGCGTCGGGTCGCCCCCACGAACGCCGTCACCGACGTGGTCACCGCGGTGATCGTGCGCACCGCGCTCGGTAGCTCCTCGATGTAAACTCCGGGATACGAGACAGACGTCGCCATATCCCCTCCATTCCCTTGGGAACTGCCCTTGTGTCATATGGACATGGAGGCAGTGGCAACGCCTCCAGGAAATGCATGGAAACCGCACGCACGGACAGGGAAAAGCGGTGCGGGCAATGCGCGCTCGACAGCGCGAAGAAGCAAGGAAAGCGGCTCCCGGAAGAGGGGTTTCCCCTGCCCGGCACCCCTCCCCCAGAGATGTGGCGGCTTTGGCCGACCGACATCATAGGTAACACGCACGCAGCGTCACGGTCAACCATTCGCCGCAATTCCATGATTGGCCGTACAAGAACATCAATAACCATCGGACAATCCGACTTTATGATGCATCGCCATCTCGATCAGAATTAGCAGCGAAACGGATCCGGATTCTGAATCGTCGATCCACCGCGTGCACTTTCGATCACAGGAGCCGGTCAGTTCCGGAAGGCCCTTCGGAGCCGCCGAAGACGCGTTGCACGCCCCCCGACGATCCTCGCTACCCGACGATCCTCACTACCGCAGGAGACGGGACATCCGGCGGTCGGCCAGGGGCTTCCCACCGGTCTGGCACGTCGGACAGTACTGGAGGGAGGAGTCGCGGAAGGAGACCTCGCGGATGGTGTCCCCGCACACCGGGCAGGGCTCGCCGGTGCGGCCGTGCACCCGCAGCGCGCTCTTCTTCTCCGCCTTCAACTTGCCCGCCGCGATTCCGTGCGAGCGGGCGACCGCCGCGGTGAGCGTGTCGCGCAGGGCGCTGTAGAGGGTGGCGGTCTCCTCGGGGGTGAGGGAGGAGGCCAGCTTGAAGGGGGACATCTTCGCGGCGTGCAGGATCTCGTCGCTGTAGGCGTTGCCGACGCCCGCGATGAGGCTCTGGTCGCGCAGGGCGCCCTTGAGCTGGCGGCGTTCACCAAAGAGCAGGGCGGCGAAGGCGGCCTCGTCGAAGGCGTCGGCGAGGGGGTCGGGGCCGAGCCGGGCGATGCCGGGCACCTGCTGCGGATCGTCCACCACGTACACGGCGAGCCGCTTCTGGGTGCCGGCCTCGGTAAGGTCGAACCCCGCGCCGGTCTCCAGGGCGACCCGCAGCGCGAGGGGGCCCTTGCCCGGGCGGGGCGGCCCGTCGGGAAGGCGCTCGCGCCAGTGCAGCCAACCGGCGCGCGCCAGGTGGGTCACCAGGTGGGGGCCGCCCTCGGTGGCGAGGTCGAGGAACTTCCCGTGCCGTTCGACCCCGTTGACGGTGTGGCCTTCCAGGGCGGACAAGGGCGGGTCGTAGGTCTTCAGGACGCTCACCGCGACGGGCAGCACCCGGACGACCTCGTGACCGACCAGGTGGTCGGTCAGGAAGCCCTTGAGGGCTTCGACCTCGGGCAGCTCCGGCATGACCCCAGCCTCACACGGAGCCCGCCGCCGCGCCCGGGGAGGGCGGTGGGGTGCGGCCGGGCACGGCGAACTCGGTCCACACCGACTTGCCGCCGCCCCGGGACTCCACGCCCCACACGTCGGCGAGCCGGTCGACCAGCAGCAGGCCCCGGCCGGAGGCGTCCTCCGCCCCGGCGTCCCGGCGTCGGGGCAGGGCGCTGGAGGGGTCGTCGACCTCGATCCGGAAGCGGCGTTCCGCCCCGGACAGGACGCGGAGGGTGACCGTGGTGGGGCCCTCGGTGTGGATCAGCGCGTTGGTGATCAGTTCGTCGGCGACGAGCTCGATCTCGTCGGCCCGGTCCGCGGCGCCCCAGGCCGCGACCGCGGAGCGGATCATCCGGCGCGCCTCGCGCAGGGCACCGGGGTCGCCGGGCGGCACCCGCTGCTGGAGGCGGCCCCCGGACTGGGCGGCGCCGACGCCGAGCCGGCGCAGCAGGAGCAGGGCCACGTCGTCGTCGCCGCCCCGGTCGTCCGCGGTGGCGCACAGGCGGTCGGCGAGGAGTTGCAGGTCGCGTGGGCCGTCCTCGACGAGGCCGGTGAGCGCCATCAGCCCGTCGTCCAGGTCGGCGCCGGGGGTCTCCACCAGCCCGTCGGTGCACAGGATCAGGGTCTGTCCCGGGTCGAGTTCCACGGTGGTCACCGCGTAGGCGAGGCGCCCGAACTCGGCGGAGAGCCCGAGCGGCAGTCCGCCTTCGACGGGGAGCCGTCGGCAGGTGCCGTCGGTGGACCGCAGCAGCGGGTCGAGGTGGCCCGCCCGGACGAGTTGGACGACTCCGGTGGACAGGTCGGCCTCGGCGTACAGACAGGTGGCGAAGCGTTCGGTGTCGAGTTCGTGGAGGAAGACGGAGGCCCGGGCCATCACGGTGGCGGGGTTGTGTCCCTCGGCCGCGTAGGCGCGCAGCACGATCCGCAGTTGGCCCATGACGGCGGCGGCGTGGGTGTCGTGCCCCTGGACGTCGCCGATGACCGCCCCGACCCGCCCGCCGGGCAGCGGGATCACGTCGTACCAGTCGCCGCCGACGTCCCGCCCCAGGGAGGCGGAGCGGTAGCGGACCGCGAGGTCGGCGCCGGGGACCGCCGGGATGGTGCGGGGCAGCATGGCGCGCTGGAGGCCGGTGGCGAGGTCCTTCTCCTGTTCGTAGAACATCGCCCGCCGCAGGCCCTGGGCGATGCTGCTGCTGAGCGCGACGAGGATGTCGCGTTCCTCCTCGGTGAACCCGTACCGGTCGTGGTAGAGCAGGCCGAGCGCGCCGATGGGCCGGGCCTGGGCGATCAGCGGCAGATAGGCGGCCGAGGTGATCTCCAGGTCGGTGAGGTGCGGCCACAGCACGGGGTACGAGGCGGCGAACTCCTCCGCGGACTCGATGAACCGGGGAGTGAGGGTGCGGACCACTTCGCTCATCGGGTAGGGCTCGTCGACCCGGGTGACCCGGGTGGCGGGCACGAAGCTGCCGGCGGGGCCGTCGGCGACCAGGCGGATGCGGCCGGCTTCCACCAGTCCGAGGACCAGGCTGGTCGCACCGAGGTGGGTGAGGCCCCGGGTGTCCTTGAGGACGTCGATGACGTCCTGGACGGTACGGGCGTGGGCCAGCGCGTCGGTGGCGACCTGCACGATGCTGGTCCGGCGGTTCGCGGGGCCGTCCCCGGTTTCGGGGGCGTCGCGGAGGATCCCGACGATCCGGCGGGGGCGGCCGGTCGGGTCGCGCAGGAAGCGGGCGTGGGTGCGGACCCAGTGCAGCAGGCCGTCGCGGTGGCGGATGCGGAAGGCGGCGGCGTAGCCGGCGCTGCCGTCCTTCATGGCCTGGGCGACCCGTGAGTCCAGGCGCTGTGCGTCGATCGGGGGAATGCGTCCGGACAGCGAGGCGGGCCGGCCGTCGAAGGTGTCGGGGTCGAGGTCGAGCAGTTGGTGGGCCGTGCGGTCCAGGTGCATCAGCCCGCGGTCGAGGTCCCAGTCGAAGCTGCCCACGCGGTTGAACGACAGGATTGCTGCCGGCCCGGCGGGCCAGTCGTCCGGGAGTGACGGGTCTCTCGCTGCCCGCTCCACCATGGGGCCACTCTGCCACCACCCCTGCGATTGTTCGACTCGTCCGGCCGCGCTCACCGAGGGTGACGGACGCCACAATGGAGGGGTGCGGTGGTTCACGGAGCCGGACTACGAACTGGCGCGGCTGCTCTTCCAGCGCGGGTTGGCCGTCGTGTACCTGTGCGCCTTCCTCGGAGCGGCCCGGCAGTTCCGGGCGCTCCTCGGCGACCGGGGCATGCTCCCGATCCGGGCCCATGTGGCGCGCACCCGTGCCCGCGCCGCACCCAGCGTGTTCCGGTGGCACTACTCGGACCGGTTCTTCGCCGGCTGGGCGTGGACCGGCTGTGCGGTGTCGGCGGGCCTGCTGGTCGGGGTGGACCGGGTGGTGCCGTTGTGGGCGGCGATGCTGCTGTGGGCGGTGCCCTGGGCGATGTACCTGTCCGTGGTGAACGTGGGGCAGACCTGGTACGGGTTCGGCTGGGAGTCGCTGTTGCTGGAGGTGGGGTTCCTCGCGGTCTTCCTGGGCAATGAGGAGGTGGCGCCACCGGTGCTGGTGTTGCTGTTGTTGCGCTGGGTGCTCTTCCGGGTGGAGTTCGGCGCCGGTCTGATCAAGATGCGGGGGGACGCCTGCTGGCGGCGGTTGACCTGTCTGTACTACCACCACGAGACCCAGCCGATGCCGGGCCCGCTCAGTTGGTTCTTCCACCGGTTGCCCCGCCCCCTGCACCGGGTGGAGGCGGCGGCGAACCACGTGACCCAGCTCGTGGTGCCGGTGTTCCTGTTCGCTCCGCAGCCGGTGGCGGGTGCGGCCGCGGCGCTGATGATCGTCTCCCAGCTGTGGCTGGTCCTGTCGGGGAACTTCGCCTGGCTCAACTGGCTGACGATCGTGCTGGCGGTGTCGGTGCTCGACCTCTCGGCGGTGTCCGGCCCGCGGCCGGCCGCCGCCGCTCCCCCGGTCTGGTACGCGGTCGTGGTGTGTGCGGTGACGGCGCTGGTGGTGGTGCTGAGCTTCCGGCCGGCCCGGAACCTGGTGTCGCGCCGGCAGGTCATGAACCGCTCGTTCGATCCCCTGCACCTGGTGAACAGCTACGGGGCCTTCGGCAGCGTGAGCCGGGTGCGGTACGAGATCGTCATCGAGGGCACCGCCGACCCGGTGCCCCGCGAGGACGGCACCTGGCTGGCGTACGAGTTCCGCGGCAAGCCCGGCGACCTGCGCCGGTGGCCGCGTCAGTTCGCGCCGTACCATCTGCGGCTGGACTGGCTGATGTGGTTCGCCGCGCTCTCCCCCGCCTATGCCCACCCCTGGTTCGGTGCGCTGGTGGAGCGGCTGCTGGCCGGCGACCGGGACACCCTGCGGCTGTTGTGGCACTCGCCGTTCCCCCCGGACGCACCGCCCCGGTACGTCCGGGCCAGGCTGTTCCGCTACGCCTTCAGCACGGGGCGCGAACTGCGGGAGACGGGGGCCTGTTGGACCCGTGGCTACGTCCGGGACTTCCTCCCGCCGACCCGGGCTGCGGGAGGGGTCGCAGCGCCCGGCACCTGAGGTGCAGCCCGACCGGTCCCAGGTGTACGTCTCAACCCGCCGCGACGATCTCGTGCCAGAACGGCCAGATCCGCGGCCAGTCGCCCGGGTCGTCGGTTCCGGCGGCCGACCGCCGCGCCTCCCTGATCGACGTGCCGGCGGGTCCGGCACGTCGGTGGCGCCGGGGGGGCGGCGGGTCCGGGGTCAGTCGACGCTGGGCAGGATGTGCGGCTCGGCGAGGTCGTCCTCGTACCCGGCGAGCCTGATCGGCGCCGAGCGGGACCAGACCTCCAGGCTGCCGAGCGTCTCCGGGCCGCGACGGACGGGCCGTTCCGGGGGCTCCGTGGTCTGTTCGTCGGTGGTCTTCTCCGATGTCACCGCGCACTCCTTCTGTGTCGGGTCGCCCTCCGGGCAAGGAACCCGCACCCTGTCGGTGGGCGCCCGGCGCCGGCTCGGGCTTGGCTAGAGGGCAGTTCGGACGCGGTGGCGCCGGCAACTCGCCGGGGCGGATCGTGTGAGGGGTCGCCCCGGGCGGGCGGTGTCGAAGGGGGGCTCGGGTGCGAACCCCTCGGTACCGTCCGTTCGGTACAGAGTAACCATTTGAGCGGACGTCCGCTCTATAGCGTGGATAACAAATGCGGGCGTCCCGGCCCCGATGTATGTCATCTGGCCATGATCCGAGGCGCGGCGCACAACGGAATGGGTCCATCCGGGTGACGGCGGCCGGTGCCGGACGGAAGGAACGCCCGCACCGGCCCCCGCCGGGTCACCACTTGCCGGGCGCGTAGTCCTTCATGAAGACGCCGTAGAGGTCCTCGCCGGCCTCGCCGCGCACGATCGGGTCGTACACCCGGGCCGCGCCGTCGATCAGGTCCAGCGGGGCGTGGAACCCGGCGTCGGCGAGCCGGATCTTGTCCGGATGTGGACGCTCGTCGGTGATCCATCCCGTGTCGACGGCCGTCATCAGGATGCGGTCCTTCTCGAACATCTCCTGGGCGCTGGTGCGGGTCAGCATGTTCAGCGCGGCCTTGGCCATGTTGGTGTGCGGGTGCCCGGCGCCCTTGTAACCGCGGTCGAAGACGCCCTCCATCGCGGAGACGTTGACGACGTAGGCCCGGCGCGCCCCGGCCTCGACGGCGGCGGCCATCGCCGGGCGGAGCCGGCTGATGAGGATGAACGGCGCGGTGGAGTTGCAGAGCTGCACCTCCAGCAGCTCCACCGGGTCCACCTCCTCGACGGTCTGCACCCAGCTGTTGCTGGCGTGCAGGTCGGGCACGAGACCGCCGGCGTCGATCGCGGTGCCCGCGGCGATCCGTGCCAGGGAGGCCGAACCGGAGACCAGGGCCAGCTCCGTGACGTCCTGCGCGGAGAGTCCCCCCGCACGGGCGGCGGGCAGCGCGGCGACGGCTCCGGAGCCGAACCCCCCGATGATCTCGGAGGCCGGCAGCTCGCCCGCGGGCAGCGGCGCGGACTCCGCGGCGAGCAGCTCGCCGTACGCCTGCGGGGAGCGGCGGACGGTCTGGGCGGCGTTGTTGATCAGGATGTCGAGGGGTCCCGCGGCGCTCACCGAGTCGGTGAGCGCGACCACCTGGGCGGGGTCCCGCAGGTCGATGCCGACGATCTTGAGCCGGTGCATCCAGTCGGCGCTGTCGGGCATCGCCGCGAAGCGTCGGATCGCGTCGTTGGGGAACCGGGTGGTGATCGTGGTGTGGGCGCCGTCGCGCAGCAGCCGCAGCGCGATGTACATGCCGATCTTGGCGCGGCCCCCGGTGAGCAGCGCCCGCTTGCCGCTCAGATCGGTCCCGGCCTCGCGCTTGGCCCGGTTGGCGGCGGCGCACGCGCGGCACAGCTGGTGGTAGAAGGCGTCGACCTCGACGTACCGCGCCTTGCAGGTGTAGCAGGAGCGCGGACGCTGGAGTATCCCCGCGAGTTCGCCGGTGGCGGTCCCGGAGGGCAGGATGCCCTGGGTCTCGTCGTCGATGCGTTCGGCGGAGCCGGTGGCGGTGGCCTCGGTGACGGCCCGGTCGTGCGCGGTCTTGGCCGCCCTGCGGTCCTGGCGGCGGCGCTGCTTGACCGTGCGGTAGATGCCGGCGGTGGCACGTCGGACGGTGATCGCGTCGGGGTGGTCGACGTCCAGTTCGTCGAGCTCCTCCAGCACGCTCAGGCACACGGCGAGCCGTTCCGGGTCGATGCCCGGACCGTAGGTGGGCAGGTCATCTGTCGCCGTCATGCCGTTCCTCGTGCCGCTCGCGCCGCCGCGCCCCGGGACGCCCCGGGGGCGGGGGGTGGTTGGGTGTCCGAAAGCGGAACTTTACGTGAGGGGCGCGTCCGGGCGCCAAACAGCGGCGCGGAGCCGGTGGTGCGGGCCGGCGGTGTGCGGACCGGTCAGGGCCCCGTCGCGCCGGTGGCCGGGAGGACGGCGGCCCGGTCGGTGCCCCAGGCGGACGGGGTGGTGCCCACGGTGTAGGAGAGGGTGCCCAGCCCGCGCAGGGTGTCGGTGGTGAGGTGGGTGCGCGGGTGGTCGACCCCGTCGAGCCGGGCCGACCGGATGTAGCGCCTCTCGGGCGAGACGTCCGGCGCCAGCACGCGGAATCCGCCCCGGGGGAAGAAGCGGCGGTCGAGCGAGAGGTCCACCCGGGGGAAGACGGGGGTGGACAGGCCCCAGACGTCGGTGCCCGGGCGCACGGGGTAGAGGCCGAGGGCGGACAGGACGTGCCAGGCCGACATGGTGCCGAGGTCGTCGTTGCCGGTCATTCCGGTGGGGGCGTCGGTGTACAGGCTGAGGGCCGCGTGCACCACGTCGGTGGTCTGCCAGGGCCGACCGGTGGCGAGGTAGGTGTACGGGGCGAGGAGGTCGGGCTCGTTGTGCGGGTTGTAGGTGGCGGCCCCGTAGTAGGCGTAGGGCTTGTTCACCCATGCCTCGCGGGCGGTGCGGGCCGGGTCCGCCACCAGCCGGTCGTAGGCGAAGAAGGCGTCGAGCCGGGCGTTGGTCCGCTCCGCGCCGCCGAGCAGGTCGATCAGGCCCGGCAGGTCCTGGGGCACCAGCCACTGGTACTGCCAGGAGGTGCCCTCGTGGAAGCCGACGCCGTGCGCGGGGTCGGCGGGTCCGGTGAAGGCACCGGTCTCGTCACGGGCGCGGAAGAAGCCGGTGGCGGGGTCGAGGAGGGCCCGGTAGGCACGTGAGCGCGCGGTGTAGCGGCGGGCGTCGTCGTGGTGGCCGAGGTCGCGGGCCATCTCGGCGAGGGCCGCGTCGGCGAGGGCGTACTCCAGGGTGGCGGACGCCCCGTGGTCGAAGTCCGAGTCCCCCGGTTTGGCGTGCGGGCGCTTCAGGTACGGGACGTACCCGCGTTCCAGGTAGGAGGCGTTGCCCTCGCGGCCGACCGCCGGGGAGTCCGCGGGCGGCACCCCGTCCGCGTTGCGGGTGAGCGCCCGGTAGGTCTCCTCCTCATGGCCCTCCAGCAACCCCTGCTGGTAGGCGTTGGTGAGGAACGGGGTGACGGGGTCGCCGGTCATGATGTTGGTCTCGACGGGGCCGTAGCCCCACTTGGGCAGCCAGCCGCCGTCCTCGCCGATCCGCAGGACCGACAGGGCCATGTCGCGGGACTCGCCGGGCGCGAGCAGCGCCAGCAGTTGGGCCTGGGTGCGGTAGGTGTCCCACAGGGACCAGTTCTGGTAGTAGGTGAAGCCCCGGGCGTGGTGCACCCGCTGGTCCCAGCCGCGGTAGCGGCCGTCCGCGTCGCTGCCGACGTTGGGCGCGAGGAAGGACCGGTACAGCGAGGAGTAGAACGTCCGCCGCAGTTCGGTGCTCCCCCCGTGGGCCCGTACGTCGGCGAGGCGGTCGTGCCAGGCCGCCCTGGCCTCCCGGTGCACCCGGTCGAAGGAGCGTCCGCCCTCGGCGCGCAGGTTGCCGGCGGCTCCCGGGGCGTCGACGTAGGAGAGCGCGGTGGTGGCCTCCACGGTGCGGTTCCCGCGGGTGTCGAACCGGACCCAGGCGCCGCTGCGGCCGGTGGTCGCGGTGGCCCGGGTGGTGCCTTCGGTGACGGTGGCGCCGCGCCAGGTGCCGAAGGCCGTGAAGGGCCGGTCGAAGCGGGTGAGGGTGTGCACCGTGTACGGCTCGGTGGCCTGGCAGAAGCCACTGCCGGTGATGCTGGTGCGGATGGTGCGGTCGTCGAGGACCTCGACCTCGCTGGCGCGGTTGCGGTGCAGCGCCTGCCCCGCGTTGAGCAGGACGTTGGCCTGCTGGGTCGCGGGGAAGGTGTAGCGCTGGACGCCGGTGCGGGTGCTCGCGGTGAGTTCGGCGCGGACGCCGTTGGCGAGGTCGACCCGGTAGTGGCCGGGGCTGGCGCTCTCGTCCGCGTGGTCGAAGGGCACCGCGTACGCGGCGTTGTCGGTCTCGGTGACCTCCCCGACGGTCGGCAGGACGGGCAGGTCGCCGCCGATCCGGCAGCCCACCCCGGACAGGTGCACGGCGGAGAAACCGCGGATGCGGTCGTCGGCGTGGTCGTAGCCGGTGTTGTGTCCGGTGTCCGGAGAGAGTTGGACCATGCCGAAGGGCACGGCGGCCCCCGGGTAGGTGTTGCCCTCGTTGGCGGTTCCGATGAACGGGTTCACCAGGTCGACCGGTTGCGACGGGGGCGGGGCCGGGGCGGCGACCGCCGCTCCGGGCGCCGCGGCCGAGGCCCCGACGAGCAGGGCGAACGCCATCGCGGCGGCGCGGCGCGGGCGGTGGGGGCGCCTGGTCCGTGGCATGGGGAGGACCTCCGAGGGGGTGTCGCCGTCGACCGCGCCGTCCCTCGTGTCGGGGCGTCAGGAGGGCGCCCCGGTGCGTCGTGACGGCTGCCCGGGGTGGGGGTGGGAAGGGGTGCGGCGGGGGCTCATTCTCGGTAGTGCTCCGGGGCCGGTCAAGGCGCCGTGCCGCGGCCGGGAGGGAGCCGTCGCGCCGTCACCCGGACGGCCGGCCGGGGAGCACGGTCGTTCCGCTCCGACCCCTCCCGGGAACCGCACGGGTCCCTCCCCGGGACTACGGAGGAGCGCTGCCCCCAGGGGCCTACTCCATCGGCAGTAGGACGGATTGCGTGCTCAGGTACGACGACAGGGGCGCTCCGGGCGACGAAGCTTGGGTCATGACATGCCACCCATCGGCGCAGCGGGCGCGCCGCAGTCCCCGACCCGTTCGTTCCACGGAGGTCCGGGCATGAGCGGCTTCGCGCTCGCGGTGGTGCTGTGCCTGGTGTCGGCCGTGGCGTACGCCGGCGGCGCCATCGTCCAGGAGCGCGTGGCGGCCGGCGGCCGGGGCCGGGCTCCGGTGCGGCGACCGGCGTGGTGGGGCGCGGTGGGACTCAACGGCGTGGGGGCGCTGCTGCACGTGATCGCCCTGGCCTACGGGCCGCTCAGCCTGGTGCAGCCGCTCGGCGGACTCACCATCGTGTTCGCACTGCCGATGGCGGCCCTGTTCGTGGGGCGGAAGGCGGGGGGTGCGGCCTGGCGCGGTGCGGTGATGGCAGGGGCCGGTCTGGCCGGGATGCTGGCCCTCACGGGGGCGGGCACCGACCGGGCGATGACGGACGGGGAGCAGGGGGCGCTGGCCCTGGCGACGGTGGGCGTGTTGGGGGCGCTGACCGCGGCGGGGCGGGCGACACGGCACCAGCCGGCGGTGCGCGCCCTGTTGCTCGCCGGTGCGGCCGGAGTGGCGTTCGGCATCGGGTCGGTGTTCACCAAGGCGCTGGCCGTGGAGTGGACCTCGGGTTCCCGGGCGTGGAACCTGCCGGTGCTGGCGGGGGTCGCGGTGATGGCGACGGCGGGCATGTTCCTGTCCCAGGCCGCCTACCGGGGTGCCGGTTTGGCGGCGCCGCTGGCGACGGTGACCGTGGCGAACCCGGCGGTGGCCGCGGCCGTGGGATTGACCCTGCTCGGCGAGTCGTTCCGGTACGGGACCGCGGGCACCCTCCTCGCCCTGGGGTGCGGGGTGGTCACGGCGGGTGGTCTGATCCTGCTGACGACCGGGCGGCTCGCCGGTGGGGCGTCCGCGCCGGACGGGGCAGCGCCGACGGACGGCCTCGACGCCCGGCGGACCGACCGGACCGCCGCCGACCGGGCCACGCCGGTGGTGCCGTCCCCCGCCGGCCGGGAGTCTCCCGTCCCGCCCCACGGATCGACGACGGTGTTCGAGGCCCGGCGGAAGGCCGGCGTCCTGCTGCCGACCGTCCCCTTCGGGGCGTTGGCGGTTCCGGTGCAGCACCGGAACCGTCCCGCGGGCCGGCCCGGCGTCCTGGTGCCGCGCGATGCGGCCCCTCCGGCGGGCGACCGGGTGCGGGCCTGACGCCCCGGACGGGGCGTCGGACGGTCCTTCAGAGGCGGACGCCGCCCGCACGGAGGTAGGCCACCGGGTCGATGTCGGTGCCGAAGCCGGGGCCGGTGCGGACCTCGAAGTGCAGGTGCGGGCCGGTGCTGTTGCCGGTGGAACCCGAGCGGCCGATGCGCTGTCCGCTCACCACGTCCTGCCCGGCCCGTACCGAGATCGCCGACAGGTGGGCGTACTGGCTGTACCGGCCGTCGGTGTGCCGGACGACGACCTGGTAGCCGTACGATCCGGCCCATCCGGCGGACACCACCTCGCCGTTGGCGACCGACATGACCGAGGTGCCGGTGGGGACGGGGAAGTCCACGCCCGTGTGGTAGCCCTTCGACCAGTGCTGTCCGGAGACCCGGTAGCCGGTGCCGGTGGCTCCGGCGACGGGGGCGGAGAGCCCACCGGTGGAGCGGCGCTCGTCACTGCGGGTGGCCGGAGCCGTCCGCTGCCTCGGCTTGGAAATGGCCGGATCTCGACGGGGTTTTGCCGGGGCCGCTGCCGGTTTCCGCTTCGCGGGCTTCTTTGCGGTCGGCTTCTTCGCCGGCTGCTCGACCGCCGGGCGTCCGGGGGACGTGCCGGTCCGGGAGTCCAGGGACAACCGCTGGCCGGGGACGATGTGGTGGGGATCGCTCCCTATCGTGGCGCGGTTGCGCTGGTAGAGGCGCTGCCAGCCGCCGGCGACCCGCCGCTCGTCGGCGATCTGCGAGAGGCTGTCCCCGCTGACGACCTTGTACATCCGCGCCTTGCCCGCCCGGGACTGCGGAGTGGTCTCCGGTTTGGCGTCCGGCACCCGGCTGCGGGCGATCGCGTTCGGAACGGCCTGCTCCCGGCCGGCGGTCGGGGCGATGTCGGGGGCGTCGCCCCCGCGCGTGAGACCGGCGCGGACCGAGCAGGTGGGCCAGGCGCCCGGGCCCTGTCCCTTGAGCACCCGCTCGGCGACGGCGACCTGCTGGTCCCGGGTGGCGAGGTCCGCACGCGGGGCGTAGGCCCGACCGCCGTACTCCTCCCAGGTGGACTGGGTGAACTGGAGGCCGCCGAAGTAGCCGTTGCCGGTGTTGGCGTTCCAGTCGTTGGTGGACTCGCAGGCGGCGACCTTGTTCCAGGTGCTGAGGTCCGCCCCGTGGGCGAGGTCCGCGGCGATGAGCGGCATGGCGATGCCGGCGCCGCCGACGGTGAGGGTCAGCGAGGTTCGGTTGATCCGCTTCGGCTGGACCCTGCGGTGTCGGCCGCGCACGGTCATGGTGTGTGCCCCCTCGTCGTCCTGTGGGGGCGCCCCCCAAGGCATCAGGATTCTGCAAGCTAACGGGGTGCGCACCGGCCCGACAAGAGGGTAATCAGTCGCCCCTCCGGCGCCGGCGCTGCGTCTGACGCCCCCTCACCACACCTACGGTCCGCAACCCGTGGGAACGGACGGTGGGCAGGGAAGTTCCCGGAACCCCGGTGTCGGCGCCGTCGCCCGCCACGGGGGCGTGGTAGGGACGACCGCAACCGGCACTTCCGACGTCAGGAGCCACCAGATGGCCACCACCGCTCAGATCGGGGTCACGGGCCTCGCCGTGATGGGACGCAACCTCGCCCGCAACTTCGCCCGCAAGGGATATTCGGTCGCCCTGCACAACCGCACCGCCGCCCGCACCCGCGAACTCGTCGCGCAGTACGGCGAGGAGGGGGCCTTCGTGCCGACCGGGACCCCGGCGGAGTTCGTCGCCGCCCTGGAACGCCCCCGCCGACTGGTGGTCATGGTGAAGGCGGGCGGACCGACGGACTCGGTGATCCGGGAGTTCGCCCCCTTGCTGGAACCGGGGGACATGATCGTCGACGGCGGCAACGCCCACTTCGCGGACACCCGACGCCGGGAGCGCGAACTGCGGGGGCGGGGCATCCACTTCGTCGGCACCGGGATCTCCGGCGGCGAGGAGGGCGCCCTGCACGGACCCAGCATCATGCCCGGCGGCTCCGTGGAGTCCTATGCCGCACTGGGCCCGATGCTGGAGGAGGTGGCGGCGAAGGCCGCGGACGGCAGCCCGTGCGTCACCCACATCGGGCCGGACGGCTCCGGACACTTCGTGAAGACGGTGCACAACGGCATCGAGTACGCCGACATGCAACTCATCGGCGAGGCCTACCAGTTGCTGCGCGATGTCGCCGGCTACTCCCCCGCGCGGATCGCGGACGTCTTCCGCGAGTGGAACACCGGCCGCCTGGACTCCTACCTCGTCCAGATCACCGCCGACGTGCTCTCCCACCGGGACGCGGCGACCGGGAAGCCGTTCGTGGACGTGGTCGAGGACCGCGCCGAGCAGAAGGGCACGGGCCGCTGGACCGTCCAGATCGCCCTCGACCTCGGGGTTCCGGTGTCGAGCATCGCCGAGGCGGTGTTCGCACGGTCCCTGTCCGGCCACGCCGACCTGCGCGCGGCCTCCCGCGCCCTGCCGGGGCCGGACGCCCGACCGCTCGACGAGGCCGGTGCGGCGGCGTTCGCCCGGCAGGTGGAACAGGCGCTGTACGCGTCCAAGATCGTGTCGTACGCCCAGGGCTTCCACGAGATCGCCACCGGCAGCGCCGAGTACGGCTGGGACGTCGACCTGGGGGCGGTGGCCGCGATCTGGCGGAACGGCTGCATCATCCGCGCGGCCTTCCTCGACCGCGTCCGCGCCGCGTACGACGCCCGCCCCGATCTGCCGAGCCTGCTCGGCGACGAGCGCTTCGCCGGGGAGATCGGGGCGGCCCAGGACGACTGGCGGGCGGTGCTGGTGGCCGCGACCCGGCAGGGCGTGCCGGTGCCCGGCTTCGCGGCGGCCCTGGCCCACTACGACGCGCTGCGCGCCGAACGGCTGCCCGCCGCGCTGACGCAGGGGCAGCGGGACTACTTCGGGGCGCACACCTACCGGCGCGTCGACCGGTCGGGCTCGTTCCACACCGTGTGGGGCGGCGACCGCTCCGAGGTGGACGCCTGAGCAGCCCCTGCGGCCCCGGGCTCCCGACCGGGGCCGCACACCGGCGCGTCAGCCGGCCGGCCCCGGCTGGGGCACCGGTTCCGGACCGGGCGGTTCGGGGATCGGCGAGGGCGGGGGCACCGGTTCGGGGGTGGGCGGGGACGGCGGACGGGGAGCGGGCGGCGTGGGCACCGGATCGGGCTGCGGGGGGCGCGGCCGGTCCGGGCCCGGTAGCGGCCCCGGCGTGGGACCGGGTGGTACAGGCTCGGGGTAGGGGTGGGTCATCGTGTCCTCCCGTGGGGTGGATGACTCTGGATTCCTCCCCCGCCTGCCCGACCCGGCGCCCTTCACTCACCCCTCTGGCGGGTCGGCCCGCCACGGGTCAGGTGAGCAGCCGCAGCAGATGGGCGCACGCCCCCGCCTCGGTGGGATGGTGCGCGATCACCTCGTGGTGGCCGCGTTCGTAGACGCCGGTCTCCCAGCCGCCGTCCGGCGACCGGCGCAGGAACAGGAAGTCGGGGGGCGTGGGCACCGGCTCGTGGGCGCCCTCGATGCGGTAGTGGCCATCGGGGACGCCCGCGGCGACGAGCGCCCGGTGCAACCCGGAGCGGTTCACCCGCTCACCGGTCCGCGCCCGGCGCAGTGCGGGAACCCCGGGTCAACGGGCGACCCGGGTGAGGAATCCGTGGTCGAGGAGCCACTTGACGTTGAGCCGCTGGCCCTGGCCGGGGTCGAGGAAGACCGGGTCCAGCTTGATCTGCCGGCCGCCGCCGGGCTGCTCGAACCAGGGGGCTATCCGGCCCTGCCACACCCAGAACGGCTTGGCGACCCGGTAGACGCGGTAGTCGCAGGGGACGGCGGCATCGCGGGTGTTGAGGCTCTGCGGGGGCAGCGCCCGCTTGGCGTAGGCGTCCCCGGCGGGGGCCAGGTAGGACCCGTACTCGGAGCCGAAACGGTCCAGGCGCGATCCCTTGCGGAGCTTGGCCGGCTCCTTGTCGAGCTGGCCGTTGACCTCGGCGAACCCGTCGTTGGGCGGGTACTTCCAGCCCCCGGTGTCGGCCGGCCCCTCCCAGTACTTCTCCAGGAAGTCCCGGGACCCGAGGTGCCCGGTGCGCTGCCACCCCTTGAGCAGCGGCCCCACCGGCCTGTCCCGCTTGGCCGGCAGGTGCGCGGAGCCGAGCCTCGGGTCCCCTTCGTGCGCGCCGCTGCACGGGGCGGGGGCGGGGGCCGTTCGGGCACTCGCCCCGGCGGGTGCGGGGGCCGCGGCCTGGGCGGCGGGGGCCGTGGCCACCACCACCGTGGTGCCGAGCGCGGCCAGGACGGTACGGGTGCGGTTCACTCGGGCAGCTCCTCCAGTGTGATCATCCGAGTGCGCAGCCTACGCACCGCAGCCACGCGGACGCGATCCGTGCACCCGCCCGGTTGGACGGGCGGTGGCCGGATCCCGTCGTCGAGGGTGCGCGTCGGTCACGGCGGAGACCCCTGGACCGGGTAGGTGTGGACCCTGCGTGACGGGATATGAGCAGGGTGACCCCAAGGAGGTCCCCATCGTGCAGACGCCCTCGCCCACAGCCCTCCGCGAGCTCCTCACCCGGTACGCGACGCTCCGCATCGCCCTCGCCGAACGGGAGGACCCGGCCGTGCGCACGGCCCTGCGGGCCGTAACCCGCGCCCTGTGCGAAGCGACCCGGACCGACGACCCGCGGGACGCGGTCGTGGCCGCCGACGAGATGCTCGCCCGCGGCTGTTGCGGTGCGCACCCGGCCGCGCCCGCCGCCGCGTGAGCCGTGGGCGCGGCGGCTGACGGGCGGTCGGGGTCAGCGGCGGCTCACCACTGCTCGGGGTGCGCCGCGACGTGCCGCTTCGCGGCCTTCAGCAACTCCGGGTCGGCGGCGGGGGCCTCCTCGGGGTGACGGGCGGCCCACTTCACGACGTACGGGCACAACGGAGCGACCGGCAGCCCCTCCCGCGCGGCGATGGCGTACAGCTCCCGGGCGAGGGACCCCGCGATGCCCTGGCCCTCGAACTCCGGACGCACCACGGTGTGCACCGGAACCAGTGCGCGGCCCGGCTCCTCCAGCACGAAGTAGGCGATGTGGCCGGCCAGGTCCCCGCCCTCGGTGCGCGCCTCCAGGCGGCCCGCGGCGCGATCGTCGTGGATCTTCGTGTCGGTCATGGCTGCCGTCCGTTCTCTGGGGCGGGTCGGGTTCCGGGCCGCACGGTCCGCTGCCCGGATGATCATCACGACCGGTGCAACCACCGGCGGATGCCGAACCTTCCCGCACGTTCCGGGGGCACCGACGGTACGCGTCCCCCGCCGCCCCGCGGGTCAGGCACGCCCCGGAGGAATCAGGCCGGACCCGCCACCGCGTGCGGGCCCCGGCGGGCGTCGCCACCGGGCACCGGTTCCGAGGGGTCACCGCCGAGCGCGACGATCCGGTTGTCCCCGTCCACGTGGACCACGCGCGGGCGCAGCGCCCGGGCCTCGGCGTCCTCCACCTGGGCGTAGCTGATGAGGATGACCAGGTCACCGGGGTGCACCAGGTGCGCGGCGGCCCCGTTGATCCCGATGACGCCGGAACCCCGTTCGCCTTCGATGACGTAGGTCTCCAGGCGCGCGCCGTTGGTGATGTCGACGATGTGGACCAACTCGCCGGGCAGCAGGTCGGCGGCGTCCAGCAGATCGGCGTCGATGGTCACCGAACCGACGTAGTGCAGGTCGGCCTGGGTGACGGTGGCTCGGTGGATCTTGGACTTGAACATGGTGCGCAACATCGCGGTACTCCTGGGCATCGGCTCCCTGCCTGCGTTTTTGCAGGTCAAGTGCTGTTTCCACACCTTACAACGAGTCTTGTGTCCGGACGTCTTCCGCCAGGTCGCTCAGGACTCGTGCGGCGAGCTCGCCGCACTGCGGGCCTACGGTCTCATCCCCCCGGCGGACGTTCGCCTTCCGGGTCGTCCGATGCCTGGTGCGCGGCTGGGGCGGGGTCGGGCTCATCGCCCCAGGCCAGCCGACGGAGGGAGGCGAGCAGCCCGGTGTCGCGCATCCTCGCGAGCTGCCACGCCCAGGCCATCCCACAGATCAAGTCGGCGACGACCACATAGCACAGGACGCGTACGGCGCCGAGGTCCGACGGAGCGAGCAGGAGGCGGACTCCGGCCCAGATTTCGAAGACCACGATGCACAGCAGTCCGGCGACCAGCCCGTACGGTCGTCGCCCCGCGCCCTCCCGGACCCGCAGCGCGGCGAGCGAGAAGGCAAGCACGCAGACTCCCCCGACGGCGGACCACCAGCCCAGGTCGACCTCGGGCACCAGGGCGGCCAGGGAGATCACCAGGGCGTCGGTGAAGACCAGCAGCGCGGCCGAGGCCAAGGTGCGGAAGTCCGCGTTGCCCACCGCCCTGGCCACCTGATGCGGAGGCAGCGAGAGGGCGACGAAGAGCAACCCGGCCAAGGCACCCGTGGCCCCGGCCGCCGCGGCGAAGAAGTCGCGGTACTCCTCCGGCATCATGCGCGCACGCTATCGCCCGCCTTCCCGACCCGCTGGGCGCCGCGCCAAACGGGCGATCCCGCCCGGCGCCGGGCCCGACGGCCAACAGAACCGAACGGCGGGCCGCCGGGTCGGTGCTCAGCGCCCGGCGGCGGCCGGGACGGTCGTGCGGGCTTGCGCAGCAGCCGGAGCTGGTGGGAGCAGGCGGAGGCTTCCATGCCGACCCTCCGCTCATAGCTGCCCCCAGGCGGCTTCCGACTCCGGTCTCCCCATCGGAGGACCACCGACCTGCAACTGCGAGGGCGGCTCGCGGTCCATGCGCCTATGCGTCATATGACGTGCCCCGAGGCGCAGTTTCCGTCGCAGGAGCCGCGGCGGCAGTGCCGAGGAGGCCAGGGGCCGTCCGTCACGTGCGCCCTTGCGCAGGCGGGCCGCCTGTCTCTCGGTCTCCTCCGGAATGGCGGGGCGGATCCCCCGCCGCAGGTACTCGCGGATGAGGCCGCGGCCCCCGGGACCGGTGGGCCCGTACGGTGAGGTGTCGCGTGTTCCTCGGTGAAACCGGGCGTGGTGTCACTGGGGGTGGTCGAGGAAGGAACCCCCGGTCTGCTGGGCGCACTACCCCGGTCGTCCGCTGGCTGCGCGCCGTTCCGTAGCATCCACTGGTGATGTCCCGCCTTCTTTCCACCCCGCGTCGCCGATTCACAGCCGTGCTCACGGTGATCGCCGCCGTCGCGTTCGGGTCGTGGGCGCTGTGGCCGGTCCGCGACCCGTCGTGCGTCGTCATCGCGGGGGCCTACCTCCCCATGGATGCCACGGAGGCCGAAATCGACGCCGCCGTGCAGCGGGATTTCGACCGGGCTCTCGCCGACGGCGCGTGCGGTCCCCAGCGGGCGCGCTTCCACGGCTGGAAGTGGTGAGCCTTCTTCACATCCGGCTTCGAGCCGTTCGGTTGAAGGTCGTGCTGCCCACCGCTCGTGCGGGGGCGGGCCGGCCGCCCCACTACCGCCAGTAGAGTTCGGGGCGTGCGGTGTCACCGCAGTCGGCGAGCGTCAGCCGGGGGCTGGTCTCGTTCGTGGCGTCGGGGCCGTGGGGGAGGTGCCGGTCGTCCTGGAAGAGGCAGCGGTGCTCCGTCGTCGCGAAGCGCCAGGCGGTGCGCTTCCAGGTGGTGCTGGTCCAGGGTTGGCGGTTCCAGGACTGTTCGGGGCGCCCGTGGCCGCATGCCGTCAGGGCGACGTCGGAGGTGCGGGCCGTGAGGCAGAGGGTCCGGTCGCTGCGGGGTCTGACCGTGCGGTCGCGGCCGACGTCCCACTGTTGGGCGCCCGTCCCGTTGCAGCCCGTGATCCGGACCGCGGGGGGCGAGAGGGCCGCGTCGAGGCACTGGGCCGGGTCGCGGCCGGTGGCGCGGGTGGTCCGTCCGACGTCACCGAGGATCTCCCCGTGGCGCGGCTCGTCGTGGACCTGGGGGTACTGGCGGTGCACCCAGGCGTGCCAGTCCTTCGCCAGGGGGCCCCGGTAGGGGGTGGGCATGGTGCAGCCCTCGGTGCCGTGGCACTCCCTGTTGGCGATGTACCAGCGCACCGTCTCCTCCTTCTCGGCCGCCTGTGCGGCGTCGAGGTTCGCCTTCAGGGGCGTCATCGTGTATCCGAGGTAGGAGGTGACGGGCACACCGAGCGCGTAGCCCGCGCGGCGGACGTAGCGGGCGCCGATGCCGTGGTCGCTGTGGTCGACCCCGCCCCCGAGCGCGAAGGCGAAGGAAGCCTGGTCGTGGTCGAGGGTGAGGATGCGTTCGGCGCGGCTCCGTTCCACCAACGCGGTGATGGCCGACAGGAGTTGGCCCTCGGTGTACGAGCCTCCGCCGCGGAACGCGTCGACGCTCCGCCGCTGCCCCGTGAACAGGCGCAGCATGCTGTTCTCCTGGCTGCCGCGGGGTAGGCCGTCGTGGAGGTCCAGGAAGGTGAGTCGGACGTCAGCGGTGCGGGCCCGGTCGTCCAGCAGGTACGAGCGCACCCGCCGGCTCCCGGCGTCCACGTCGGCCCGCCGCCACTCGTCGGCGGCTTCCGCCATCTCCGCGTAGGCGGCACGCACGCCGTACTCGCGCCGGTCCGCGTAGGCGACCGCCGCCCGCCGGTCCGCCTTCCCCCCGTCGCCCGCGGTCAGGTACACGGTGTCGACCGGGCAGCCGGCCCGGATCGTCCGCCGGATCTCGGGGTTGACGAAGAACACGTCGTCGTCGGGGTGGGCGACCCCGACCAGGGTCCGTCGGCAGTCGGGCCCGGCCGGGGGGTTCGTCGGCGGGGCGGGCAGCACCCCCGGGGAGCAGCCGGTGCCGAGGAGCACGCCCGCGACGAGGAGGACCACGGTCCAGGGGCGCGTCCTCAGGCTTCGACGGCGACCTTCCGTACGGCGACCCACTGCGGACCTCCCGGGCCGGCACCCACGACCCGCACATGATCGCTACCCGGAACCCGGTGGGCAACCGACACGCCGCAGCCGGCGCGGATCGTCTCCGGCGTCCGGGGACCGGGCGCAGCACGCCGGCGTTCACTCGCGCAGGCCCGTGGAACGGCCGACTCCCCGGGGGAGTGATATCCATCGGATAGGCCCTACCGGATCACCGGGAACGGACACCCCGTCGCCTGAAGGAGACGGTTCCGTCCCGGCCGTTCCCGTAGGAGCTCGACCGCTTCCCCCCATCCGACGAGGGGGGCTCCTCGGAAGGTTGGCGATGGCCGGTCGGTACGCCGCGGAGGGCTCGTCTCCGGTGGCCGCTCCGCGCGTTTCCGTCGTGGTGCCCTGTTTCAACGAGTCCGAGGTGATCGAGAGCTTCCACACCGCCCTGCTCTCCGCCGTCGAACCCACCCGGGAGTCGTTCGAGGTCTGCTACGTGGACGACGGCAGCAGCGACGGCACCCGGTCCCTGCTGCGGGCGATCGCCACCACCGACCCGCGGGTGCGCTACACGGCCTTCAGCCGCAACTTCGGCAAGGAGGCGGCCCTGCTCGCCGGTCTGCGCATGGCGAGGGGGCGGGCGGTCGTCATGATGGACGCCGACCTCCAGCACCCTCCGGAACTCCTCCCGCGGATGTTCGCCCTGCACCGGCAGGGCTTCGACCAGGTGGTGGCCCAGCGCGACCGCGTGGGCGAGGGCCGGGTGCGGTCCACGCTCAGCCACGCCTACTACCGGCTGGTGCGGCACTGCATGGACGTCGACGTGGTCGACGGGTCGGGGGACTTCCGGCTGCTGTCGCGCAGGGCGGTGGAGAGCGTGCTGTCGCTGCCCGAGAACAACCGCTTCTCCAAGGGCATCTTCTCCTGGATCGGCTTCGACACCGTCCACTTCACCTACCAGAACTGCGAGCGGGCCGCGGGGACCTCGAAGTGGGGCAGCAGACGACTGCTCAACTACGGCATCGACGGACTGATCTCCTTCAACAGCCGGCCGCTGCGCCTGGCCATCTACACCGGCCTCTGGGTCGTCCTCTGTGCCGTCGCCTTCGCCCTGTGGACCGTGGCGAAGGTCGCCCTGTACGGGGCTTCTGTCCCCGGCTACGCCACCTTGTTGACGGTGGTCGTCGCCCTCAGCGGCATCCAGTTGGTGACGCTCGGCATCATCGGCGAGTACGTGGGGCGCATCTACCACGAGGCCAAGAAGCGCCCGCACTACGTGGTGCGCGAGACCGAGGCCTCCACCGCGGTCCCACCGGCCGGGGAACCACCGACGGGGCCGGTCGGCGCGGGCCCCGAGGTCCCGGTGCGGGCGCACCGGGCGGTACGCCAGTTCCTGACCTTCGTGGCGATCGGCTTCGTCAACACCGCCGTCTACTTGATGGTGTACGTGTCGTTGAACCCGTGGGCCCCCTACGTGGCGGCCCATGTGCTCGGATACGTGGTCAGCGTGGTGGGATCGTTCCTCCTCAACACCTACCTCACCCTTCGCACCAGACCGACCTGGCAGGCGTTCGTCCGCTATCCGCTGTCGAGCGTCACCGGCCTGGTGGCGGCCGGCGGGCTGCTCTACCTCGCCGTCGACCACCTGGGCATGGACGAGAACCTCGCCGCGCTGGCCGCAGGGGTCCTCGTCACCCCGTTGTCCTTCCTGCTCGCCCGTTGGGCCATCACCTCGGGGGCCCGAGCATCGCGGGAACGGGGCCGGGACGGCGTCGGACGGACGGTGGACGAGTCGGATCCCCTCTGACGGCCCACCACCGGAGACCGACGCAGGAGAATCGACGGAAGGCGGCACGACCCATGGTCGTCGACGGGCCCGGAACGGCCGATCCGCAGCGGTCGGCGAGGACGGCAGGCGAACCGCGCCGGAAGCAGGGCGCGCCGTCCCCCCGGTCGTGGACGGAGCACTGGGCCGCCATCTGTTCACTGGTGCCCCTGGGGCTGCTCGCCGCCGCCATGTGGTTCGGACGCTGGGTGCGACCCAGCGGCGACGACTGGTGCTTCCTGCCGGTGGTGCGCGACGGCGGCCTCGTCGCCATGCTCGACAAGTTCTACGTCCACGACAACGGACGGGTGGCGAACGCCCTGCTCGTCTGGGCCTACGCACGGTTCGGCGTTCCCGGACACCAGTGGTTCGCCCTGGTCAGCGGGCTGGTGGTGCTCGGCGTGCTGTGGGCTCTGGTCCTCGCGGCGGTGCGCCGGGCCGGGGCGACCGTCCCGCCGGGGGTGCCGCTGCTGGTGGCGTCCATGGTGACGGTCCTGTTCCTGTTCGCCTCCCCCAACACCTACAAGACGTTCTACTGGCCCGCGGCCTCCGTCTCGCACACCCTCGCCCCCGTCCTGGCCGCCGCCGCGGTGATCCCGCTGCTCCGAGCGCGGACGCGGGCCGCGGAGGTCGTCTCCCTCGTCGTCGTCCTCCTGGTCGGCGTCTTCGTCGGCACCCTCTCGGAGGAGACCACCGTCGCCGCCCTGGTCCTGCTGGTCGGGGTGTTGCTGCTCAGCCGCTGGATCGTCCCGCTCCCCCGGCGGCGCCACGTGCGGATCTGGTGCCTCACGGGAACCGCCGGAGCGGTGATCGGCAGCCTCGTGCTCGCCACGTCACCGGGCTCCCGCAACCGACGTGACGGACGCGACGCGGGACTGGCGTCCATGCTCGGCCCGGAATCCCTGCGTGGAGCCGCCAAGAGCTTCGCGCACATCCTGGAGGCGCTCCTCACCAGTTGGCCGTACCTGGGAGCGGTGGCGGCCGGAATCCTGTTGGGTGCGCTCGCCACCCGACCCGGCGGTGGCACCACGCCGCCGGTGAAGCACCTGCTGCTGGTGGGCGCCGGCTTCCTGGCCTTCCTGGTCTCCGGCTACCTGTGCACCCTCGCCGCCTATCCGGTCTTCGGCCCCGGAGTGGTGGCGTCCACCCGCCTGTGGAACGACTTCCTGTTCGTGTACATCGGGCTGCTCCTCGGCGCCGGCGTGCTCCTCGGGCACCATCTGCG
Source organism: Streptomyces sp. NPDC002490 (assembly GCF_040296045.1). Taxonomy (NCBI): domain Bacteria; kingdom Bacillati; phylum Actinomycetota; class Actinomycetes; order Kitasatosporales; family Streptomycetaceae; genus Streptomyces; species Streptomyces sp. NPDC002490. The sequence continues at coordinate 43,734 of NZ_JBEOWM010000011.1, read as the reverse complement.
CCGGCGCATGCACAGCGCCGTGGTGCCCGCGGTGGCCGGCACCGCCGTCTGCGGCCTGGTGTGCCTGTCCCTCGCGCTCTCCCTCGCCCCGTTGGAGGACACCATGCGGGTGCGGGCCCGCCAATGGGACCGACAGGACCAGTGGCTCCGTGCCGGGGCAGCGGGCGGAGCCCGGGAACTCCCCTACCGACCGACCTCGATCAGCAAGATGACGGAACCCTTCGGCCGCGGCGGTCAGCGCACCTGGCCCAGCGGCTGCGTGGCGAGGTACTACCACCTGGAGCGGATCACCCACACCCGGACCTTCCCCTGGCAGTGACGGCCACCCGACATCACCCGGATGCCTCACTCGGCCCCACGCGCGAAGGGCGGGCCGCCCCGGGACGGGGGTAGCGTCGACGGAGGAAGCACGGGCGCGGCCGGGCGCCCGGCCGCGCAGGAGGTGCGCCGACATGGACGAGGAACGCGCCCGCCGGATGGTGGAGTCCCTGCGGGCCCGCGAAGTGATGGCCCACCTCGTGGAGGCGGGCGTCTACGAGTTCGGCATCCGCGTGGTCCTCGACACGGACGTCGAAGCGCTCTGGGACGTCGACGGAGCGGCGGGGCTGGACGCGGAGGTCGTCGACGAGGGGGTCCTCGTCGGCTTCGTCCCCCACGTCCCCGGCTCCGAGGAGTACACCGAACAGCAGCTCGTGGACGCCATCGCGGGCACGGACTACTCGACGGAAGGGCTCCACCCCCCGGAGGACGCACCGCCCCCGCCCGAGCCGGTCAACCCCTCGGCCGGTGGTGATCCCGCACCACCCGAGGCCCCGCCGCCGGGCCGCCGTCAACGCAGGGCCCACTGGGTGCGACGGGGCCGACGATGAGCGCGTCCGGCGCCTTCGCCGCAAGGAGGCCCGGGCAGTGGGTCGCCGGCTGGTGCGGAGGCCCCGACCCGGCCGTCGCCGGGCTGCCGGTGGTCGCCTCACGCGAAAGGACCTCAGGAAGTCCCGTGCTGTCGCGGTCACGGACGTGGGACGTGGGGTCTAACCGGGCGAACCGTGCCCACCTGTCGTCGAGCCACGGCGATTTCATCCGTTCACCGCACTCCGCGGAAGATCTCCCAGGGATGCGGAGCCTCTAGGGTCGCCCTCATGGAGCCCGTCCGACGGAGTCCGCAGCCGGGTACGGACCGCAGCAAGTGGTCACGGCGCGGATACGTCACGACGGTCTGGTATCTGCGAGTCATCGCCTTCTTCAACTTCCTCGGCGCTCTGTGGGTGTCCTTCGGGAACGACATCCGGCGGCACGACAATGCTGAGTTCTTCACGCCTTATCTGCTGACCCCCGGATTCTTCTCCGGTGTGCTCTCGGTGTTTCTGGCGGTCACCATGAGGCGGCGCAAACGCGCCGCATGGATCCTCAATCTCGCCCTGTCCGGGCTGACGCTGGTGCTGACGGTCCTGGCCCTGGGGTCGACGGCGTACCGGCAGCACTCCCAGAACTGGATCGCGGTCGTGGTGACCGCGTTCTTCGTCGCGGCGCTGCTCGCCGGGCGGCGGGAGTTCTACGCGAAGGGCGACCGTGCCAACCCGGGCCTGGCAGCAGCGGTCGGCGGGGTCGGGCTGGTGGTAGGGTCGTTGCTCGCCGCCACGACGGTCACCGTGAGCAACACCGATCCGGAACCCGGGCGCTCCGACTTCCTGGAACGCTGGCACTACGGTGTGCTCCGCATGTTCTCGCTCGCCGACAACGACATCCGCTTCGAGGGCATCACCACACCCGGCTGGGCCAAGGTGCTCATCAACTTGATGAGCACGGCACTGATCCTGCTGGTCCTGTACGCGGCCTTCAGGTCCCGCCGCGCCGTCGACCCGCAGACCGAGGAGGACCGGCGGAGGATGCGCGTGCTGCTGGAGCGGCACGGCGGCAGAGACTCCCTCGGCTACTTCGCACTGCGCCGGGACAAGAGCGTCATCTGGTCGCCGTCGGGCAAGTCGGCAGTCACGTACCGTGTCGTCGGCGGGGTCTCGCTCGCGTCCGGCGATCCGATCGGCGACCCGGAGGCGTGGCCCGGAGCGATCGACCGCTGGCTGCTCCAGGCCCGTGAGCACGGCTGGACCCCCTCGGTGATCGGTGCGAGCGAAGAGGGCGGCACCGTCTACGCCCGGCACGGACTGAGCGCCCTGGAACTGGGCGACGAGGCAATCGTGGACATCAGCGGGTTCACGACCGAAGGCCGCGCCATGCGCAGCGTCCGCCAGGCGCACCACCGCATCGAGCGTGGCGGGTACACCGCCCGTGTGAGCCGCCACGAGGACGTACCGCCGGACGAGATGGACGAGATGGTCGGGTGGGCCGACGACTGGCGTGACGGAGCGACGGAACGCGGATTCTCCATGGCGCTGGGCCGTCTCGGCGATCCGCAGGACGGTCGGTGCGTCATGGTGGTCTGCCGTGATGCGGCCGGACGGCCGCGCGCCCTGCTGAGTTTCGTTCCCTGGGGCGAGGACGGGCTCTCCCTGGATCTGATGCGGCGCGACCGGAACGCGGACAACGGCGTGTTCGAGTTCATGGTTCTGGAACTGATCCGGCGCGCGGGCGACCTCGGGGTCGCCCGGCTCTCGCTGAACTTCGCGATGTTCCGCGCGGTCTTCGCACGCGGCTCCCGGCTCGGTGCCGGCCCGGTCCTGAGGCTCTGGCGCTCGCTGCTCACCTTCTTCTCGCGCTGGTGGCAGATCGAGTCGCTCTACCTCGCCAACGCCAAGTACCGGCCCGTCTGGGAACCCCGCTTCCTGCTCTACGCCCAGAGCACCGACCTGTTGCGCATCGCCCTCGCGAGCGCCCGCGCCGAGGGCTTCCTGGAAGCGCCCGGACTGCCGAAGTGGCTGTACCGCAGACGCCTGGGGAGCCGCCCTTGAACCCAGGCGGTGCGGGCACGAGGTGGTCCTGAAACCCAGGCCGCCTACGCCTCACGGTCGCAGGGAGGGAGCAAAGGGTAGGCACAGACCGCACCGCGCGGGCTCGCGCCCCTGTTGCATCGAGTAGATCGTCGTGATGACGTGAGGACCGTCACCAACTACGCCCAGAACGACAGGCGCGGTCAGGGCGGGGGCGAGCGAATGCCGGGCCACCCCGGCGCGAAGGCTCGGGAGTTCGACAAACGTCGAGGGAGGGGACAGTGGATCGAAGCAGGTGCGAAACGCTTGAACACATCTACATCGGATATCTCATCGATCGGGGCGTGACAGAACAGCGCGTCGGGTGGCGCGAGGTGTTGCGGGACGGGTGGATCGGCGTGACCCTCTGGACGCTTTCATGCGTTCTGATTCTTCTTCTCCAGGGAATCTGGTTCGTTGTGCCGATGGGGATCTACCTTGTTCTTCTGATTTCGGTCGGGGTCATTCGACTTCTGTCCCGGCATTCGCTTCGGTGCGCGCCAAAATATGCAACACATTGGCCTCTCCAGCTGCTTGAGGCCGTCTGAATTCTCATTTCGTCCGGCATGACCCCGACTCCGAAGGGCCGAGCAGGGCCTGGCGACGGCGGAGGTCGGGCCTACGCGGTGCGCGGCGGAGGCCGAGCCGCGCTCTCGGACCGCCACCCGGCGCCCCGGACGGGTCGGTTCAGGGAACCGCCTCCTCCCGCGCGTCGAAGTCCTCGCGCGCCCGTGCGACGGCCGGCATGTTCTCCGCGGCCCACGCCAGCAGCACGTCAACGGGGGGCCGGAGGGTCTTGCCGAGTGGGGTGATCCGATAGCTGACCGCTACCGGGCGGGTGGAGACGACCTCCCGCTCGACCACGCCGTTCCGTTCGAGCCTGCGCAACGTCGCGGTCAGCGACTTCTGCGTGATCCGGGGGATCGCCCGACGTAGCTCGTTGAAGCGGCACGGGCGTTCGCACAGCTCGTTGAGGATGCTGAGGGACCACTTGTCGAGGATCTGGTCGAGCAACTCGCGGTGCGGGGCAGCGATGTGGAACTCGTCGGTGTCCATCACGAAACCTGGTCTCCTTGAAGTGTCCTTCTTCCACTAAGTAGCTTATAGATACCTACTTCGGAGGAGAGAACCAGCCATGCCCGTCCAGCACTTCACCCCGCACGGCATGCCGCAGCCGGTCCCCTACCACCACGTCGCGGTGGGCACCGGAACACGGCACGTCCACGTCAGCGGTCAGGTCGCACGCCGGGCCGACGGGGCTCCCGTCGCACCGGGCGACCTGGCCGGACAGGTCTCCCAGGCACTGCGCAACACCTCCGTCGCTCTGGCGGGCGCGGGTGCGTCGTGTGCGGACGTGCTGCGTCTCACGTTCTACGTGACCCGGTGGAGCCCGGAGAAGATGGGCGACCTCATGGCCGGGGTGGAAGCCGTCGCCGACGAGATAGGACTCCGACTCCCGATGCCACCGGCCTCCCTCGTCGGTGTCGAGCACCTCTTCGAGCCGGACGTCCTCGTGGAGGTCGAAGCGACCGCGCTGACCGACTGATCACCGTGAAGCCCCGGCCCCCGGCGGGCAGCGGAGCGGACCGCCCTCGGTGCGCCGTGGGGTCGACGGTCCGGACCCGGTCGTCTTCGACGAGTCGCCCGCCGCGGTGGCGGTGCGGCAAGAACGGGTCCCGAATCCCCGGCTGCCCACCTCACCGGCCGTCGGGAGGGGGTACACGAGGTGCTCACGGTGTGGGAGGCGGCCCGGCCCGCCCGGTGGCCTTGCGGGCGTGCAGCACGCTGGCGCCCAGGGGCAACGGCGCGTGGCCGAGGAGTCGGAGTCCGGCCTCTTCGAGCAAGCGCGCGTAGTGGTCGGCGCGGCGTTCGCGTCCGCCGACGTTGCACATCATGTGGAGGTCCCAGGCCGTCGCCAGGGAGGGCGAGCCGTCGGTCGGCAGCAGGCGCTCGACGACGAGCAGGTCGGCGTGGGCGGGCATCGCGCGGGCGCAGTGGCGCAGGATCTGCCGGCAGCGCTCGTCGTCCCAGTCGTGCAGGACGCGGGAGAGGAAGTAGACGTCGTGGCCCGGAGGCACGTCCGCGAAGTCGCCCGCCCGGTAGTCACAGCGCGCGCCGACTCCGTGGGCGTCGAGCCGGCGGCGGGCGGTCTCGACGACGTGCGGACGTTCCAGCAGGACGCCGCGCAGGCCCGGGTGGGCGGTGAGGAGGCGGCCGAGGAGGTCACCGGTGCCCCCCGCGACGTCGACGACGGTCCGGGGACCGGGGCCCGCGGCGGCGGCGAGGAGGACCGGATGCGAGGGGAGCGGTTCGAACATGGGGGAACCCGCGGCCATGGACCGGTCGAAGAGCCCGGCCAGTTCGGGGTCCCGTGCGAAGTGGTCGAAGTGGTTCTCGCCGAAGTGCTCCTCGAAGCCGGTCCGTCCGGTGCGCACGGCGTGGGGGAGGTGGGCGAACGACTGGTAGAACGGGCCGCCGTACAGCAGCGCCAGCGCCCGCATCGAACCGGGGGTTCCCTCACGCAGCAGGGTGCCGAGTTCGGTGAGCCGGAATCCGTCCGGTTCCTCCGCCGTGACGCCCAGCATGGCGAGGTAGCGCAGCAGCGTCGCGAGGCTCGACGGGCGGGCGTCCACCGTTCCCGCGAGTGCGGTGACGCGGGTGGGGGTGCGGGTGTCCATGGCCTCGGGCAGGCGGAGTCGGGCGCAGGTCGCCAGGGCCTGGGTGGTCCAGGCGCCGGTCAGCAGGCGCAGGAGTGTTTCCGCCGGCTGGTGTGCTCGGTGGTGGCCGAGGTGGGCGGCGAGCACGTCCTGGTGGTCCCCGGCCGCGTGGAGCTCCATGCGCCGGTAGCCGGCGTTCGCCTCGGCGGGGGCGGTGAAGTAGAACACCGTGCCGTCCTCGTGCGGGTTGTACCCGCCGCCGTCGGGTACCGCGCCGTGCCGTGCGAGGCTCGCGCACAGGCCGCGCAGGACCACGGGGTCCGGTCGCTCGACCTCGAAGGCCAGGTGGGCCTCGTGCTCCCGGGCCCGCTCCCGTGCGGCGATCCCGGCCAGTTCGGAGCCCGGTGGGACGGTCAGCGCGAACACCTCGACCGTCCGGTGGTCGCCGTCGGTGCCCCGCACGGCGGGACGGAAGATCCACACGTCGAGTTCCCCGACCGCACGCCGGTATCGGGCGGCCAGCCGTTCGCGGACGACGACGCTGGGCCGGGGCGGTGCGGCGGCGGTCAGCCCGCACGCGCCCAACTCGTCGTGGAGCGCCTTGAGGTCCGGCGGGAAGACCAGCAGCGCGGCGTGCGCGAAGCGGCAGCGGTCCACCAGTGCACGCAGCTCCGGGCCGTCGAGACCGGGCAGGAGGAGCGGGAGCAGGGCGTCGGTGCTCTGGACCCTGACGAAGTCGGCCGCAGCCCGCAAGCGGGACGCGTCCTTGGGAGCGTTCGTCGTCATCGCGGAGCCGCCCCCGTCCCCTTCGGTGCCGGAGGACGCCGGCTTCTCCCGCCGGGCGGGGCGCAACGGCCCGGGTGCGGGGCGGGCGAGGCCGTCGCGGCGGACCGGGCGGGGTGCCCGTGCGGCTGGCCCTCCGCCTGGTGCGCGGCCACCGGGTGCCCGTGGCGGAGTACCATGGAGTGCTGACTTTCCCTCACACATGCGGATCGTATGCACGGAGGAAATCCACGGGTCATCGAGGATCGAGAATCACCCGATCGAGCGGACGGCGCGGAGAACGGCCACCGGCCCCGCCGTCACCGTCGGTTCCTCCCCCGACCTGCGTGCGGTCAGATCCACTCCGTCTCGTCGGTGTAGCCGAGGCGGTCGGCCAGGGCCCGGTCCGCGGGGCCGACCGCGGCCGAGATCCGGGCGGCCCGGGCGCGCCAACGGCCCGCGCGGGGCTCGGCGGTCGCGACCACCGGCCCGATTCCCTCGTGGGCGGCCCGCCGGAACGCGCCCTCGAAGGGGACCCCGAGCCAGTCGGCCAGGCGCTCGAAGCAGTCGATGCGTCCGGCCGCTCCGCCGATCAGGTCCTCGAAGCGCAGGGTCAGCCGCTCGACCTCGCCTCCGGCGAGTTCGTCGAGCACCGCCTGATGGGCGCTGCGCCACTGGAAGGCGCAGACGTCGAGCAGTGGTGCGCTGGTGAACTCCTGCCAGCCGGGGGCCAGGTCGAACTTCCACCACCACCGGTTGTCCGGGGCCCGTTCCACGTATCCGCCGATGCCGAGCGGTCGGGTCATGCGGTGGGCGTGGAATCCGTGGTGCAGCCACCCGTCCCAGAGTCCGTTGACGGCGGCGGCGGGGTTGCGGGTGAGGTGGACGACGCGGAACCGTGCGTGGGGGAAGAGCGCCCGGAGGAAGCCGAACCGGTAGGCGTTGCTGGGGGTCTTCACCACCAGCGGCTTGGTCCGGGCGTCCTGCGGACTCGCCGGGCACCAGGGACGGGGCAGGATGAACGGGGGCTCCTCGACGAGGAACCCGCCGGGAGGGCCGGCCGGGCCGGAACCCGGCGTCTCGGGACGTAGCAGCCCGCGCGGCAGGTCGTAGTAGCCGGGCTCGACCGGCAGGCCCCGGTCCGCCAACTCGGCGAAGAACGCCGGGAAGAAGCGGTGGGCGTCGAAGGGCGGGTCCTGGGGCCCGCGCAGGCCGGCGCGCTGGGCGGCCAGTACGCGTTCGGCGGTCTCCGCCACGCGCCCCGGTTCCACCGGCAGTTCGGGCCACTGCATGACGAGCCGGGCGGCCAGGTCGGCCGCGTACCGCCGGTCGTCGACGGCGTGGGCGGGGTCTGCGGCGGATCCGATGTCGTGCGCGAGTTCGGTGTCGAGGACCTCGCGCAGGGCCGGGTCGAGCCCGGCCAGGTGCTCGGCGTCGAGCCGGTCGCAGTCCCCGCTGTCGGGGTGTGCCAGGCCCGTGATGCGCAGGAACGGGTTGATCTCGCCCTGGAGGTGCAGCAGGTCCCTCGACGCGCGCAGCGTCTCCGCGACCATGCTGGAGCCGCCGCGCGAGCTGGAGGCCAACACCACGACGTCCCGTATCTCGCCCGTCAGGTCCGCCGTCGCCCGGGGGCACAGCCCCCGGGCGACGGCCAGCCGCTCGGTCAGGTCGGGTCGCAACCCCGTGGCGGCGGGCGCGTGCAGGGTCATCCGAGGTCACCGGGCTTCTTGAGCGAGTAGACGCACCAGCGCCACTGGTCGCGGATCGATCCGTCGGGGAGCACTTCGAAGGGGTGGATCTCGCGGACCTCCTTGGGCGCCTGGTGGAACAGGCGCTGGATCTCCCGGCGGTGGGACGGTGAGGTCTCGTGGGTGTCGATCCACCGGTCGATGGACTCCCACAGCAGGTACTCCTCCATCACCAGGCCGCCGAACCCGGCGCCCAGCAGCAGCTCCCTGAACTCCCGTTCGCTGAACATCTGGTGCAGCAGGGGCTGTTTCTTCTTGAAGACCCGGTACATCCAGTAGGCGTCCTCGTCGGCGTACGGGACGATCTGGCCGACGATGAACTGCCCGCCGGGTCGCAGCACCCGGAAGATCTCGGAGAGCGGTCGCTCCGGCCGGGGCAGCAGGTGCAGCACCTCCCGGGTGACCACCAGGTCGAAGCTGGCGTCCGGGTAGGGCAGGTCGTAGACCGTGCCCTGGTCGACCCGGTCGAGCCGGGTGGAGGCGAGCTCCACCATCTCCGGCGTGAGGTCGAGTCCGATGCTCTCGCCGACCCTGCCCCGGAAGGCCCCGCCGACGACCCCGCTGCCGCAGCACACGTCGAGCATCCTGGCGTCCTTCGGCACGTCGCACAGGGCGGCGTGCCGGGCCAGCAGCCCGTCGTCGGTGAGCCAGGTGCAGGAGTCGTGCCAGTCGCGCGAGCGGGTCCCGAACTGCCGTTGGTAGACGCCGTAGTCGATGGCCAGTTCGCGCTGCTGGAACCGGCTCGTGCGGCTGGCCGTGCGCGCCGCCGTCCGGGCCCTGGTCGCGTCGAGGGCGCGGGTCACGATGCGTCTGCCGAGTTCGTCGTCGGCCGCCAGCAGCCGGCCGAACTCGCGCTCGACGGCCTCCCGGACGAGTCGGCCCACCTCGGGGCTCTGGAGGCGCTTCTTCGTCTGGCCGTCGAACTTGGGGTCGGCCATGCGCAGGGAGACGATCGAGGTGAGCCCTTCGAGGATGTCGACCGTGGTGATCCGCTCGACGCGGGCGTCGAGCAGCCCCCGGTCGCCGGCGTACCGGTTCACGGCGTTCGCGAGCGCCGTGCGCAGCGCGTCCACGTGCGCGCCGCCCTGTTCGGTGCGGACGCCGTTGACGAAGCCGCGGATCTCCTCCGCGTACCCTTCCGTCCACTGGAAGGCGAGTTCGAAGCCGAGCCGGCCGTCTCCCCCGGTGACGATCACCGGTTCGGGGTGCACGGCGACGGCGTCCCGGTTGTGGTGGTGCAGGAAGGCGCGGATGCCGCCGTCGAAGCGGAGGTCCACCCGTTCGCCGCTGACCTCGTCGGAGAAGTGGACGGCGAGGCCGGGGTGGAGGAAGGCGACCTCCTCCAGCCGGGTGGTGATCGTCCGTGCCGAGAACCCGGCGGTGCCGAAGATCTCCGGATCGGGCAGGAAGGTGACCGCGGTGCCGCGCCGGCCGTCGTACCCGCCGTCGGGTGCCGCGGAGGCCAGGTCGGCGTCCGGCTCGCCCCGGGAGAACTCCTGCCAGTGGTGGGCGCCCCCGCGCCAGACGTCCAGTCGCAGCCGTGCGGAGAGCGCGTTGACGCAGGACAGGCCGACGCCGTGCAGGCCCGCCGAGTGCGTGTAGGTGGTGCCGGTGAACTTGCCGCCCGCGTGGAGCGTGGTCAGCACCACCTCGCAGGCGGGGCGTCCGGACTCCGGGTGCGGGTCCACCGGGATGCCCCGGCCGTCGTCGTGGACCGAACAGCTGCCGTCCGCCTGGAGGCTGACCGTGACCGCGGTGCAGTGACCGGCCTCCGCCTCGTCGACGGCGTTGTCGAGCACCTCGTAGAGCAGGTGGTGCAGACCGTCCGCAGCGGTCGATCCGATGTACATCGAGGGCGTGCGCCGGACGGCCTGGAGGCCCGTGAACACCACTATGGACGAGGCGTCGTAGGCGGTCGCCGGCTCGGCCGTCAGCACCGGTCGGTCAGACATCGGCACCTCCGTCGGTGGCCAGGGCCCCCGGGGACGGGGGGACGAGGGGTTGGTCCAGGGCGGTCAGCAGGGCGTCGAGCTTGGCGAGGTGGGCTCGTTTGAGGCTCGCGAGGGTGGTGAGCCAGCTGGCCACGTCGGCGTGGCCCTCCTCGTGGGCGTGGGCCGTGAGCCCGGGGTAGACCTCGTTCGCCTCGTGCAGTGCTTCGGCCGCGGACGAGGCGAGGTTGAGGCGGGTGCCCCCGACCGAGCCGCGGGTGTGCGGGTCGGCGACGTCCCGGAGGGCGTCGATGTGCCCGTGCGCGACGCACGCGACGCTCTCCGCGAGATCGGTGAAGAGCCGGGCGATCTCGCCGTGGCCCTCGATCTCGGCGACCTGGGCGAAGTAGGTGTAGCGCTGCACGGACGCCGCCTCGGCGGCGAACACCGACCGCAGGTCGCCGGTGAGGCCCTCACCCAGCTGTGGCATGTGACTCCTCGGTGTCCGAAGGGGTGTGCCCCGCGTCGGCGGGGAGGGGACGGGTCACGGCTTCCGTCCCGCGGCGGCGACGAACAGCATCTGGTCCACGAAGCCGCCGTCCGTCTCCTTGACCGCGTGCAGCGACAGGAAGTCCGCCGAGGCGTTGCGGTAGACCTCGCGGATCGCCTCCCGGCGGGACTCCTCGATGGCCCCGTTGTCGGACCAGACGTCGACGTCCTCGGCCGAGACGAACCGGTGCAGCTCCACCTCCTCGCACCCGGCGGCCCGCAGCAGGGCCTCCAGGTCCTGCGGCAGGAAGAAGTGCCGTCGGACGGGGTTGCGCAGCCTGAGCACCTCGAAGTACTCCGCCCGGTCCGCGGTGCCGTACGCGCACAGGTTGACCAGGACGATCCGACCGCCCGGCCGGAGCACCCGGACCATTTCGGCCGCGGCGTCGGGCAGCGTCATGAACTGCACGCCCTGCCGGCACACGACCACGTCGAAGGAGTCGTCGGGGAAGGGCAGCGACTCGGCAGGTGCGATGACCAGCCGGTCGAGGTGGGGCCGCGCCCGGTCGGCCATCTCGGGGGTGATGTCGACGCCGGTCACCTCGGCGACCCGGCCGCCGAACAGGCGGGAGACCAGACCGGTTCCGCAGGCGACGTCCAGCACCCGGTGCTCGGGACGGGGTCGGGTGAGTTCGATGACGAGACGGCCGAGTTCCGCGTCGGTGCACCAGGAACTGGACCGGTCGTACGTGGCGGACCGCGCGGCGAAGTGGCCGGTCACGTCCTCTTGGCTCGTGGTCACGGGCAATCCGTTCCGTGTCGTGGGGACGGACGCCCTCGGGGTCGGCTCCGTCCGGCGGGCGAGGGACTTCAGCCGCAGCCACCGGACGTAGGCGTCCCGGGCGAGCCGCAGGCGGTGGTTCTCGTCCTGCCGCATCGAGCGGTACTCGACGCGGGAGCGCAGGAGGGCCGACCGGAGGGCGACCGCGGACGGGGAGGGGTCCGGTGCGTAGGGGGAGCGCGGGTCGACCGGGTACCCCAGCCGTTCCTTCAGCGGTGCCGTCACCTTGTCCACGAGCAACCGCTCCCGCGGCGACAGCCCGGTCCGGTGGGCTCCGACCCGACCCGTGCCGATGGGGTCGCCGGCCCGGCGCCAGGACTCGGAGAGGCTCGCGGTCCGCCGGGCCGCGGGCGAGGTGTGGTGGGCGAGCATCGAGGGTTCGAACCCCTCCCCGAGGAAGGCGCACAGCGTGCGCAGTTCCTCCTCGGGGCGCGCCACCAGGTCCTCGTAGCGCAACCGGTGCACCGCGTCCGGGCCCCGGCGGGCGAGGGCGGCCAGGGCCCGTTCCTGCTCGGCCCGCCACAGCCGGGCCATCCGGTAGGGGTGGCAGGGGCCGAAGACCGCCCGCTTGGCCGAACTGGCCACGTCCTGCGGGTCCCTGACCAGCCAGACGAACCGGGCGTCGGGGAACACCCTCGCCACCTCGTCGACGTGCTCCACCATGAAGGTGCTCTTGCACCCCCAGCGCGCCTTGCCCTCGGCCGTGCGGTACTGGTCGTACACGGCGGCGACCACCTCGAAGAGCGAGGGTCCCACCGTGGCGACCACCCGCTCGGCGTCGATGGGGTGGGGCCACGGGTGGATGTGTCGGGCGAGCAGCCCCAAGGCGTCGTCGACGAGTGCACGACGGTTGCGCTCGACCGTGAGGTCTCCGTACGAGGCGGCCAGGGGCTCCAGGAACCGCATGAAGTGCGGGGGGTGCGGCACCGTGATCCGCGAGTGGGCGTTCAGGATCAGGCGCAGCAGGTTGGAGCCGGACCGTTCCGTACCGATGATGAAGATCGGCGCCTCGGGGCCAGGGCTCATGCAGTGCCCTCGGGCGCCTGGTCCGTCATGCGTTTGGCTCCGCAGTCCATGAGGCTGCTGCCGGCGGCGGCCACCTCGGGGTTCGCGCACTTGTCCAGGGTGAACCGGTCGGAGTTCGGGACCAGCGGGCCGGCCGCGGAACTCCATGCGGTGCGCCACCGGGACCCGGCGTAGGAGGTGGAGCGCATCTGGCCGTCGTCGGACTGGGGGTGGAAGTACTGGAAGTTCTCCGGGTAGTGCCGGAAGTCCATCACCGGGCCCGGCTGGTAGGCGTCGTAGATCCGCTTGTAGGCGTCCCGGCACACCTGCTCGGGCAGGCCGCTGACGTTGAGGAACTCGTCTTCGTGGAGGGCCTGTTCGACGGACAGCCAGTTCAGGTGGTCTATCTCGGAGCGGATCGCCTTGGAGGCGACGGCCTGCTGGTAGACGGTGGTGCCGGGCATCGCCGAGAGGTACTTCACCCGGGTGACGTGGTTGTACGTCTCGGCGAACTCCACCATGTGGCCGAGGGACTCCTCGCTCTCGTTGGGCAGCCCCACGATCAGCAGCGAGCCGAACCGGACGCCGGCCTCGAAGGTGGTGTTCATGGCGCGGATGGTCAGGTTCTCGCTGCTGCCCTTCCTCGCCTCGCGCAGCACGTCCTTGCCCAGCGACTCGACGCCGTACAGGACGATGTCGCACCCGGAGTCGCGCATGGCGTTGATCCTCGGCACGTCCATGTCCGCGCACCGGGTCAGACAGGTCCACCGGATGTCGTGGTCCTTGATGACGTCGCAGATCTCCAGGGTCTGCCCGCGGTGCGAGCTGAAGGTGAGATCGACGAAGAAGCTGAAGTCGATGTTGTACTGGCTCTTCAGCCAGGCCATGTCGCGGTCCATCTTCTCCGGTGACTTGGCCCTGACCTGGGGCGTGGTGCGGTAGCAGAAGGAGCAGTCCATCTTGCAGCCGCGGCTGTACGAGGAGATGATCTGCGGCTGGAGGCCCATGGGGCTCTGTGCCTGCGGCCACAGGTCCAGTCGCATGCGGGGCAGCGCGTCCAGGTCCATCATCTGGCCGCGGGCGGGGGTGCGTTTCGCCTTGCCCTCCGGGTCCGTGTAGCAGATGCCCTTGATCTTCGGCAGGTCCAGGTCCCAGCGGCCGGCGGCGTAGCTCTCCATCAGTTCCAGGATGGTGAGTTCGCCCTCGCTGATCACCGCGACGTCGCACGCGGTCTCCGTCATGAAGATGTGCGGGACCGAGGTGACCAGCGAGCCGCCGCAGATGATCGGGACGTCCGGCTCGGCCTCCTTGACCTTCGCCATCAGCTCGCGGCAGAAGGGGAAGTTGTCCTCGAAGGTGCACACCCCCAGCACGTCGGTCTGCCCGACGATCTGCTCGTACGCCGTGGTGATCGGGTCCAGGTCGTAGCGGACGTCGACGATGCGGACCGGGTAGCCGGCGTTGTGCAGCACCGTCGATATGTAGGTGGCTCCCTCGTACGGGGAGGTGAGGAAGAACTCCCAGCCGCGGGGCATGGTGAAGGGCGAGGGGCCGACCAGCAGGGTGAAGCGGGGCAGGGACGGGTCGGTGGCGACCGGCGTGCTGTCCTGCTCACGCATCTGGTTGATGTACCGCTGATCAACCGACTCGTCCGCGTTCACGTAGAGTTCCAACGCCAGGGATTTGCGCGCCATCAACAATCCCCCTCGGGATCAACACATCAGGCAGGCTTCTCCTGCCACTCGTTGTGATTCGCGCACCGGAACGTCATGCAGTGGAGGTCGGCGCGCAATGTTTTCCACCATGGCATAGGCCGCAGGGGCCGTAAAGGACCCTCCCCGCGCACCTGATACGGCTAAAGCGGGTCACCGATCCGGCTGCGTAGCCGTACGGCAAATTCATGCCAGGCCCTGGCGAATTCCAACGCCAACGCGGCGACGGCATCGACCCGGTGCGGCGGAACGTTGTCGATCAGCTTGGTCACATTCTCCTTGTCCAAGGTCTGCGCACCCAGAAGGCGGAGCAGCAGACGGCCGGTGCCGGAGAACCTCAGGGACGGGTCCTGCCGCAACTTCCGCAGGGTCGCGTCCCGGTCGGGATGGGGGGTCAGGTCCCCGAGCGGGCAGGGGCCCGCCGGGCGGTAGGGGGTCGCGTGCCCGGCACGACCCCCGCCGGTACACCCCTGGCGACCGTGGGCGGGTACCGGGTCCCGGCCGCTGCGCAGCCGCTCCCGCACGTCGTGGGCGGTGCCCAGGGAGATGCCGGCGGCCTTGGCCACGTCACGCAGGGGGGTGTCCGGGTCCTCCTCGATGAGTCGGGCGGCTCGCCGGCGTCCGTCCCCGGAGTCCACCGGGCGGACCCGGCCGTCCCGGCCGACTCGGGCGTTCAACTGCGGACGGTCGGGGTTTGTACGCCGGCGGACGGCCGCTACCGTCTTCGGGGAGAGCCCGGCGAAGGAGGCGATCGACCGGTCCGACAGGTGCGGACTGTGCGTCACGATGCGTTCGGCGGCGGCGGTGCGGTCGGCGAGGCTGAGCGGCAGTCCGTGGGCGACGTTGGCGCTGACGGCGAGGATGAACGCATCGGTGTCGCCGCCGTCGAAGAAGCGGGCCGGGATGGCGGGTTCCCCCCGCAGGACCGCGACCCGCAACCGGTGCATCCCGTCTATGACCCGCATGGTCTGGCGATGGACGAGGATGGGCGGTAATGCGGCGTCCGAGGTGAGGAGCAACTCGATGTGCTCGCGGCTTTCGCCCCCGAGACGGGGGGAATCGGCCTCGACAAGGGTACTCACCGGAATCAGGTGAACGTCCTCCTGCTGCTCAAGGGACCGCTTTTCACCACTCACCACAAGATCTCCAGACTCTAGATTTCGCAGGAATGCTTCGTCCGCCTCCGAGCAATCACCGGGATCCGCCGCAGCAGGGAAGCGCGGGGTGGACGGTACGAGGAACGTGGCGTACGGAATCGGTGCCTGTACGTCAGTGCGAGCCGGGTGCGTCAGATGAGCTGACATGCTGGAAGGCGCAACCATCAGCTTCCTATCATCTCCTTGTTCTGTCCACCATCCCGGCCGCGAGCCAATTCCTCCGCACGCCGTTTTCATTTCCGCCGCGACCGCCCCCGCGCCGCGGCCGCCTCCCTCCCCGGCGGCGGGGCGGTGCCGACCACCGCACGGCCGTCCGTCGGCCGGGAAGGAAGCCATGCGCAACGTGCTGCTCGTCTCCCTGGACACCGTGCGTGCCGATGTCGCCTACTCCGGGAAGATGGCCGGAATCGAGGCCCTGCGCGCCCGCGGGGTGACCTTCCGGCAGGCGATCTCCTCGTCCCCGCTCACCCCGATCAGTCACGCCAGCGTGTTCACCGGCCGGCAGCCCGCCGGACACGGCATCCGCCACCTGTTGCGCGAGCGCCTCGCCCCCGGCGTCACCACGCTCGCCGAGCGGCTGCGCGCGGCCGGCTACGCCACCGGCGCCGTGGTCTCCTGCCCGGGGCTGAACCGCTGGTACGGCCTGGACCGGGGGTTCGACTTCTACGACGACGAGATACCGCGGCTCCCCGACGGCACCGACCCGCTGACGGTCCCGGACGTGAAGATGCGCGGACTGGCGCTCAAGCGGGCGCCGTTGGTCGCCGATCGCGCCGCGGACTGGGTGGCCTCCCGGTCCCGGGAACAGCGGCCGTTCTTCCTCTTCGCGCACTTCTTCGACGCCCACTGGCCCTACGAGCCGCCGGAGGACGTGGGTGCGGACGTCGCGAACCCCTACGAGGGCGAGGTGGCCTACAGCGACCACTACCTGCAACGGCTCCTCTCCCGGATCGAGGAGTCGGGGCACCCCCTCGACGAGACCCTGGTGGTGCTCTTCTCCGACCACGGCGAGGACCTGGCCGGCTGGTACCCCAACGACCACTCGGGGGAGCTCGGCCACCCCTACGAGGAGGGCCACGGCTGCCTGTTGTTCGACACCACCCAGCACGTGCCCCTGGTGGTGTGCGGCCCCGGGCTCCCGGCGGGGAGCGAAGTGACCGGTCAGGTGCGGCTGGTGGACATCGCCCCCACCGTGCTCGACCTGCTCGGGCTGCCCGGCATCGAGGCGGACGGCGCCTCCCTGGTCGAGCACCTCACCACCGGGGCGGGGACGTCGCGGCCGGCCTACTGCGAGACGTACTACCCGGAGGAGCGGCGCCAGTCGGGCGAGTACCCGGACCTGCTGCCCCTCAAGGCGGTGCGGCTCAGCCCGGACGGGGACCGGCGGAAGGTGATCTGGCAGGTCGGCGGGGAGGCGGTCGAGGTGTACGACCTCCTCGCCGATCCCCACGAACTGCGGGGCCGACCGCTGGTGGACGGGTCCGGCGCGGGCTGAGCGGACCGGCCCGACGCCGTCCGCGTCCGGTGCGGCCGGGCGTGGCCGGCCGGCGGGTCGGAGCCGGGCCGAGGCCGCCGTCATCGGCCCTTGGTGCTTCCGGTGCCCTCGGTGGTCCCGGTGGCCCATTCCTCGTCCGTGGCGCGGTGCAGGATGCCCGTGAGGCAGCCGAGGGCGCCGGCGGCCTTCACGTACTCGTCGACCTCGGCCTCCGCCACCTCGATGCCCGCCGCCTCCAGCCGGCGACGGGTGTGCGGACACCCGGCGGGCATCAGCACCCGCCCCGGGGCGAGCGTCACCAGGTTCAGGCTCCTGCGCTGCACGACCTCCTCGTCGGGTCCGAACTCCAGCACCTCGTACCCCCGCGCCCTCAGCACCTCGCCCAACCGGTCGCCGGCCGCGGGCGCGTAGACCAGGGCCCGCCGGTGGTCGACCGGGACGAAGGCTCCCAGCAGGTGCTGGACGCCGGGTCCCAGGGGTACCGGCACCACCTCCGCCCCCTGTTCGCGCAGCACCTCCCGGACCGCGCGCACCCCGGCCCCGTTGGTGCGGAAGCCCGAACCCACCAGCAGGGTGCGGTCGTCGACCCAGAGGGCGTCGGCGCCCTCGAAGGTGGCCCCGCCCCGGACCGTGTGCAGGATCGGGATGCCGGCCCCGGCCAGGGCGACCGCGGCGTACCGCTCCTCCCCCGCGCGTTGCGCCGAAGCCGTACGGCCGAGCACCGCCCCCTCCGGCGTGACGAGGAAGAGGTCGCGCTGGAAGACCGCGTTGGGTGGGCAGTGCGCCGGCGGCTCCGCGAGCCGCACCGTCACGCCGTGCGCCCGGTAGGTCGCGACCAGGGCGTCCGTCTGGGCCCGCAGGCGGCCGAGGTCGACCGCGGCGTCCATCAGGTGGGCCTGCGGATCGGTGACCGCGGCGAAGCTCTCCGGGGGCCGGGCGAGCGACACCGCGCGCAGGGGGGCCACTTCGGAGCGGTAGCCGCACCGGGACCAGATCCGGCCGGCCGTGACCTCGGCCCGGTGGTCGTACCCGCGGGGCACCCAGCCGCGGCCGCCGAGGGTGCTGGGCGGCTCGCGCCGCGCGGGGGCGTCCATCGTCTCCCTTCCGCTCACACCGAATAGCCGAGGGAGCGCAGTTGGGCGCGCATCTCCTCGGTGAAGGGCACCTGTTCCGGTTCGCGCAGCGCGCTGCGGTAGTCCTCCAGCATGGCGAGCAGGTCAGCGCCGTCGTCCCGGGCGTCCGGGTGGGGCACCCGGGAGCCGTCGAACCGCTCCACCCAGGTGTGGTCCTGCCGTGCCGCCCGCTGGAACGCCTCGGAGTAGTGCCGGACCATCCGGACCACCCTCCGGTCGCCAAGGTAGGCGGCGTGCCCGACCAGGAAGTGGCGCAGCGGCTGCGGCGTGCCCCCGCTCAACTGTTCCTCCTGGAAGGCGATGAAGTCGTTGAGTTCGGCGTTGTAGGACTCGGCGAGGGCGGGGGCGTCGCCGACGAGGGTCTCCTCGCCCCGGACCACGCCGGCCCGTGAGGTGCCGTCGAAGACGCCGGTGGCGGGGGCGGGAACGCCCGCCAGTTCCAGGACCGTGGGGGCGATGTCGACGGTGCGGATGCGCTGTTCGTGCGTTCCCGGGACCACTCCGTCGCCGAAGACGATCAGCGGGACCCGCAGCACTCCCTCGGACATCGAGTTGAAGTGGCCGTTGGTCTGGTCGTCGAACTCCTCGCCGTGGTCGGCGAAGAGCACCAGCAGCATGCGCTTCCCGGTGGCGGCGACCCGCTCGCGCAGACGTTCCAGGAAGGAGGTGAGACGGGTGGCCAGGAAGTGCTCGACCCCGTCCAGGTAGAGCTGGAAGAGCCGGTCGTACTGCTTCTCGGCGTGCAGATGCGTGGCCGCGCGCTTGTAGCGCATCAACAGGTCGGTGTCCTCGGGGCCGCGGTGGCTCTCCACCAGCCGGTCCACGAAGGGCAGCGAAGGGGGCGTGTCCGCTTCCAGCTCGGCGACCTTCTCCCGGTACGCGTCCCCGCCCAGGGCCAGGTTGTGGAAGCCGTAGGGAAGGTGCACCGACCCGAAGTGGGCGCAGGCCAGGGTGGCCGGGGCGCCGGCCACCGCCTCGACGAAGGCGTCGTCGTCCTCGACGAGATAGGTGTCGACGTCCCGGGTGAAGCCGAGTTCGGGACCGAGGATGATGGGGAAGTCCACCTTCATCACCGTGCGACGGCCGGCCCGGCGTCCGTAGGTGAACACCGAGGGTGCGCGCAGGGTGCCGTTGTAGAATTCGTGCAGCCCGTTGTGCAGCGGATACTGGCCCGTGAAGATGGCGCCGTGCGAGGCGGCCGTGTACGGCGCGGCGCTGATGACGTTGGGGAAGTAGGCCCCTTGGCGGGCGAGGTCGTCCAGGAGCGCCGTTCGTACGGCGTGGGCGCCGGGGTACTTGTGGGGCCAGAGCGGATGCGGGTGGACGGACAGCGCATCGCTGCGCAGCGTGTCGATCGAGATGAGGACGACATGGTCGTAGTGGCTGGAATCGTGCACGATGGCCTCCGCCTCCAGTAGGGGTCTGCGCTCGTGCAGGGGCGTCGAGCGGTCCCGCGTCCGCCGCGGGACGGGCGCCGTTCAACCGGGGAGAGGGCCCGGTCGAACATCGGTTCCGGGCGCGGTCGGGCTCAGTCAGGCCCTCGCCGGTCCTGCTCCCGGTCCTCCGCCTGCGGCGGGTAGACGGTCGGGTCGTCCAGGGGCAGCTTGAGCCAGGCCAGCATCTGCCGGAGCTGGTGATAGGCGCGCAACCGCTGCTCGTCGCTGTCCGCGCGCTCCGCCTCCGCCACCGGGGCCCACAGCCGGTGCACCATCACCGGTCCCAGTTCCAGGAGTCCGCCGCTGCCTCCGGTGGCCCATTTCGCCAGCACGTACCGGGCGATCGCGCCGATCGGGAGGGACAGGTTGCGGGACATGCCCCGCACCGTCTCCAGGGGGTCGAGGAGCCCGTATCCCACCACGTCGGACTTGAAGTTGGCGTGCGGGTCGTCCGCGTCCCAGGTCCCCTTCCAGCGGCGGAGACGGATGACGTCGTGCCCGTCCGGGTCCGTCCACACGTCGCCCGTGGGCTGTTCGTCCGCCACCCTGAGCTCCCTTCCGGATTCCGTCAGGAAGCACGAGTTCTACGCTCAACCAGCAGGGTGCGCAAGGCACTTCGGTTCCGCTCGGGTGCTTGCTGGACAAAGGGATTCGAGGCCGGTAGACCAGAAAGAACGTGGCTCCGCCCGCTGGTCGCCCCGCTGACCGCCTCGCGCTCCTTCCCGCTCCCACCCCGGCTTCGGCACGCCCTCCTCGCGTTTCGCCTCCCGACAGATTGGACAGGGCGCAGTGAGCATTCCCCCGCCGCGTCGCGCACCACGGCACCCCGTGCCCGGACGGTGCGCGTGACGTCCACCCGGGAGGCACCCGCGGGCGTCGGCGGACCCCGCGGGGCGATGACCCGGCGGGTGCTCGTCGCCAGCACCATCGGCAGCGTCATCGAGTGGTACGACTTCTACCTCTACTCCACCGCCTCGGTGCTGCTGTTGGGACCGCTGTTCTTTCCCGAGCAGTCCACGACGGCGGCCACCCTCGCCGGCTTCGCGACCTACGCCGCGGGGTTCGTGGCCAGGCCCCTGGGGGGCGTGGTCATCGGCCACTTCGGGGACCGGGTCGGCCGCAAGTCGATGCTGGTGCTGACCTTGATGATCATGGGGGTGGCCACCTTGCTGGTGGGGGTGCTCCCCACCTACGAACAGGCGGGCGTCTGGGCACCGGCCATGCTCGTCACCCTCCGGGTGATGCAGGGCATCGGGATCGGCGGTGAGTGGGGCGGCGGGGTGCTCATGACCACCGAGTACGCCCCGGCCCACCGGCGCGGGCTGTACAGCAGTTTCGCGGCGGCCGGGTTCCCGCTCGGCCTGGCCGGTAGCACGGCGATGGTCGCGTTGGTCACCCAACTGCCCGAGGAGGACCTGTTCTCCTGGGGCTGGCGACTGCCCTTCCTCGCCTCGGGCCTGCTCGTGGTCGTCGGCGTGTTCGTGCGGCGCGGAGTGGCCGAGAGCCCCGAGTTCCTGCGGGACCGGCGGGACGGTCCGGCGCCCCGGGTGCCGGTCGTCGAGGTGGTGCGGGAACGGCCCGGCGCGGTGGCGCGGGGGGCGCTCGCCTCACTGGGCCTGGCGATGATCGTCAGCGCCTTCTCGGTGTACCTGCCGGCCCACGCCGCAGCCCGGGGGGCCGACCGGGACCAGCTGCTCACCGGCCTGATCGTCGGCGCGCTGGTGGAAGCCGCCCTGCTACCGGTGTTCGGTGCGCTGTCCGACCGGTTCGGCCGTCGGCGGATCATCGTCCTCGGCTACGCGCTGTGCGCCCTGGTGGCGCTTCCGGCGCCGCTCTGGCTGACCTCGGGCAGCACGCCGCTGGTCGTGCTCACCTTCACGCTGGCCATGGGCGTCGGTCACGCGGCCGTGTACGGGGGCATCGCGGCCTTCCTGGTGGAGCGGTTCCCGACCCGACACCGCTACTCCGCACTGGCCGTCACCTACCAGCTCGGGGCGACCGTGGCCAGCTTCGGGCCGCTGGTCGCGGGTGCGCTCGCCAGCCCGGAGCGCACGGCCTCGCCCGGAACCTCGATCCTGCTCGGCACGCTCACGGTTGCCGGCCTCGCCGTGCTCACCACCCGGGTACACGGCGCGAAAGGGAGTGACCATGCTGTCCATCACGAAGGAATTCCACTTCTCCGCGAGCCATCGGCTGGACCACCTGACCGCTGACCACCCCTGTTCGAGGCTGCACGGGCACAACTACGTCCTGATGGTGGAACTGTCCTTGCCCTCCTCGCAGTTGTCGCGGTCCGGGTTCGTCCGTGACTACCGTGACCTCGACGTGCTCAAGAAGTGGATCGACGAACTCCTGGACCACCGCCACCTCAACGACGTCATGACGGACCGCAACCCCTCGGCCGAGAACATCGCGATGTGGATCTACGAGAACTGGCGGGAGGAGATCCCCGAGATGACCGCGGTCCGGGTCTCGGAGACGCCCAAGACCTGGGCCACCTACCGGCCCGCCGGCTGATCGCGAGGTCCACCGCGACCTCGCAGAACGGGAAAGGGGTGAGGCACATGGAACGGTCGAAGCTCGTCGTCAACGAGATCTTCGGCCCCACCTGATCCGTCCAGGGCGAGGGGCCGTCCACCGGGAGGTCGTGTGCCTTCCTCAGGCTCGGCGGGTGCAACCTGACCTGCCACTGGTGCGACACCCCGTACACCTGGGACTGGAAGGGGGTCTCACAGAGCCGGACCGCCTTCCGGCCGGCGGAGGAACTGCACGCGATGGCCGTCACCGAGGTCGTCCGGCGGCTCCTCGGCTTCGGCACCGGTCTGGTCGTCGTCTCCGGGGGCGAGCCGCTGAGTCAGCAGGACCGGTTGCTCCCCGTGGTCGAGGAGATCCGTGCGCACGGCATCGACATCGAGATCGAAACCAACGGCACCGTGGTGCCCGCCGCGGCGCTGGTCAAGGCGGGGGTCCGGTTCAACGTCTCGCCCAAGCTCGCCCACTCCAGGGTGGCGGCGGACCGAAGGATCGTTCCTGCGGCGCTCCGGGCCTTCGCGGGGATCGAGGGGACCTGCTTCAAGTTCGTCTGCACCGGCCCCGTCGACCTGGCGGAGGTGGAGGCGCTGACGGAGCGGTTCTCCTTGGACAACGTCTGGATCATGCCCTGCGGCCAGGAACCCGAGGAGATCGCCGGGGTGCTCCGGCTGCTGGCGGAACCGGTGGCCGAACGCAAGTGGAACCTGACCGGAAGGCTGCACGTGACGCTCTGGGGAAATCGACGGGGAGTGTGAATGTCACCGGATCCTCTGGAACGCATCGCGCGGGAGCTCCTCGTCGCCATCGGCGAAGACCCCGAGCGCGAAGGACTGCGCGACACACCGGCGCGCTACGCCCGCTGGTGGCGGGAGTTCACCGAGTACGACCCGGGCACCCTCAACACCGCCTTCGAGTGCACCACCAGCGCCGAGACCGTCTCCGTATCGGGAATCCGCCTCTGGTCGCTGTGCGAGCACCACCTCCTGCCGTTCTCGTGCGAGGTGACGATCGGCTACCTCCCCCGGGGGCGGGTGCTGGGCCTGAGCAAGTTCGCCAGGATCGCCCACCAGCACGCCCACCGACTCCAGTTGCAGGAGCAGTTGACGACCGACATCGCCGACTCCGTCGAGAAGCTCACCAGTTCGCCGGACGTCGCCGTGGTGTGCCACGGGGAGCACCTCTGCATGGCGATGCGGGGCATCCGCACCCCCGCGACCATGACCACGGCCGTCTGGCGGGGCAGCTTCGCCCCCGCCGCCGCACGGACCGAGTTCCTCGCGCTCCAGCCCGCCCGCGCCCCGGGCGGCGGGCGATGACCACGGACGCCGCACAGGAAGGAACCGAACACCAGGTGCGCACCTCCCATCCCCTGCGAACCGGTCTGAGCTTCGACGACGTGCTCCTCGTCCCGCAGCGGACCGCCCTGCGCAGCCGTCGGCACGCCGACCTCACCACCGAACTCCTGCCCGGAGTCCGACTGGCGGTTCCCGTCCTGTCGGCCAACACCCAGTGGTGCACCGGTGACCGGATGGCCGCCGCCATGGCCCGCTGCGGTGGGCTGGGCGTGCTCCACCGGATGCAGACCGTCGACCAGCAGACCGGACAACTGGACGCGGTCAAGGCCGCACCGCCCGACCCCGGGGCGACCCGGTCCGGGGACGGGCGGCTGTTCGTCGGAGCCGCGGTGGGCGTGACCGGCGACTGGCGGGAGCGGGCCGCCCGCCTCGTCGACCACGGGGCCGACCTGCTCGTGGTCGACGTCGCCCACGGCCACAGCGACCAGGTGCTCGCCGCGGTCACGACCCTGCGCACGGCGTACCCGCGCCTGCCGCTGGTGGCGGGCAACGTCGCGACCGCCGCCGGTACCCGCGACCTCGTCGAGGCCGGAGCCGACCTGGTCAAGGTGGGCATCGGACCGGGCGGGGTGTGCACCACCCGGCTGGTCGCCGGCACCGGAGTCCCGCAGCTCACCGCGATCCTCGACTGCGCCGCCGAGGCGGCCCGGCACGGCGTGGGGGTGATCGCCGACGGCGGGATCCGGCACGCCGGGGAGATCGCCAAGGCCCTGGCGGCCGGCGCCCGCGCGGTCATGCTCGGCAGCCTCCTCGCGGGGGCCGAGGAGAGCGAGGCGCAGGCGGTCGAACGGGACGGCCGTCACTACAGGACCAGCAACGGATTCGTCTCGCTCGGCATGGACCTGACCCTGCGGCGGGCCGCCGGACTGCCGATCACCCGGGCCGAGGTCGACGACTACGTTCCCGAAGGCGTGGAGGCCACCTTCCCCCACACCGGCCCCCTCACCACGACCCTGCGCCAGTTGACCGGGGGCGTGCAGTCCGCGCTGAGCTACTCGGGCGCCACCTGCCTCGACGAGTTCCGCGAGCGGGCCGAGTTCATCCGGATCACCGACGCGGGGCGCGGCGAGAACGGACCGCACGCCCGCAACCGCACGGAGCACATCGCGATCGACCACGTGGCCAGGGCGGTGGGGGAATGAGCCGACACCGACCGGCACCGGACCCGGGCGGCGCCGTCCCCGGGGAGGTGCCCGGCATGTGGACCCGACAGGGTCCCTACGAACTGGGCTGGGAGGACCTCGGCACCCTGCTCGCCCGGATCGCCGACGGCATCCGGAGGGAGGGGTTCGTGCCCGACGTGGTGATCGGCGTGGCGCGCGGCGGCCTGCCCGCCGCGAGCCATCTGACCTGCGTCCTGGACGTGCCCGTCCTCCACACGGTGCGCGTGCGCCGGACCGAGAGCGACGCCCGGTACGCGGCGAAGCTGGCGCCGCGTCTGGAGTCCGCCGAACTGCCCGGCGTCGGCCCGGGCACGAAGGTCCTCGTGGTGGACGACGTCGTCGGTACGGGCGCCACCGCGGACCTGGTCCGCGACCATCTGCTCGGACTCGGGGTGGACCCCTCGGACCTGCGCTTCGCCGCCCTGGTCCGCAACCACCGCTCGGGATACCGTCCCGACCACTGCCCGGCGGTCATCGACGACTGGATCGTGTTCCCGTGGGAACGGGGCTGGGGCCGCACGGCCGACGTCCGTCCCCTCGTCCTCCGGCAGGAAGAGGGGTGAGCGTGCGCCCCTCCCCCGCCGGGCCCGACCCGCAGGAGCTCGCCCGCAGCGGGCTGCGTCCCGTGGTGCCGGCCGAGGTCGGGCTCCCCCCGTGCTACGGGGCCACCGACCTGTACGCCTGCGACGCGCCCCGCAGTTCGGTGATCGAGGTGGCCCGGACGCTCGCCGAGCTGGAACGCCGCTGGGGGACGCGGCCCACCACGGTCTTCACGGACATCACGGACCGTCCCGGCAGCCGCGTCCTGGGCCATCCCTACCCCCGGGCCGTCCTGTTGGCCGCGTTGGGCGCGGACGAGGGCGGTCACCTGACCGAGTTGGCCGCCCGTCTCTCCGGCGCACCGCACCGGGTGACGGTCGATCCGGGCGGGGACACCACCCGTCGGGAGCTCGACGGCTTCGACGACCTGCCCGTGCTCCACCACCGACCCGGCGACGGCGGTCGGTACGTCACGGCCGGCATCGGAGTCACGACCCGGCCCGACGGCTCCGCCGTCAACCTGGGGTTCTACTGCGTTCAGGTGGTGTCCGCGCACCGTGCCCGGATCTTCCTGGACCGGCGCACCGACGCCCACCGCAACCTGGACGCGTGGGAGGCCGCGGGTCGCCCCATGCCGATCTCGGTCTTCCTCGGGGCAGACCCGCTGTACGCCGTGGTGGCGGCGACGCGACTGCCCGCGACGGGCGACGACTACCAGATCGCCTCGCGCCTGCTGCGCGCCGACGTCCGGGTGGGCGGTTCGCCCCCGGTGCCGGTGGAGGCCACCCACGTCATCACCGGCCTGGTCCACCACCGGGTCGAACCCGAAGGCCCGTTCGGCGAGTTCAAGGGCTACTACGTGGAGGAGCGCCGGGGCAACGTCCTGGAGGTCACCGGGGTCACCGCTCGGCCCGGCGCCCCGTTCCCGAGCATCGTGGCCGGCGCCGAATCCGGGCTCACCCTGATGGGCTTCCAGAACGAGTACCTCATGTACGCCCATCTGCGTGCCCG
Source organism: Streptomyces sp. NPDC002490 (assembly GCF_040296045.1). Taxonomy (NCBI): domain Bacteria; kingdom Bacillati; phylum Actinomycetota; class Actinomycetes; order Kitasatosporales; family Streptomycetaceae; genus Streptomyces; species Streptomyces sp. NPDC002490. Next base: position 17,849 of record NZ_JBEOWM010000011.1, on the reverse strand, counting down.
CGGGCTTCCCGTCACGGACGTCCGGTACTCGCTGGCGGCGCGCGGGGAGTTCCTCGCCCTCATCGAGTCCGAGCACCCCAGCCTCGAACTCGTGCGCGAGGCGATGCAGTTCGACGTCCGCTCCAAGCTGGTCATCTGCGGGCCCGCACTCCACGACGTGGCGCAGGCACTGGCGACGCACGGATTCGTCACCCACCGCGAGCCCTACTACCGTAAGGGCAGGGTCGAGGGCGAGCGGGTCGGCCTCGCACTCGTCATCCCGCCCACGGGCCGCCCCGTCGAGTACTGATGCCGAGATCCCGAAGGACACCGCACCGTGACCGATCGCTTCTCCCGGATCCTGCCCGTGGCGCTCATGGTCCTCCCCGGGCCGGACGGCACCATGACCTTCGTCCACCAGTTGAAGGGGCCCTACGCGGGCAACTGGTTGCTTCCGGGCGGCGGCATCGATCCGGGCGAGAGCGCCGGAGCGGCGGCCATCCGCGAGACGGCCGAGGAGACCGGCTGCCGGGTGGCCGCCTGCTCCCCCTTCGCCGTCTACGAGTTCACCGGGACCTGGGCGCACGGCAGCTACCACCTGATGCTGTTCGGGTTCCTCGCCGACCGCCCGTACCGGGTGCCCACCGGATTCGACGGTCACAACGTCGGAGCGGTCCGACAGGTCAGGATCGGGGAACTCCCCCTGCACTCCACGGACTTGCAGATCCTCACCGATGCCGGAGTGGCCTCGTACCGCGACACCGAGATCGCCCGGGCGCTGTCCGTCGACGGCATCTCCATGACCGCCCACCGGGTGGACCGCAGCATCAGCGTCCCGGGCGGGTCCGCAAGCGCGACCGTCCCCGCCCGGAACCGGACGCCGACGTTCCCGTGACCCCCCGCCCGTGAAGGAGCCGCCCACCGGCCGGCCGTCGCCGGCTGCCGGCTGCGGCGTTGAGCCACCGCGACGCCCGGTGCAGCCGCGGTGGCCGGGTCCGGGCCCCATCCGCAATCGACAGGAGGTCGGACCATGACGGGCCAACGGCCGGCGCCACCGCACCGGACGGTCGCCGTGGTCGGAGCGGGCGCGGCCGGCGCCATGGTCACGATCCAGCTCTGCGAGGAGGCGGTGCGCCGCCGGGGCGCCCCCGGCGCCCCGGCGGCCTTCGACGTCGTGCTGGTCGATCCGGCGCCGGAAGCCGGCCGCGGCACGGCCTACGCCACCGCCGACCCCCGGCACCTGCTCCATCTGCCCGCCGACGCCATGAGCTGCCGTCCGGACGACCCCGGGCACTTCGTGCGCTGGTTGTGCCGGCACGGCTCCCCGCAGGGCGGGGCCGGGGAGTTCGTCGAACGGTACCGGTACGGCGCCTACCTGGCCGAGGTCCTCGGCCGGGCCGTGATCGCGGCGCACGGCACGGTCGGGGTCCGCAGGCTCCGCACCCGGGCCACCGGCTGTCACTGGCCGGGGCGCAGCGCCCGGCTGGAGTTGGCGGAGGGTCCCCCGGTGGACGCCGACTGCGTGGTGCTGGCGACGGGTCCGGGTCCGGCCTCCGCCGACTGGGCCCGCACCGTACTGCGCGGAAGCGACCGCCTGGTGCTCTCCCCCTGGTCGCCCGGTGCGCTGGACGCGGCACTGGGCGCGGGGCGCACGGACGACGTGCTGCTGGTCGGCACCGGTCCGGTCGCCGTCGACCTCGCCCTGCGGCTGGACCGCCGGGGCCGCACCGTGCACGCGCTCTCGCCCCACGGTCGTCTGCCGCGGCCCCGCCCCGAGGACCGGGCCGCGGAGCGGAGCGACCCGCCGTGGGACCCGCACCCGTACCGGCTGCCACCGGCCACCGCGCGGGACCTCTCCCGGATGCGCCGGTTGCGGCGCCTGCGGACCCACGCGGGGCGGCTCGCGGGCGCCCGCGACCGTCCGGGCGGCTCGCTCACCGTTGCCGTGGACCTGACCGACGGGGGTGGGACACGGCAGCTCACCGTCGGATGGGTGGTGGACTGCACCGATCCGGAGGCACTGCGGCGGGACACCGCCGATCCGCTGTGGCGCGGGTTGCTCGACGCGGGAGGCGCGGTGCCCGGTCCGCTCGGCACCGGCGTGTCCACCGACCGGGGGCGGTTGCGCGATGCGGAAGGACGCTCCGTGCGACCGCTGTGGACGCTCGGCGCGCCGCGCCTCGGCGAGTTGCCCGGGAGCACCGCCGTCCCGGAGATCCGGGAGCAGGCCGCGGCCGTCGCCGAGGCGGTCGTCGGCGAACTGACCGGCCCCCGCGGCCCCTCCCCCCGCACCTCCTCGCACGCCGGTGGGGCGGCGGGGAACGTCTCCGACCCCCTTCCGGAGGACCAGTGGTGACCCCGCTCCCGTTGCTCATCGACACGGACACCGGTTCCGACGACGCCGTGGCCCTGCTCCTCGCGGCGGCCGGCGGCCTCGCCGAGGTGCGCGCCGTGACGACCGTCGCCGGGAACGTGCCGTTGGCCGTCGGCACGCGCAACGCGCTGATCTCCCTGGAGACGGCCGGGGCCCGGGACGTCCCGGTCTACCCGGGGTGCGAGCGTCCCCTGACGCGTGCGCTGTCGACCGCCCAGCACGTGCACGGCGCGGACGGAATGGGCGACATCGGTCTGCCGGACCCCCGTCGGGCCCCCGAGCGGGGGCACGCCGTCGACGCCCTGTCCTCCTATCCGCGGCAGTGCCCCGGTGAGTTGACACTGGTCACCCTGGCCCCCCTCACCAACGTGGCCGCCGCGCTCGTGCGCGACCGCGACCTGTTCCGGCTCTACCGGCACGTCTACTGCATGGCCGGAGCACCGGACGGGTGCGGCAACATCTCGGCCACCGCGGAGTTCAACGTCTGGGCGGACCCCGAGGCCGCCCGCGTCGTGTTGCAGTCCGCCACGCCGGACAAGGTCACCTGGATCGGCTGGGACGTGTCGCGCAAGGACGCCGTCATGACCCCGAAGGACCAACTGCGCCTCGAACGCGCCGGCACCCCCATGGCGACCTTCGCCCACCGGATCAACCGCACCGCGGCCGCGTGGGCCCGGGACGTCACCGGGCTCGCCGGCTACGACCTGCCGGACCCGGTCGCCATGGCGGTCGCCCTGCGGCCCGACCTCGTCACCGAAGCGGAGCGGGTGCACGTCGACGTCGCCGTCGGCGACGAGACCCGCGGGCAGCTGATCGTGGACCGGCGCCGTTCGGCTCCGGCGCCCAACGTCACCCTGGTGCGCCGGGTCAGCGAGACCGGGTTCAAACAGTTCCTCTTCGACGTGTGCGCGCCCGCACCGCGCGCATGACCCCTACCGACCGCCCCGGGAAGAACGCCATGAACCCCGCAATCCGCACACCGCCGGGTCCCCGCTACGAGTTGCACTGCCACCTGGACGGTTCGGTCCGCCCGGCGACCCTCCGCGCACTCGCCGAGGAGCAGGGCCTCGCGCTCACCGGGTCGGTGGAGGAACTGGCCGTCGCCCCCGCCAGGTGCGGGAGCCTGACCCGCTTCCTCACCCACCTGGAGCTGCCGCTGAAGGTCCTCCAGACGCCCGACGCGCTCGCCCGTGCTGCCCGTGAACTCGTCGAGGACTGGGCCCTCGACGGTGTGGTCCACGGCGAGGTCCGCTTCGCCCCGCAGTTGCACGGGCGGCACGGGATGGGGCTGGACGACGCGGTGCGGGCGGTGGCCCGCGGCCTGGCGGACGGCCGGAGGGCCACCGGCGTCCGCACCGCCCTGCTGCTGAGCTGTCTGCGCCACCAGAGCCCCGAGGAGAGCGAGGCCGTCGCCGAGGCGGCCCTGCGTCACCGCGACGCCGTGGCCGGGCTGGACCTCGCCGGGGACGAGCGGCTCCACCCCGGTGCACCGCACCGCCCCGCCTTCGACCTCATGCACCGGGCCGGGATCCCCTGCACCGTGCACGCCGGTGAGGCGGCCGGTGCCGAGAGCGTCTGGGAGGCGATCGACGTCCTCGGCGCCCGGCGCATCGGGCACGGTGTGCGCTGCACGGGCGACCCCTCGCTGCTGCGCCGCCTGCGGAGCGAGCGCATCGCGCTGGAGATGTGCCCGACGAGCAACGTCCAGACCGGGGCCGCCCCCGACCTCGCCGGGCACCCCGCGGCCGGCCTCCTGGCCCGAGGGGTTCCGGTGACCATCAGCACGGACGCCCGCACCACCTGCGCGACCACCCTGGGCCGCGAATTCCGGGTCCTGCGCGAGGTGTCGGGCTGGACCGCGCAGGACGAGGAGCGCGTCCAGCGGCACGCCCTCGCCGCGGCCTTCGCTCCGAAGGCTCCGCCGGAGCGTGCGGTGGGGGCGGCGCGGACGCAGGGGTGACGGCGCGGAGGACCGGCGCGACCCGGTCCTCCGCGCCATCCCGGTCTCAGAGTCCGTCGATGACTTCGTGGAGGTAGCGCAGGCTGAGGTCCTCGGCCTGGTGGCGACGTGCCACGACCGCTCCATCGGCGTCGGACCACCGGCGGTACAGGTCGACCGTGGCGAGGAGGGCCCGGGCCGCCTCGTGCCGGTCGTACCCGCACAGGGTCGCCCGGAGGGCGCGCGCCTCCTCGGGGGCGACGGCTTCGAGGTGGCGCACGTTGCGGGGGGGCGCTCCCGCGCGCCGGGCGGCCAGGGGGCCGAGCACGGTCTCGCGCAGGTAGGTGAGGAAGCCGATGGCTTCGAACAGTTCGCCGCGGCCGAGCTTGGTCGCACCGTAGTGCACCCAGATCCAGAACCGGTCCTCGAACCACTGGAGGTCGAGGGAGGGGGGCGCGGGGGGCTTGCCGGCGAGGGCCTCGGCCAGGCTGCCGTCCCGGTCCCACAGGACCTCCGGGTCCTCCGTGCGCTCGGCGAAGTCGGACACCCGCACGAACTTGAAGTCGACGTGCAGCAGGGGCGGCCCGACGAGGGTGACGATCAGTCGGGGCTCGCCGACGTGTTCCCCGGTGAAGCCGGCCACCAGCGCGGACCAGGAGCCGATCAGCGCGAGCCGTTCCTTCATGACCGCGTCGTACGCCTCGTCGTCCACGGCCAGGACCAGGTCGACGTCCGAGTAGACGTCGGGGCGGCCCCCCACGAGCGACCCGGTGATCGCGACGCCGGCCACCCGGGCGTCCTGTCGGATCCGGGGAAGCACGTCGTCGAGGAACTCGCTGTGCAGGGCGGGGGCTTCCATCGCTTTCCTTCCGGTCGGAGCAAAGCAGACCAACGTAACAGGCCGTCAGGCGGGAACCACAACTCGGATTCTCCCGAACGGCCCTCCGCCCGGCCGGGAACGAGCCGCGGTCCGGCCGGCAGCGGGTGCTGCCGGCCGGACCGTGATCGGGGCGCCGTGCGGCTCAGGCGGCCTTGGTCAGCGCGGACCGGTCCCGCGTCGCGGAGCCGTACCGGTCGGTGGTCACCGGGGCCGTGGTCGCCGGGCCCTCGTGGCGCGGCCACAGGAGGAGGGCGGCGACGGCTCCCGCGCCGGCGAGGGCCGTGAGGACGGACCAGGCGGGGGCGAGGCCGGCCGTGGTGCCGAGCCACCCCGCGACGGGGTAGGTGATCAGCCAGGCCAGGTGGGAGAGGGAGAACTGGGCCGCGAACGCCCCGGGGATCGCGGTCCGTGCCACGGAGGAGCGCAGCACCTTCCCGGTCGGTGTGATCACCAGCGCCGTGCCGATGCCGACGAGGGCCCAGACGACCGCCGTACCGGTCCATCCGAGGGCGCCGGCCGCGCGCAGCGTCACGGCGGCGGCGGTGGCGACGACGAGGACCCCGGCGCCGGTCAGCATGACGGTGCGGGCGGCGATCCGGTCGAGCACCCGGGGCAGGGCGAGGGCGGCCAGCAGGGTTCCGGTGCCGGAGGCGGCGAGCAACCAGGCGACGTCGGACTGCGAGCCGCCGAGCTCGTCGCGGACGTGGTTGACGGTGTTGACGACGACGATCGCGCCGGCCGAGGCGACCACCAGGTTGAGGGCCATGACGCCGCGCAGCCGCGGTGTCCGGAAGAAGGTCCTGATGCCTCCCGTCACCCTGTCCCGGGCCCCGGTGCGGGTGTCCGGTCGGGCGTTCGGGATGCGCGTCGCCAGGACCAGCAGGGCGGAGACGAGGAAACCGACGGAGGTGCCCAGGAACAGCCGGTCGAAGCTCAGGAAGGTCAGGGCGACGGCGGCCAGGACGGGGCTGAGCAGGCTCTCCATGGTGGAGGCGACCTGGGAGGCGGACAGGGCCCGGGTGTAGTCGGCCTCGTCGGGGACGATGTCGGGGATGACGGCCTGGAAGGTGGGGGTGAACGCCGCGGAGGCCGCCTGGAGCAGGCCGATCAGGACGTAGACCTGCCAGACCTCGGTGACCAGCGGCAGGGCCAGGACCACCGCGCCGCGGATGACGTCGAGGAGGACCAGGAGGGTCCTGCGGGAGATGCGGTCGACGTACGCGGCGGCCAGCGGGGCTATGACCACGTACATGACCATCTTGATGGTCAGGGCGGTGCCGAGGACCATGCCGGCGCGGGGGCCGGCGAGGTCGTAGGCGAGCAGTCCGAGGGCCACGGTGGTCAGTCCGGTGCCGAACAGGGCGATGACCTGGGCGCCGAAGAGGTGGCGGTAGTCGCGGACGGCGAACAGACGCATGGCGGGTTCCTTCCGTGTCCATGCGGCGGGGCACGGCCCCGGGGCGGGGTCCGTGCCCCGCGGGTGCGGGCGGCGGGGGTGTCCCTACGCACCGGTGCGGCTCTCCGGTGTGAGACCGGCGAGCAGGTTGAAGGCGCCGGTGAGGACGTTGAGTGCGACGACGCCGACGACATCGGCTATGGCGCGGTCGCTGTAGCCGTGCGCACGCAGCGCGTCGACCTGTTCGTCGGTGATGGACGTCGGCTCGCGGTGGACCCGGAGGGCGAGGGCGATGATCGCGGCGATCGCGGGATCGGCCGAGGTGCCCCTGCGGGCCCGCTCGATCTCGTCCTCGTCCACTCCCCGGGCGCGGGCGGCGTCGACGTGCGCGTCGAGGCAGAGTCGACAGCCCTGTCGGGCCTGGACGGCGATGGAGATCCGTTCGCTGGTCCCGCGGTCGAGTTTGGCCCGTCCCATGGCCCGGCTGAGCTGGAGGTATCCGCCCAGGACCGCCGGGGAGTGCGCCATGGTGGCGACCATGTCACCGGTGTGGCCGTGCCGGGCCGTCAGGTCGGCGAGGAGGTCGCGCGAGGTGCCGACCGCCGTGTCGGGCGTGAGTCGGGTCAGACGGGGCACGAGGGCCCTCCTTCCGTGGCGTCCACGCCGTCAGTGGTGCGCGTGGCCGTGGTGGTGGCCGTCGTGTCCCGACGCCGTCCGGGCGGCCGGGGTCGGGTGGGGGGCCGCCGTGCCGGTCGGCACCGTGAACTCGGCCGTCCGGACGACGCCCTCGTGCTGGAAGTCCAGGAACAGGCGGTAGGTGCCGGCCGAGGGCGCGACCGCCACGAAGGCGATCTCCGGGCCCGGTGCGGTGGTGCCGTCGCCGGGCGCGCCCTCCGGGTGGACGTGGAGGTAGCCCAGGTCTCCGACGCGCAGGGCCACCAGGTGCCCGTACGCGGCCAGGTAGGGCTGGAGGTCGGTGACCGGGCGGTTGTCGCGACGGACGGTGAGGGTCAGTGCGCGGGCTTCGCCGGGCAGCAGCTCGCCGTCGAGGGTGACGGTGTACTCCCCGATCCGCGCGGTGCGGACGGCCTCGGGCAGCGGTCGCGGGTCGTACGGTCCGGCGACCGCGAGGTCGGCCCCCAGGGTGAGGGTCCCGTCGTGTCCGGCCGGGTGGATGTCGGCGAAGATCCTCCAGTCCCCCGGTTCCAGGGCCAGCTCGACGCTCCAGGTGCCCTCCCCGTCCCGCACCGGGTGCACGTGCTGGAAGCCGGCCGTGTCCCGGCGGACGGCGATGAGGTGCAGTTCCTTCTCGTGCTCGGCCACGAACGAGGTCACCGGGCGGGCGTCGGGGCCGAGCACCCGGAAGGCGATCCGCTGCACACCGGCGGTCCGGATCGTCGCGTCGAGCTCCAGGGTGTACCCGTGTTCGGAGACCGACAGTCCGCCCGGTCGTGCCCCGCCGTGACCGTGGTGGCCGCCGTGGTGGGCCTGGGCGTGTCCGGAGTGGTTCTCCATGATGTCTCCTCGGTGTGCTGCGCCGGTCGGCGTCTTCCGTTCGGAACGATCACCACTATATACCCCCCAGGGGTATGCAGGAAGGGTTTCGGCGCCGAAGATCCGAAGAGGGCGCCCCGCGGCGCGGCGCCCCTCAGCGGGGTGCCGCCGCGGTGGGCCTCGTGGGGACGGTGTGCGAGCCGGCCAGGGGGCCGCCCCGGGTGGTGCGGGGTTCGTTCGCCATGCAGGTCCTCCAGGAGGGGGCGGCTCTCCGGCGAGCGGGGAACGTGCTCGCCGGACAGCTTCCGGACCACCCTGTCCGCTGTCACGGCAACGCGAGCCGGACAGCCGGAACACCACCCGCCGGGAGGCGGAAGACCCGGCCAACCGGGGCCCGCACCGAGGACCGCCCTCCCGCACCCGGTCGACCCGCACCCGGCCCGGGCGGGCACCGCCGCGGGCGGGCCCGGAGCGGGGGAGAACCAACGGCCCGTCGGGGGAACGGGAACCGTCGCCGCCCCCTCCTCCCTCGTGGCGGGCTCCGACCACGGACCCGTCCACCGGGAGACCACGGGCTCCCCAGGCACGAGAGGCATCATGCAGCGACGAACCTTCCTCACCGGCACCCTGCTCGGCGCGGCCTTCGCCACCGGCTCCGTCACCGCCCTGACCACCGGCGCCTCAGCCGCCACGGTGACCGTCAGTTCCCTCGCCGACCTCCAGCGGGAGATCGACCGCGCCGCACCCGGCGACCGGATCGTCCTGGCCAACGGCACCTACGACGTGCCCGCCGGAGGCATCCGGATCTCGGGCAAGCGGGGTGCCGGCACGCACCTCACCATCGTCTCCCAGAGCCGGGGCGGGGCCCTGCTCCAGGGCGACCGGAGCTTCGTCCTTGGCAACTCCGACTCCGTCACCATCAGCGGCTTCGCCTTCCGTCAGCGCCAGACGCTGGTGATCCCGGCGGACTGCTCCGACATCCGGCTCACCCGCAACGACTTCAAGTTCGCCGACCTCGCCGGCGTCGACTGGGTCGTGGTGAAGGCGAACGGGGTCAAGGTCGACCGCAACCACTTCCACGACCGCACCACCCAGGGCGTGTTCCTCGTCGCGGACGGCCCCGACGCCCCCACCGACCCGAACCGGGAGACGATGGCCCGGGGCCTCACCGTGCTCCGCAACCACTTCGCCCGCCACACCTACCCCGGAACCAACGGCGGCGAGGCGATCCGGCTGGGCGTCAGCCACCGGGCGCTCGACGACGCCGGGGCCGTGGTGGAGTACAACCTCTTCGAACAGTGCAACGGGGACCCCGAGGCCATCTCGGTGAAGTCCTCCCGGAACACCGTCCGTCACAACACCCTCCGCGACTGCGCCGGGGGCATCGTGCTGCGCCACGGCAACGGCACCCTCGTGCACGGCAACCACCTCGTGGGCGGCGTCGAGGGCATCCGCCTCTACGGGAACGACCACAAGGTCTTCAACAACCACCTGACCGGGCTGTCCGGGCGCGCCCTGGTGATCGGCAGCGGCACGGTCCGCGACCACGTCCCCGGCGAGCCCCCGGCGCAGCAACGGGGCAATGACGCCTGCGACCGGGCGCTGATCACCCACAACAGCCTGGTCCGCAACGCCCGCACCCTGGTGGGCGAGGACCGCGCCCACGAGCCCCGGGACGTGGTCCTCAGCAACAACATCCTGGTCGCCGACGCGGGCAGCCTGGTGGCGCTGCGGCAGAACACCGGCTTCACCTGGCAGGGCAACCTGCTGTGGGGCGGGGCGGCCGACGGCACCGTCCCCCCGGGCGGGTTCGTCCGCACCGACCCCCGCCTCCAGCAGGGGGCCGACGGGGTGCACCGCCTGTCGTCGGGCAGCCCGGCCATCGGCGCCGCCGTGCCGACGACCCACCCGGTGACCGACGACCTCGACGGCCATCCGCGGGGCAGCAGCCGTGACATCGGCTCGGACCAGTACACGACGTCGGCGCCGCTCCGCTCCCCGCTGACCGCCGCCGACGTGGGCCCCCACGCCGCCTGAGCGGTCGAGCCCGTTCAGCGGGCCGTTTCGCCCCGGGCGCCGCCGCCCGGGGCGAACGCCGGGCGGCAGCACGCGTACGGCTCGCGCGCTGGGTGCGGACCGGCCGCAGCCCGGGGACGGCCACCAGGGTCGGCACCCCCCGATTCGGGCTCGGTCCGGTAGATCACCCCGTAGTCACGGGCGAAGTGGTGGGCCTCGGACGCCGAGCCGCGGAGGCCGCGGAGGCCGCGGAGGCCGCGGAGGCCGCGGAGGGAGAACGCGTAGGCCACCGCGTTGATGTGACGTCTCATCAGATACATGCACCAGCGGTTGGTCACGGGGTCGAAGTCCGCGGTGCGCACCCGCCAGCGGATGCCGTCAGCTCTCCCCCGGACGAGGGTGCTCTCCGGGCACGTCACCGCGGGCCGGTCCCCGCCCGCGGTCCGCTCCGCGCGGTTCATCGGCTCCGGAAGCGTGACTCCGTGCGGCCCGCGGCGTTCTCCAGGTCGAGGTCATCGATCCGGTGAACGGAAACGACCCCGACCACCGTGCACCCCGGGCGGGTGCCCGGCACGGGGCGGAACCGGAGGACGGGGAGCACACATGGGCATCGACACCGGACCGGGGCCCCGTGCCCGAAGCCGTGGGGCCCGGGCCTGCGGCCCCCTCGCCCTCGCCGCCGTGCTCCTCCTCCCCGCGTGCTCGGGACCCGGTGCCGACGACGACCGCTCCCCTGCGCGCCCGTCGCTGGCGGCGGTCGGCGCCGTCGTCGCAGGGGCGGCGGCCCTCGACTGGTCGGGGTCGTGGCGGCAGTACCACCGCAACCCGGACGGCACGACGGCCGACGACCCGTGGAGCACCGTCACGGCCGAACTCCGTTCCCTCGGCAACGGCGACGTGTTCGGCACGATGTCCGCCAACGGACGTACCGCTCAGGTGATGCTGGTCTCGGGCACCACGCTGTTCACCAAGGCCGACCGGGCGATGCTGCACACGATGGGCGTCGAGAACCCCGCTGCGGACGCCGGACGTTGGCGGGAGGTCCGCCGGCCGGACGGGTCGCATGAGGTGCTCGGGCTGCGACTGGACCGACTCGCACCCGCGGCACTCGGCGCGGCCCTGGCCCCCTCGAAGGCGAGCGGCACCGGGAAGGACACCACCGGTCCGTCGCCGATGCCCTCCTCGGCGACGGGGCGGTTCCGACGCCCGGCCGGGGTTCCCACCGACGCGGTGGCGGTGCCCGTCCGCGGCGACGGCACCACCAGGGGCGGCACCTACTGGCTCTCGGCGGACACCCCGCACCGGCTGCTCGGTTACTCGGGGCTCGGCTTCCGGCACGACAGCCAGGCGGGGCCCCACGAGACGATGTCGGACGCGGCTGCCGCGGCTCTGACGGTGCGCGCCGAGGACACGGCGAGCGCGCGGGCCGGCTACGCGGACATGCGCTCCGCGCTCCGCGCCCTCCCGGCCACGGTGCCGGTCAGCACCACTCCGACCGCCGCGCAACTGTCGGACACCACCGACGAGGAGTGCGGCGTGCGCTGCCACACCGTCGTCGTGGCCGTCGCCCTGACGAACCGCATGCCCAAGGAGTCGGTGACCGCCTCGTACCGGCTCGCGTTGACCGGTGCGAAGCGGATGGACGGCGGTCGCCTCCTGCTGGACAACCTCGTCCACGAGGAACTCGGTTCGTGCACCGTCCGGTTGCCGGCCGCCCGCCCCGGTGCCACCGTCCGCGGCGCCTGCACGGTGTCGGGGGCCGCACTGCGCAAGGCCGTCGACGCGGCCTTGGACCGGCACGGCTTCCTGCACCTGGACTTCACGACCGAGGCGACACGGCGGATCGACCGGATCACCGGCCCGAGCCGCGCCGAGGACCTGCTGGAAGGGCTCGTCTCCGGGGCGGCGGACGTCCTGGGCGCGGGCTGAGCCGGCACCAGGCCGGCCCCCCGCGCCGGGGCCGACGGCACCACACACCGACGTCGAAGGGCGACCATGACAGCTGCCGCAGAACGGAACGGCTCGGCCGACCGGCCGGCGAACGACGAACGGGCGCGGGAGCACGCGCCCCCGGAGGAGACCCCTGTGCCGCTGATGGCCGCCGTGGGAGCGGTCGGGGTCGCGGCCGCCGCCGTGGCGGTCGCCCTCGGGCTCTCCGGAACCCCGGCGTTGCCGTTCCCCACCGACGTTCCGCCCCTCCCCACCGAGGCGGTCCTGCCGGGCGCGCCGCCGACCGGGCGCCCCGACGCCCCCCGGCCCGCCCCGCTGCCGACCGGGGTGCCGAACCTGCCCACCTCCTTCCCCGGTCCGTCCGACTTCCCGAACATCGGCGGTGCGCCGTGACCACCACGTCCGAAGCCCGTTCTCCGTCTCCGGCGCACGGCGAACGACCCCCGCGCCCCGCCCGGGACGGGCTGTCCGCGGCGATCGCCGTGGCCCTGGGGCTGTCCCTGGTGTACGCGGCCGGGCAGGTCCTCTTCTGGGCCGCGCCCGAACCCACCGCGCACTCACCCTGGTTGAAGCTGTTCCTCCTGCCCGAGCCCCTGCCGTTCCGGCTGACCCGAGTGCTGGTACCGGCCGGCTGGGGCCTTGCCGTCCTGCTCGGTCTCGGTCTGCTGCTCGCCCGGTCCCACGCCGCCCCGCTCCCCGAACGGGCCTTCAGGGCCTGCGGGTTCGGCATCCTCGGCGCCCTGCTGCTGCCCTTCTCGATCATGCCGTTGGCCGCGGTGGCCGACCGACTGCCGCAGGTGCTGCTCTGCCTGCCCGGCACCGCGGCGGCACTGTTCCTCGTCCACCGCGTCCAGCTCTACCGGCGGATGCCCGGCCGGCTGCTGCTGGCAGGGTTCGGATGGGGCGCGCTGGTCGGGGGCGGCTTCGGCCTGGTGATGATCACATGGCTCCAGCGCACCGTGCCGGGCCACTTCACGTCCACCGTCCCGGAGCACCCCCTGGACGGCGTGCGCACGCTCTACACCCTGTTCCCCCTCGGCACGGCCGTGATGACGGAACTGGGCAAGGCGGCGGGTGTGGCCGTCCTCTTCCTGCTCTTCCGTCGTCACATCGACGGCGTGGTCTCCGGAGCGGTCCTCGGAGCGGCGGTCGGGCTGGGGTTCAACCTCACGGAGACGGTCCACTACCTGGGCCTCATCTCGCCGGACCACCACCCCACCCAGTTCTGGGACCGTCAGGTGGTCGGGCTGCTGACGGTGCACGCGGCGTTCACCGCGCTCGCGGGCGCCGGGATCGGGGCGGCGCGCTGGCTGGCGGGCCGCCGGGACCGGCTGCTGGCAGTCGGCGGCGGGCTGGCCGCCGCGGTCGGCGGGCACGCCGAGACGGACGTGGTGCTGATGCACCTCGACGGACTCCGGGCGGACTGGTACCCGAACGACGTCCTCGGGCTGCTGATCGGCGTTCCGGTGATGACGGTCATCACCTCGGGGGCGTTCGTGGCCGCGTGCGTGCTGGTCCTGCACCGCGGTCTGCGGGCCCAGGCCGCGGGAACCGCCCGTGCCCTGGCGGCCGAGGCCGCCGGCGGCCACGGCGCCGTGACCGGACCGGAGGTGGCGCTGTTGCTCTCCCCGCGCCGTCGCCTCCTCCTGGAGTTGCGGGTGTGGCGCCGTGACGGCATCGCCGGGCTGCGCCACCTCCAGGGGTTCCAACAGGCGCAACTCGACCTCGCGGTCCAGCGCTGGCACCGTCAGCGCCCGGGCGTCGACTCCGCCGTCCCGTCCGAAGAACGCCTCCGCGCCCGGGTCCACGCGTTCAAGGGCTCTCCCGACCCCGCACCCACCGCCCGGAAGGCGTTGTCATGACCGGTTCCCGTGCCGTACGGCTGTCCGTCCTGGCCCTCGCCACCGCGGCCCAGGTGCTCGGCGCGCCCGCGGCCGCCTCGGCGATGTGCGCGGCCCCCACGTACCACGGCGGCATGCCCCTGTGGATCGGCGAGTGCTCCGAGGCGGTCGCCGGTGGGGCCTGCGCGGCGGTGTGGGGGGCGGTCGTGATCGCCGTCGGGCTCCGGGTCGCCCGCGCCCTGGTCGGGTCGGACTCCCGGTCCGCGGACCTCCGGTTGATCGACCGCGTCTTCGACCCGGAGACGTCGGACGAGGCCGGGGACGAACGGTGAGCCGCGCCGGGGCCGCTCTGCCGGGGTTGCTGACCGTCCTCCTGCTCGCGCTCCTGACGGCGCCGCCCTCGCCCGCCCTGTCCCGGGAGGCGGCGCCGGGCGGGGCGGATTGGTCCCGGATCGAGGACCTGTACCGGAACCCGATCGGACGGATGGCCCATGTCGCCCGGTGGGCCAGGAACCTGTCCGGTTCCCAGCACTCGGGAAGGGTGATGGCCCTCGGGTTCGTGGACATCACGGGTCGGGACGACCTGCGGACGTCCGGGCACCAGGTGGTCGACGTCGCCGAGCTCAAGGAGGGCGACCCGGAACTCCACCGTCAACTCCGCATGGACGAGCGGCCCGGGATCGAACGCTTCCTGGTCGTCAAGCGCAGCAACGACCGGTCCGTCTTCCGCGGCGACGAGATCGTCTTCCAGGGAGACCACGCGGAGCAACGCGTGCTGAAGGACATGTTGGAGCTCCGGGTCCCGACCTCCCGCCTCTTCGCCCTCTACGCCGACCTCTCGCCGTGCAAGGGCAAGTGCACTCCCGCGGTGCCTCCGCACACCGACGTGTTCCACGGGCCGGTGTACCGGGAGAAGGGGTACCGGCAACGGTTCAAGAACCTCCTCGACGAGGCGTCGAACGCCGCGACCCGGGACCCGACCTTCCAGCGGGAGGTGGCCGGGGAGAAGGATCAGCTGGCCGCCCTCAAGAAGGCCAACCGCAAGCGGAAGTACGCGAAGGCCCGGCGGGCGAACGCGACGGTCAAGAAGGCGAAGCACCTGCTCCGGGTGAGCGGAGGCGGCTCCTGCGGCAAGCGGAGCCTCGGTCTGCGACTGGTGCTCACCGCACGCCCCGGTTCCCGGGGGGACGGCTGCGGTACGGACTCCGGAGCGACCGAAAGCGGTCTGGTCAAGGCCCTGACGGAACCGGTTTCGAAAACGGGCGGAATCGACTTCTCCAGCGTCGAACTGCGCTATCTGTCGGACCCCGGAGACGGCAGCGGGCTCCAGTACGCGTTCCGCACCGACCGCGACCCCGTCCACGGCGACCTGCGTCCGGACACCGGGATGGACGCGGCCCAACAGTCCTCGGACGCCTTCTTCGTCTGGCTCTCCCTCCCCCGGCAGGACCTCTGGGTGAACCTCCACCCGCATCAACCGGACCGCATCGTGGAGGAGCAACTGGGCCGCACGGACGCCGGGCGCGTCCTGTTGGAGGCCGACCTGCGGATGAAGCGGACGGTGGGCGAAATCATCCATCCGCGCACCGCGCTCGGCAAGCGGTACTGGCAGGGCGTCCAGGAGGGTTGCGTGTCGTCCCGCAACTGGATCGTTCCCGGGCCGGCCTCGATCCACCAGGACGGCGAAGCCCTGTACATCCTGGACGCCCCCCTCGACGTGAAGATGGAGACGGAGCAGGTGACGTCCGCCGGGAGGACCGCGGGCGTTCCCGACTGCCCCGGGCAGGACCCGGCCGCCGAGGCCCGCCACGAGCACCTGGAACGCACCCTGGTCCTCCCCGGGCTCAGGAAGGCCGTCAACACCGCCCCCGAGTACGCGGCCCTGCGCCGGGTCCACCTCGCCCGGGTGGCCGCGGAGTGGTACCGCGAGCTGAGCACGGGCGAGGACACCACGTACGGCGCGCTGGTGGACTCCGGAGACGTCACCGAGTGGCGCCTGACGGACGGTTGGGAGCCGCGCGAGGTCTTCGACGAGTTCGTGGTCTCGTACACGGAGGGCGAGTACGAGGTCACCGACCGGACCACCAGCGGTGGTACCACCCGTGTCCAGCGGTACACCTACGGCGGGGTGGACCTCACCAGCGTGCCCCTCCGCAGGCTCTCCGGCGACGCGTTCGACGCGGACTTCGACGCCCTGCCCGCGCGGGTGGCCGGCTCCCTGCACGCCCCCTCCCCCGGCGGTCCGGACGAGGCGGTCTGGCTCGGCGCCCCCACCCCCCGGCAGGCGGCGGACGGGTCCGGCGCGGCGCGGGGCGCCGTGTCGCCGGGGGCCTGGGCGATCCGTCTGTTCCCGGTGCCGCTGGTCGCCCTGGCCCTGTGGTGGTGGCGACGGCGACGGGTGCGCTCCGCACCGGCCAGCCCCCTGCGCCGGGCCGCCACCGGCGGGCCTCGGAGACGGACGGGAAGGACGGCGGCGGACGCGGAGGACGGGTGCCGGGGCTTCGGGAACCCGTGATCGTCAGCGGACAGGAACGGGTGACGCGGTACGTCCGGTCGCCTCGGGGAACCACGGGGGCCGGGCGGGCCGTCCCGGGTCGGCTTGGCGGACCCGGGTGCGTCGCACCACCGAACGTCCTCCGAAAGGCCCGAGCATGACCGCATCCACTCCCACCGGCTTCCGCCGCACCGCACTCGTCCTCGGCACGGCCGTGGCCGTGGTGGCGGCGGCCACGGCGGCGTACGCCGTCCCGCCGTCGTCGCCCTCCGACCCCCGGGCGCGCGGGGCGTGGACGACGTCGGAGGTGACCGGGGCGGGGTCCGACGCGCACGCCTTCGCCGTCACCCGTCCCGCGCCCCACACCACCTGGGCGGCGGGCATCCGCTTCGAGCGCGGGAGCGAGGGGTTCTTCCGCACCGTCCCGACGCTCTGGGAGCGCGACGCCCGCGAGGGGGGCGAGTGGAAGGCGCTGCCGACCGCCGCGCTGCCCGCGTCGTACGACGTCCGCTTCAACGACGTCGACGCCTCCTCGCCGCGCAATGCGCTGGTCGTCGGCGACTACGCGGAACAGGCCCGCGGGATCGTCACCCAACGGTGGGACGGCAGGAGCTGGCGGACCGCGACGGCGCCCGTGCCGGCGCAGACCATGACCGCCGGGTTCCTCTCCGTCGACGTCCGGGGCGCCGGGGACGCCTGGGCCGCGGGCTGGTCCGCCGTGCC
This sequence comes from Streptomyces sp. NPDC002490, assembly GCF_040296045.1. Lineage (NCBI taxonomy): Bacteria > Bacillati > Actinomycetota > Actinomycetes > Kitasatosporales > Streptomycetaceae > Streptomyces > Streptomyces sp. NPDC002490. The sequence goes on along the minus strand of NZ_JBEOWM010000011.1, from coordinate 763 downwards.
CGACCCGGAGTACATGGTCAAGGCCGTGGGCGAGCTCCAGCACTGGGACGGGCGGCGGTGGACGCCCGCCGCGCTGCCGGACGTCGGTGAGGGTCCGGGCGGCAACTGGAGCCTGTCGGGCGTGGCCGCGCTCGCCCACGACGACGTGTGGGCCGTGGGCGAGGCGTTCAACGACGCCTGGTCCAAGCCCGTCCTGTTGCACTACGACGGCACCGGGTGGCGCAAGGCCCCCGCACCCGACCTCGGTACGGAGCGGGTCCGGCTGAACGGGGTGGCGGCCGGGCCGGACGGGCGGGTGTGGGCGGTCGGCCGGGCCAAGGCCGCGGGGGCGCCGGCGCGCGGTCTGGTGTGCGAACTGCGCGGCGGGAAGTGGCGGGAGGTGCCGCTGCCGCAGGGGGTGACCCCGCTGCGGTCGGTGGCCGTCAGCGGCGGCGCACCGGTGGTCCTGGCCGAGGGCGGGGGCGCGGTGGCTCCGGTGGTGTGGCAGCGCACCGGTTCGTCGTGGACGTCGCTGGACCTGCACGTGGCCGGGGGCGCAAAGTTCGCGGCGGTGGACATCACCGCGCGCGGGCGGAACCTCGACGTGGCGGGCAAGCTCCCGGGCCCGGACGCCGATCCGGCCGGTCCGGCGGTCGTGGTCAGCTCGCGGCGTTGAGCCGGTGCCGCCGGGCCGACCGGGTGCGGCCGTCGTGCCGGCGCGGGCGGGGCCGGGGGGGGCACGCCCGGCCCCATGCGCGGCGTCAGCCAGCACCGGGGGGGCGCC